>JAVEDB010000008.1 GCA_030841185.1 Actinomycetota bacterium
CCGGCGCTCGGCTGGCCGATGCTGGTGCTCGTGCTGGCCGGGCAGGCCCTGCGCTGGTGGTGCATCCGCACGCTGGGCCCGCAGTGGAACACCCGTGTGGTGCTCGTTCCCGGACTGCCTCTGGTGAGCACAGGTCCCTACCGGTTCCTGCGCCACCCGAACTACGTCGCCGTCGTCGTGGAGGGCGTGGCACTGCCGCTCGTTCACAGCGCATGGGTGACGGCGGTGGCCTTCACCGTGCTCAACTCGGTCCTGCTCACCGTCCGCATCCGGTGTGAGGACCAGGCGTTGGCCGGCGCGCCGGCATGAGAGACCTGCTGGTCGTCGGGGGAGGGCCAGTCGGCCTGGCGGCCGCGATAGGTGCTCGTCTCGCGGGTCTCGACGTCACGGTCGTGGAGCCGCGCCCCGACCCGGTCGACAAGGCGTGCGGTGAAGGGCTGATGCCCGGGGCCGTCGACGGGCTGCATGCCCTCGGTGTGACGCCCGCAGGCCAGCCGTTCCTCGGCGTCCGCTACGTCGGGCCCGACCACCAGGCGGAGGCCCGCTTCCGGGCCGGCTCCGGGCTCGGCGTACGCCGCACGACCCTGCAGGCCGCGTTGGGGCGACGTGCCGACGAGCTCGGCGTCGACCGGGTCCGCGGCTGGGCGACCGACGTGTCCCAGGACGGCGAGCGGGTCACGGCCGCCGGGATGTCCGCCCGCTGGTTGATCGCCGCCGACGGACTGCACTCCCCGGTACGCCGGAGCCTGGGCCTCGAGCGTCCGGCCCCCGGTTCACCCCGGTTCGGACTGCGTCAACACTTCGCCGTCAAGCCGTGGACCGATCTGGTGGAGGTGCATTGGTCCGGTCGCTCGGAGGCCTATGTCACGCCGGTGGGTGGCGGAGTCGTGGGCGTCGCGGTGCTCTGTGGCCCGGGCCTGTCCTTCGCGGACCGGTTGAGCGAGTTCCCCGACCTGTCTGCGCGGCTGTCCGGGGCCGAACCGTGTGACGACGTCCGGGGAGCAGGGCCGCTCCGACAGGTCAGCGCGGCCCGGACGAAGGGTCGGGTGCTGCTGGTCGGCGACGCCGGTGGCTACGTCGACGCACTGACCGGCGAGGGGGTGGCCGTGGGTCTCGCGACAGCGGCGGCCGCCGTGCATGCCGTCCTGACCGGCCGGCCGGAGGGTTACGAGCGGGCGTGGCGGCGCGAGACACGCCGCTACCGGATGCTCACGGGGCTGCTGCTCCGTGCCGCCCAGTCGCCGAGGGTCCGCCCACGGATCGTGCCGGCCGCCAGCCGGCTGCCGCGGGTCTTCGCCGGGGCCGTCGCCCTGCTTGCGTGACCCGGGCCGGCTCAGGCTGAGATCGGGACCTGGACGACCGGGGACGTGGTCGGCCGGTCCGAGCCGCCGCTGGGCTCCACCGTGAGACCGATGGCGTCGCCCGGGTGCACGTTCGCGATGAACCGCTCGAGGTGCGACCGGGTGCCTCGACCGAGCACGGCAACCGATCGGGCACCGCCCGCCGCGTCCATCACCCAGAGCTGGTAGCTGCGGTTCGCCGGCAGGACCGTCAGGCCGTCTGCCCGGAAGACGGCATTGCCGCCGGCGGCGACGACGATCGTCGAGCCCCCGGTGCGCACCTGCTGGCTGAGAACCTGACGGTGCGGGTCGGTCGCGACGGCGGCGATCCGGGCCGCAGCCTGTTCGGCGTCACTGGCGTGTCGCTGGGCGCTGAGGGCGAAGGCGGCCAACCCGAGGCACGCGACCAGCAGGAACGACGCGGCGACTCCCATCGGCTGACGGAACCACGGCTGCGTCCGTCGGTCTCGCTCGGACGACCTCGCTCCCGAGGGAGAGAGCTGGCGCACCGTGTGGATCTCGGCCAGCACCCGGGAGCGCAGCTGGGGTGGGGCTGGCTCCGCCGCGGCCGCTGCCAGCCGCGCAGTGGTCGCGGTGAGCTCGAGGACCTCCTGGCGGCAGGACGGGCAGCCCTGCAGGTGCTCGGCGAAGGCCCGGCGCTCGTCGTCGGGCAGGGCGTCGGCGGCGTAGGCACCGGTGAGGCTGTGCGGGTCGGTGTCGCTCATGGCTCGACCCCCAGACAGTCGCGCAGCCGGATCAGCCCGTCCCGCAGCCGGGTCTTGACCGTCCCGAGCGGCAGGTCGAGCAGCTCGGCGACCTCGCGGTAGGTGTGCCCTCCGTAGTAGGCAAGCGTGATCGACTCGCGCTGCAGGTCCGTGAGCTGCTCCAGGCAGCGACGGACCTGCTCCTGCTCGAGCCTGGCCTCCACCTGCTCGGCCACCTGGTCGTAGTCGCGGACGTGGTCGCGGGTCGCGACTCGCAGGTCGCGGTCCTGGGAGGCCTGCGAGGAGCGCACCCGGTCGATCGCCCGACGATGCGCCATCGTGAGGATCCAGGTGGTGGCGCTGCCGCGCTCGGGGTCGAACCGGGTCGCGGTGCGCCAGACCTCGACGAGCACCTCCTGGGTGACCTCCTCGGACTGCGCCGGGTCGCGCAGCACCCGGCGGACCACCCCGAAGACGGCGTTGGCCACCTCGTCGTACAGCACCTCGAAGGCGGGACCGTCACCCCGGGCGACCAGGGTGAGGAGGTCGTCGAGGGTCGGGGGTCCGTCGTCCACCACGGTCGGCCGGAAGCCGCGCCGCAGGGAGACCATGCCGGGCATGGTCTCACCAGCTCGGGCGCTGACGCTCATCCGGACTCCGGTCTCCCTGAGTGCGGGATCGCGAGAAGGGCTGACTCCTGACGCAACAAGGTTCGGTGCGCTCCTCCGGCCGGCTTGCTGCGGAGCCGGTCCGGGTCGTCACTGCTCGACGGTGGAACCCGTCCTGCTCTTGACTACGCGAAGCTGGACGGGGATTCGTTGCCGCAGCTCAGCGACGTGGCTCACGATCCCGACCACGCGGCCACCGTCCCGCAGCCCGTCCATCACGCCCATCACCTCGTCGAGCGTCTCCTCGTCCAGGCTGCCGAAGCCCTCGTCGACGAAGAGCGTCTCCAAGAGCGAACCGCCCGCCTCGGCCGTGACGACGTCGGCGAGTCCGAGCGCCAGGGCGAGCGAGGCTGCGAAGCTCTCGCCACCGGAGAGGGACGTCGGGTCGCGCTCGACACCGGTCCATGCATCGAGCACGCGCAGGTGTAGGCCGCCCCTGGCCCGGGCGCTGCCGGCCTCGGCTGTGTGCACGAGCTGGTAGCGGCCCGAGGACATCAGCGCCAGCCGCTGGCTCGCGCTGACGGCGACCTGCTCGAGCCGGGCCGCCAGCACGTAGCCGGACAGGCTCATCCGCAACCGGTTGTCGGCGCTCTTGCCCTCGGCAAGCCGGGACAGTCCGTCGACGGTGTGGTGGTGCTCGGCGAGCGGGCCGCGCCGCGCCAGGACCTCGTCGAGGGCGCTGGCGAGCCTGGACAGCGACTCGAACCGCGCGGCTGCGGTTGCTGCGGCAGCGCCGGCGCCGGCCCGGACCGCCTGCAGCTCGGCCATCTGCTCGCGCAGCACCTGCAGATCGGGGGCGGGGGAGTCGCCCAGCGCGGTCAGTGCCGGTTCGCCGAGCTGCTGGCGGACGGAGGCAAGCTCGCCGTCGTGGTGGCGACGGGCCTCGTCGAGGCGGGCCACCTCCTCGTCGTCGCGGGCCATCATGGCGACGTCCTCCACGGAGGTCAGACCACGCTTCAGAGCGGCCCGCTCGGCGCGTTGCAGGGCGGCGGCGACCTGGTCGCCGAGCTGCTCGACGACGCCGACCTGCGCCGCCAGCGCCTCGAGGTCCTCGGCGATGCGGGCCAGCCGGGCGGCCCGGGCGGCGATGGACGGGTCGTCCCCGCGCGCCAGGTCCAAGGCCGCACGCACGCGGTGCAGACGTTCGGTGTCGGCGGCCACCTGGGCGCGCAGGTTCTTGGCGTCCTGGTCGAGAGACACCCTCTCCTGCAACAAGCCCTCGTGCTGGGCGCCGAAGCCGGCCAGCGCCGCGGCGTCGGCACGAACGTTGCCAGCGAGGACGGTCAGCCGCTCGACCTCGGCGAGGGCGGAGTCGTGGGTAGCGCGCAGGTCGTCGACCGGGTTGTCGCCGCCCGCCGCCGACCGGGCGGCGGCGAGGGTCGCCTCGAGAGCAGCCACACTTTCGGTGGCGGATGCGCGGTCCCGCTCTGCGGTTTCCAGGAACTCGGCCGCCGCGTCCTCCTCGTCCCTGCTGACGGCGTCCGCGGCAACCACGGCCGGACGCGGGTGCTCGGCGCTCCCGCACACCGGGCACTCGGCGCCGGACACCAGGCTCTGGGCGAGCTCGGCTGCCATACCGTCGAGGCGGGACTGGCGCAGACCGAGCCAGCGGTCGCGTGCCGTCTGGGCGACGTCGGTGCAGGTCCGGAGCTGGTCGGTGGCAGCGACCTTGCGCAGCACCAAGGCGTCGCGCTCTTGGGCGGCGGCCAGCCGGACCGCGGCCGTCTCGGCGGCGGTGACCGCGCCCGGCAACCCGGCGGCAGCGGCCTGGCTCCGGTCGCGAGCCGCCTCCAGCTCGGCCCGTCGGGCGGGTGCGGCCTCGAGCTCGGCGGCGAGCCGCTCGGATCGGCTGTCGAGCTCGACGACCCGTTGTTCGAGCCCCGCAGTCGCCGTGGTGAGCAGGTCGGCCTCCGCCTCGTCCTTGCCCAGCGCCCGCAGGCCTCCGACCTCGTCGCGGTGGTCGCGCGCCAGAGCCTGCAGGGAACCCGGTGCCGGCAGCGGCAGGCTGAAGACCGCACCGGCGTCCGTGCCGGTCGCCTTCAGCGCCGCCGACAGCTGCAGGCCGGCGGCGGCCGCGACCGACCTGGCCTCCTCCAGCTCGACCTGGAGCCGGGCGACCTCGGCCACCAGGGGGATCAGCGGGGCGACCGCACGGGCTGCCTCGACGGCCACAGCGGCGGCGCTGTGCGCCGGTGCGGCCTCGGTCAGCTCCACCAGGCGGGCGTGCAGCGCGGTCCGGCGGAGGTGGGCCTCGGCAACCACCGTGGCCGCCTCGACCGAAGCAATTGCCCCGTCGTGTCGAGCGGCGGCGAGGGTCTCGGTCGCAAACGTGGCGTCGCGTGCGACGCGTGCGACCTCCAGCAGCTCGGCGACCCAGTCGGGCGCGTGCGTCGGCTCGACGTCATCGGGGACCTCGACGCCGGCCGCCTCCGCGATCCGGGCCAGCACGTGCGCAACCTGCTGGTCGGCCTCGTCCAGCACCCGATAGCTCTCTTGCCGGCGGGCGACGAGCCATCGCTCCACGTTGGTGAACCGACCGGTGTCGAACAGGCTCTCCAGCAGCTCGCGGCGCTTCTCGGCGCCGGCTCGGAGGAACTCGGCGAACTGCCCCTGGGGCAGCAGCACGACCTGGCAGAACTGCGTGAGGCTGAGCCCGAGCAGACCCACCACGAGCTGGCCGGTTTCCTCCAGCCGGGTGGACAGGGTGGTCCACCCGGCGGTGCCGCACTCCTCGAGGTGGACGCGGGCGGGCTCGGTCGTCACCCCGGTTCCGCGTCTCTTGAGCCGGTCCCACTGCGGGGACCGGGTGATGCGCAGCCGCCGACCGCGGAGGGACACCTCGAGAACAACCTCGGTGCGGACGCCGTCGACAGCGTGGTCGCTGCGCAGCGAGCGGCTGTTGTGGCGGGCGCCCGGCACGTCCCCGTAGAGCGCGAAGCACACGGCGTCGAGGATGCTCGTCTTGCCCGCACCGGTCGCGCCGGTGAACAGGAACAGGCCGGATGAGGCGAGGGCATCGAAGTCGACCCGTTCGCTGGCCGCAAACGGCCCGAACGCGGTGACCTCGAGTCGGTGCAGCCGCATCAACGACTCGTCTCGGCCAGTCGGACGGCCTCGAAGCCGGCCGCGAGTAAGGCAGCCTCGGCGGGCTCGGCCGGACCTCGCACGTGGGCGACGAAGTCGGCTGCCATCTCGACGTCGGTGCGGCCCCGGACCCGGGCGGAGTAGGACGTCGATGTCTCGGCGACACCGTCGGGGGCGAAGCCGAGGGTGAGGACGTGCGGGAACCGGGACCGCAGTCGCTCCATCGGGTCGCGGGGCCGCACCGGGTCGGTCAGCGTCACCTGCAGGTAGTGGCCGGCGAAGCCGCCCCAGCGCGGATCGGTGAGGAGGTCGTCGAGTCGGCCGGAGAGCCGGGCCAGCGGCCGGTGCACCGGGGTCGGCACTTGCTCGACGGAGAGGGGCGCACCGGGTCGGTCCCCGAGCTCGACCAGCAGCAGCTGCTTGGTCTGGTGCTCCTCGGAGAACGAGAACGGCAGCGGCGAGCCGCTGTAGCGGACCCGGTCGGAGAGCCGTTGGGCGCCATGGAGGTGCCCGAGCGCTGCGTAGTCGATGCCGTCGAACACCGACCGCGGGACCGATGCGACGCCCCCGACCGTGATGTCACGCTCGCTCTCACTCGTCTCGCCGCCGGTGACGAACGCGTGGGCCAGCACGACCGACCGGGCGCCGGCCCGGCCGGACAGGTCGCCCCGCACCCGGGCCATGGCCGCGCCGAGGACCGCTGCGTGGCTTCGCTCGTCGCAGCCGAGCTCGGCGCGGACGGCGTCGGGCTCGAGGTAGGGAATGGCGTAGACGGCCACCGGCCCGTCCTTGTCCTCGAGCACGATCGGCCGGTGCGCATCCGCGACGTCGGTGCGCAGATGGATGCCGGCGGCGTCGATCAGCCCCGAGCCGAAGCCGAGGCGCCGTCCCGAGTCGTGGTTGCCGCTGATGAGGACGACCCGGGTGCGGGTGGCGGCCAGCCGGCGCAGCGCGTCGTCGAACAGGGCGACGGCGTCCACCGAGGGGAGGGCCCGGTCGTAGACGTCGCCGGACACCAGCACCGCGTCGACCTGCTCGGAGCGCACCGTCTCGACGAGAAAGTCGACGAACCCCGCCTGGGCGCTCAGCAGGTCCTCGCGGTGGAACGACCGGCCCAGGTGCCAGTCCGAGGTGTGCAGCAGGCGCATGCCCCGACGGTAGGGCGGGGGTAGGACAGCCAGCCCCAAGCCGGGCGGCGTGTCGGCGCCCACCCTCGGCGTACCGGCCGGAACGGCATCGCGGCCCGCGTCTAGCGGGCCCACCGTGGCCTGTGCGAGGTTGTGCCCAGCGGAGGCCGGGGAAGGGGTGCCTCATGGGCCAGGACGTCGACAAGACCCAGTTCACGCGCGAGGACCGCCAGCAGTACCGCCAGAAGGTCCGGCGCTGCCTCGACGTGTTCGCCCGGATGCTCGCCGAGTCACGCTTCGACATCGAGCGGCGCACGATGGGGCTGGAGATCGAGCTCAACCTCACGAGCCCGGACGGCGATCCGGCCATGGTCAACGACAAGGTTCTGGAGCTCATCGCCGACGACGACTTCCAGACCGAGCTGGGCCAGTTCAACATCGAGATCAACATCCCTCCGGGCCGGATCGAAGGGCGGGTGTTCTCCGAGCTGGAGACGGCGGTGCGGGCCAGCCTGAACCATGCCGACGACATGGCCGACCAGGCCGACGCCGACGTGGTCATGACGGGGATCCTGCCGACGTTGAGGCCGGAGCACCTCACCGAGGCCACGTTCAGCCACAACCCCCGCTACCTGCTGATCAACGAGCAGGTCTTCGCGGCCCGGGGTGAGGACATCCAGATCTCCATCGACGGCGTCGAGCGTCTGTCGACCTATGCCGACACCATCGCGCCCGAGGCCGCCTGCACCAGTGTCCAGCTGCACCTGCAGGTGGCACCCGAGACCTTCGCTGCGCACTGGAACGCTGCGCAGGCCATCGCCGGCGTGCAGCTCGCGATCGGCGCCAACTCGCCGTTCTTCTTCGGCAAGGAGCTGTGGCGGGAGACGAGGATCGCGCTGTTCGAGCAGGCGACCGACACCAGGTCCGACGAGCTCAAGGCCCAGGGTGTGCGGCCGCGGGTGTGGTTCGGCGAGCGGTGGATCACCTCGATCTTCGACCTCTTCGAGGAGAACGTCCGCTACTTCCCTTCGCTGCTGCCGATCTGCGACGCCGAGGACCCGGTCGAGGTGCTCGACCGGGGTGACGTGCCGTCCCTGGCGGAGCTGCGGCTGCACAACGGCACGATCTACCGCTGGAACCGACCCGTGTACGACGTGGTGCGGGGCAAGCCCCACCTACGCGTGGAGAACCGCTGTCTGCCGGCCGGGCCGACGGTCGTCGACGTCCTCGCCAACGCCGCCTTCTACTACGGGCTGATGAAGGTACTCGCGGAGGCCGACCGGCCGGTCTGGTCGCAGATGTCGTTCTCCGCCGCGGAGGAGAACTTCCACAACGGCGCGCGGCACGGCATCGACGCGAGGATCTACTGGCCGGGGATCGGGGAGGTGCCGGCCACCGAGCTCGTCCTGCGGCGGCTGCTCCCGATGGCGCACGAGGGGTTGCAGCAGTGGGGCGTCGACACCGCCGACGAGGACCGGTTGCTGGGCATTATCGAGCAGCGCTGCCTCGGCGCGACCAACGGAGCGGCTTGGCAGGCCGCCGCGTTCCACCGCCTCAACGACGACCGAGATCGTCCGGACGCGCTGCGCGAGATGATGCGCCGATACATCACGCACATGCACAGCAACGAGCCGGTGCACACCTGGCCGGCGGGCTGAGGCGGGGCACCGCTCCCGTCAGCTGCCGAAGATCTCCGCCGACACGCTGACTCGCAGCCGCTCCAGGATCTTCGCCTGACGGCCGGCCCTGGCGAGCAGGTCGTCCAGTGGTGCCGCGTCGAGCCGCGCGTCCTGGTCCGCGATGGCCCGCAACGTTCGCCACAGGCACGCCTTGCCCTCGACGCCGAGGCGAAGCGCCTCGACCTCGACGAGCGAGCTCAGCGGCGAGCGGTCCAGCAGGTGACCGTTCAGCTTCAGCCGGCCGACCTTCTCCGCCGCCCACGCCGAGTAGACCTTGTACTGGCGCACCGGCACGCCCAGCCCGGACATCATCGCGACCAGTGCGTCGCGGTCCTCCGCGATCTCGGTGGCCAGTGTCGCGAGCTGCTTTCCCCGGTCCGTATCGGGCTGCGCCCCCGCGGCGCGCCTCGCGAGCTCGAGACCGCCGGTCGCGCCCGCCAGGTGGTCGTTGAGGTAGATGCCGAGCAGCGCTGGTTCGGCCCTCGTGCCTGCAGTTCCGGTCATGCCGCCTCCCGAGGGTCGCTCGGGCCCCGGGTCGAGCCCGCACCCTTCATGCCCGCGGATCTGGACGGTACGCCGGTCAGGCGGTGCCGGCTCGGTCGGCGTTCGCGGCGATGGCGGCGCAGACGTAGGCGGCCAGTCCGGCAGCGCGGGCCTCGTAGTGCGCGGCGAAGCGGGGGTCCGAGCGGTACATCTCGCCCAGACCCCGGTGGATGTCGTGGTCGCAGTCGTAGTACCACCGCGAGATGTTCGCCCGGTGCGCCTCGGCCGCGTCCATCGCCTCCGGGCTGTCCGGCGGCAGGCCCGCTGTCATCGCGTCCAGCAGTCCTTCCTCCACCTGCTCGGTGGCCGCCTTGATCTGCAGCCAGTCGTCCTTGGTGTACGACGACGTCCGGCGCCGGGACTGCCGGTACGCGTCGGTCTCGCCCCACCGCTGCTGCGCCTCGGCCTCGTGTTCGCGCGGGTCGCTCTCGCCGAACACCTCCAACATCTCTTCCGGGTTGAGACTGATGCCCATCTGGTGTGCCTCCAGTCGGTCAGGCGGTGGCGGCCGAGAGCCGGGTGCGTTCGTCCGAGCACCACAGGGCCAGCAGGCCGCGGTAGTGCGCGACGAACTGCTCGTGCTCGTGCGGGGGGAACGTCGAGGTCACCGTGTCGACGAGCAGCCGGTCGAAGTCCGCGCCTTCGAAGTACGTCAGCGCGGTCTCGTCGACATGCGCCAGTCGACTGGCGCAGAAGTCGCCGTAGCGGTCGGTCTCGAAGTAGTCGTCCGCCATGGTGCGGTAGGCAGCGAGGCGCTCCTCGTAGCTGAGGTCGTCACGATCGGCGACGTCGAACCACGGTCCCGGTGCGACGTGCGGCGTCGCCGGCCGTCCGGTGGCGGTGCAGAAGACTGACCACTTCACCAGCGCCTTCATGGCCCACGGGAAGTAGTAGTGCAGGGACGTGATGGCCACGTCGGGACACGCGTTCGCGTAGTCGATCGGGTGCACGTCGGAGCCGCCCTGGTGGGACTTCACCAATGTCTCGCACGAGTTGAACTCCCACCGGAAGAACGCGTTGACGACCCGTCCGATCGTGACGACCTCGTCACCGACCTCCGGACTGAGGAAGTCGTGGTTCACCGAGTAGCGGCCGTGCATGGGCTGGTCGGGGTCGAACTTCATCACCATCGTCTCGGCACCGATCGAGAGCGAACGTGCGAACACGTCGTAGCCCTCGACCGACGCCTGCAGATGCATGAGCATCTCGCCCGACTCGTCGTAGGCACGGTGCAGCTCGGCCTTGTCGCGGATGCGCGACACCCCACGCCATGCGCCGCCGTCGTAGGGCTTCATGAACAACGGGTAGCCGATCTTCTCCGCGACGGCGTCCAGGTCGAACGGGGCGTTGTAGCGCGCCGCCGTGAACGCGTACTTCGCGTTGTCCAGCGGGTTCTTGTAAGGGACGAGCACGGTCTCGGGGACCTTGAGCCCGAGACGCATCATCGCGCAGTAAGCGGCGTGCTTCTCCATCGCCTGGAAGGTGAAGGGGGAGTTCATCAGGTACACGCCGTCCATCAGGGCGACCTTCTTGAGCCACTCCCGCGGGTGGTAGTACCAGTAAGCGAGCCGGTCGATCACGAGGTCGTACGACGGGTGCTGGCGCAGGTCGAAGGGCTCGATCGTGACGCGCTCCACGTCGTACCGGTGGCTCGTCCCGGCCCCGTCGGTCACCGGCCCGAGCCGGCGCACCAGCGTCTCGAACGCCGTCGGCCAGTCGTTCTCGGTGCCCAGCAACAGGCCGATCGCGTGCCGGGTTTCGGTCACTGCCTCAGACATGGGACCTCCTCAACGTCGCGGCCCTAACAGAACCGGGGCAGGTGGTAGGCCAGCTGGCGCTGCCAGGACGGCCAGTCGTGGGGTACATCGTGGCCCCAGACGTCGAGGTCGTGCGAGATGCCCTTCTCGCGGAGCAGCTCCGCGAACTGCAACGTGCTCGGCAGCGAGCCGGTGGGGTCGACCTCCCAGGCGCCCTGGCCGACCACGAGCACGAGGTGCACCTGGTTGCGCAGCCAGTCCAGGTGCTCCCCGTGCAGGTTGGCGACGTAGTCCATCGGGTTGTGGAAGTAGGAGTCCGGGCCGCGGTCGCCCCAGGCGTTCCAGGCGCCCGGGTCGTAGTTGCCGGACAGGCACAGGGCCAACGGAAACAGGTGCCCGTGGCGCAGGGCGATGTTGGCCGCGTGGTAGGCGCCCAGGCTGCACCCGACCGTCACGAACTCGGTGCTGCCGCCGCTGTCCCCGGAGATGAAAGGCACCACCTCCTGCAGGATCCACTGCTCGTAGAGCCCGTGCCGGCGGGCGCGCTCCTCGACGGGCAGCGAGCGGTCCGACCAGGTGACGGCGTCGGCGGAGTCGACGCAGTAGAGCTTCACCCGGCCGGCGTCGACGAGGTCACGTACGGCGTCGACCATCCCGTTGTTCCCGAAGTCCCACGCGTCGCCGGCCTCCGAGGGGAACACCAGCACCGGGCGCCCCCAGTGGCCGTGGGAGACCACCGACCCCCGCCATCCGCTGGCGGCCGACGTCAGCTCGACATGGTTCATGCCGCGACCATCCGCAGCAGCCGGGTGAGGTACGGGTGGAACGCGTCGCGCCACGCGGTGTAGTTGTGGACGTCGGGCACCTCGTGCAGGGCCACGTCGTAGCGCTGGGCAGCGAGCGCCCGGGCCATCACCCGGTTGTTCTCCAGGTTCTCCTCGATCTGGCCGCAGGTGAGCACGACCGGGACGGGGGAGGAGTGGCCGCCGGCCCGCAGCACCGCGTCCACGCCGCGCACGACTCGCTCGTAGTGCGCGAACCGCCGCTCGTGTGCGTCGAAGCTGGGGTGGAAGAAGCTGCCCGACTGCAGGAAGAGCGCGTCGAAGCTGCCGCCGTGCCGACGTTGCGCGTGCAGCATCGCGAGCGCGCCGAGGCTGGTGCCCATCCCGATGACGGCGGTGGCCGGCGCGATGGCCCGGAGGCGGGGGAGGACCGCGAGGCACAGCGCGCGGGTGTAGGCGCCGTTTCCGGAGTACCAGTCGTCCCGGGGGCCCGGCGCGAGCAGTGCCGCGCGCAGGCGCGGCAGCTGGCCCCGGTCGATCATCACCGCGAGGTACGCCGTGAGGTGGGCCAGCGCGTCGTACTCAGGGCCGTCGTGGACGACGAGCAGTGGGAGGGGTTCGGCTGCGGAGCAGCCGGCGGGCTCCCACAGGGTCCCGCTGATGTGGTCCGCCACCGACCGCGCAGCGACGGCCAGTTCGCTGGTCCGCCCGGCCGGGGCCGGGGCGCCGACCCACCAGGGGGCCCGGTAGCCCGGGAACTCGACGACGGACTTCTCGCCGAACGCTCCCGGGACCCGGGCCGGGTTGGCCGGGTCCGGCACCACCTCGCGGCGCCCGCCGGGGTGCTCCAGCTCGACCAGGTACTCCATCCGCGCCACGGCGGGGCGAGCCAGCCGCAGCTCCCAGCCGTCGCTCCCGAACCGGAAGCCGAGCAGGTCGCCCGGCACCCGGACCTCCTGGCAGAGCCGCACGCCGGCCAGCGTGCGCCCGGGGTCGGCCACCCGGAAGGTCACCGCGTCCGCGCTCACGACAGGCCCGGACCGAGCCGTCGCGGCGACGTCGATGGGGTCTGCGGCCACCGAGCCAGCCTATGGGTGGGCCCGCCCGAGGCCGGGTCTCACCGCGGCGCTCCCAGTCAGCCAGCCCGCCGTGTCCCAGCACGTGCGGGTGCTGCGCGAGGCCGATGAGCGATCGGCGGCGGGGGAGCGCTCGACGTGGACCGAGGCCGAGAGTGGGACCCGGTCAGAGGAGGGAGAGCTGATCGGCTGACTGCGCACTCGGTGCGGGTGGGGTCGGGGACTGGCCGCCAGATGGCTGGTGCGCCGCGCGTCCCCGGCCGGCGGCGTCGCGGCCGACACCGTGGCGGCGCGCGGCCGCGTGAACTCGCGCGGTCACGTCCTGCTGGTAGGCCTTCGGCGCGTAGGCACGCTCGCCGTACAGGGCGGCGTAGCGCCCGACCAGCTCGGGGTGCTCCCGTCGGAGCCAGGCCTGCCACCACTCCCGCGCGCCGGGTCGCAGGTGCAGCACGATCGGCGAGACGTGGGAGGCGCCGGACGCCGCGATCGCCTTCACCGTCGCCTCGATGTGCTCGTCGGAGTCGGTGAGGAACGGCAGGACGGGCGCCATCAGGACGCTGCACCGGATGCCCGCCCCGGTGAGAGCCGCGCACACCTCGAGCCGGCGACGCGGCGACGGCGTCCCGGGCTCGACGGCCCGCCAGACCTGCTCGTCGACGGACCCCACGCTCACCGCTGCGGAGACGTCGACGGTGCGGGCGGCCTCGGCCAGGAGGGGCAGGTCGCGCAGGATCAGTGCGCCCTTGGTGAGGATCGAGAACGGGGTGCCCGACTCGAGCAAGGCCCGGAACACCCCGGGCATCAGCCGGTAGCGGCCCTCGGCCCGCTGGTAGCAGTCGACATTGGTGCCCATGGCAACGTGCTCGCGGGTCCAGCTGGGCCGGGCCAGCTCCCGGCGCAGGACCTCGGCGACGTTGGTCTTGACCACGATCTGGGAGTCGAAGTCGTGCCCGGCATCGAGGTCGAGGTACTCGTGGGTCTTACGCGCGAAGCAGTAAACACAGGAATGGCTGCAGCCGCGGTAGGGGTTGATCGTCCAGCGGAACGGCACCCGGGAGGCCTCCGGGACCTTGTTCAGCGCCGACCGGGCGGTGACCTCGTGGAAGGTGATGCCGCGGAAGCCCGGAGTGTCGAACGTCCGGGTCACCGCGCCGCGCGGCAGCAACGGGAGCCGCCCATCCGGCGGCGGGGCGTCCTCGGTCAGCCGCAGTGAGTCCCAGCGCACAGGGGACATGGGAACATATGTTCGAATGACTGTCCAGCAGGCGCCTCAGGAGTCCTACACGACATAATGTCACTTATCGGCGTAACGCCGGGCAGCAGGCAGGTCAGCCGCCGACGTAGGCCGCCAGGTGCTCCCCGGTGAGCGTGGCCGGGTCGGTGACCAGGTCGGCGGGGGTTCCCTCGAAGACGATCCGGCCGCCGTCGTGGCCGGCGCCGGGTCCCAGGTCGATGATCCAGTCGGCGTGCGCCATCACCGCCTGGTGGTGCTCGATGACGATGACCGACGTGCCGGCGTCGACGAGCCGGTCGAGTAGCGCCAGCAGCTGCTCCACGTCGGCCAGGTGCAGGCCGCTGGTCGGCTCGTCCAGGACGTAGACGCCGCCCTTCTCCGCCATCCGGGTGGCCAGCTTGAGCCGCTGCCGCTCGCCGCCGGACAGCGTCGGCAGCGGCTGGCCCAGGCTGAGGTAGCCCAGCCCGACGTCGGCGAGCCGGGCCAGGACGGCGTGCGCGGCCGGGGTGTGCGCCTCGCCGGCGCGGAAGAACTCCCCGGCCTCGGTCACCGACATGGCCAGCACCTCGCTGATGTCGCGGCCGCCGAAGGTGTACTCGAGCACCTCGGCCTGGAAGCGCCGCCCCTCGCACTCCTCGCAGACCGTGGCGACCCCGGCCATCATCGCCAGGTCGGTGTAGACGACGCCGGCGCCGTTGCAGCCGGGGCAGGCGCCCTCGGAGTTGGCGCTGAACAGCGCCGGCTTCACCCCGTTGGCCTTCGCGAACGCCTTGCGGATCGGGTCGAGCAGGCCGGTGTACGTGGCCGGGTTGCTCCGACGGGAGCCGCGGATGGGGGCCTGGTCGACCGACACGACGCCGTCCCGGCCCGCCACCGAGCCCTGGATCAGCGAGCTCTTTCCCGACCCGGCCACGCCGGTCACCACCACCAGCACGCCCAGCGGCACATCGACGTCGACGTCCTGCAGGTTGTGCGTGCTGGCAGCGCGCACCTCCAGCACGCCCGCCGGCGTCCGCACCGACGGCTTCAGGCGGGCCCGGTCGTCCAGGTGCCGCCCGGTCAGCGTGCCGCTGGCCCGCAGCCCGTCCACGCTGCCCTCGAACACCACCTGGCCACCGGCGGAGCCGGCGCCGGGACCGAGATCGACGACGTGGTCGGCGATCGCCATCGTCTCCGGCTCGTGCTCCACCACGAGCAGCGTGTTGCCCTTGTCCCGCAGCCGCAGCAGCAGGTCGTTCATGCGCTGGATGTCGTGCGGGTGCAGCCCCACCGTCGGCTCGTCGAACACGTAGGTCACGTCGGTGAGCGACGACCCGAGGTGGCGGATCATCTTGACCCGTTGCGCCTCGCCGCCGGACAGCGTGCCCGAGGAACGGTCGAGCGAGAGGTAGCCCAGCCCGATCTCGGCGAAGGACTCGAGGGTCTCCCCCAGCGACGCCAGCAGCGGCGCCACCGACGGTTCGGACAGGCCGCGCACCCAGCCGGCGAGGTCGCTGATCTGCATCGCGCACGCGTCGGCGATGCTGATCCCGGCGATCTTCGACGACCGCGCCGCCGCGCTGAGCCGGGTGCCGCCGCAGTCGGGGCAGCCGGAGAAGGTCACCGCCCGCTCCACGAACGCGCGGATGTGCGGTTGCAGCGCGTCGACGTCCTTGGACAGCATCGACTTCTGGATCCTCGGGATCAGACCCTCGTACGTGAGGTTGATGCCGTCGACCTTGATCCTGGTCGGCTCCTTGTACAGGAGGTCGGCCCGCTCCTTCTTGGTGAACTTCTTGATCGGCTTGTCCGGGTCGAAGAACCCGCAGCCGGTGAAGATCCGGCCGTACCAGCCCTCCATGCTGTAGCCCGGGATCGTGAGCGCACCCTGCGTCAGCGACTTGCTGTCGTCGTAGAGCTGGGTCAGGTCGATGTCTGTGACCGAGCCGCGGCCCTCGCACCGCGGGCACATGCCGCCAAGGATGCTGAAGCTTCGCCGCTCCTTCGTCGTCTGGCCGCCGCGCTCGAAGGTGACCGCGCCGGCGCCACTGATCGAGGCAACGTTGAAGGAGAACGCCTGCGGCGAGCCAATGTGCGGCTTCCCGAGGCGACTGAAGAGGATGCGAAGCATCGCGTTGGCATCGGTGGCGGTGCCGACCGTGGACCGGGCGTCGGCACCGATCCGCTCCTGGCCGACGATGATCGCGGTCGTCAGCCCTTCCAGCACGTCGACGTCCGGCCGCGCCAGGGTCGGCATGAAGCCCTGCACGAAGGCGCTGTAGGTCTCGTTGATCATCCGCTGCGACTCGGCGGCGATCGTGCCGAACACCAGCGAGCTCTTTCCTGAGCCCGACA
This sequence comes from Actinomycetota bacterium, assembly GCA_030841185.1. Taxonomy (GTDB): domain Bacteria; phylum Actinomycetota; class Actinomycetes; order JACCUZ01; family JACCUZ01; genus JAVEDB01. The sequence continues at coordinate 16,329 of JAVEDB010000008.1, forward strand.
CACCGGTGAACACCGTGAGGCGGCGCTTCGGGATCTCGACGCTGATGTCCTTGAGGTTGTTCACCCGCGCGCCGAGCACGCGGATCAGACCGTGGCCGTCGGCAACGTGGCCCGCCGGCGGCTGCGGGTCTGCCCTGGTGCCCCGGCTCACCGTCAGTTCGCGGCGGGCGCGTCGGCCGCCGGATCGACGCCGAGCAACGCGGCGTACACCGGCTTGGCCTTCTCGAGGTCGGAGACGGGATGCAGCACGGTCTTGATTCCCTCGGTGGCCACGTCGGTCATGGCAGCTCCTGGATGCGGATCAGGTTGCCGGCGGGATCGCGTACGGCGCAGTCCCGCACGCCGTACGGCTGGTCGGCCGGCTCCTGCACCACGTCGGCGGCGCGGGCCTGCAGCCGCTCGAAGGTCCCGTCGACGTCCTTGGTGGCCAACAGCAGCGTGGCGTAGGTGCCCTTGGCCATCATCTCGGCGATGGTGCGGCGCTCGTCGTCGGTGATGCCCGGGGTGGCGGCCGGCGGGTACAGCACGATGGACGTGCCGGGCTGGTCGGCGGGGCCGACCGTGATCCAGTGCATCCCGTTGTACCCGACGTCGTTGCGGACCTCGAAGCCCAGGACGTCGCGATAGAACGCGAGGGCGGCGTCCGGGTCGTCCTGCGGCAGGAAACTCGAGTGAATGGTGATGTCCATGACGCTCACGCTAGGTGCAGCCGGCTCACCGGCGCTTCTCGATTCCTGATCGGTCTGGTCACCTGTTTCGCCACGCACGACGGCATCCCGGCCGTGGCGCGCGACGCATCGCGCCGGTAGGTGCTGGGTGGCATCCCGACGAGCTCGGTGAAGCGGGTGCTGAAGGTGCCCAGCGACGAGCAGCCGACCGCGAAACACACATCGGTGACGCTGAGGTCGCCCCGACGCAGCAGCGCCATCGCGCGCTCGATGCGGCGCGTCATGAGATAGCTGTACGGCGACTCGCCGAAGGCGAGGCGGAACTCGCGGCTGAGGTGCCCGGCCGACATGTGCGCGCCGCGGGCAAGGGCCTCGACGTCCAGCGGCTGCGCGTAGTCCCTGTCGATGCGGTCGCGAACGCGGCGCAGCAGGGCAAGGTCGCGCAGGTGCTGCGCCGCGGCGGAGGTGCTGGTCACCTTCGAGATCGTGCCACGTCGCCCCAGCTTCAGCGGACCTCCGGGGCTGTCGAAGGAGTGGATGAGCCCCCGAGACCCAGGAATCGAGCACGTGCCCCCTCGCGAGAACGTCGCCGGTGTGCTCCGACGGGCCCTCGGGGTTGCCCTGGTGTGCGCGCTGTCCGCTGCCATGGCTGCCGGGCCGGCCGCCGCCGACGAGCCCACGATTGGCCAGTTGCAGGCCCAGCAGCGCCGGGTCGCCGGCCTGGAACGGCTCGCCGACGCCCAGGCGGTAGGCACCCGGTCCGCCGCGCACCGGCTGACCGCGCTCGCCCAGGAGGCGGCCCGCTCTCTGCAGGCCTACGTGACGATCCGTGACGAGGCGTTCCGGGCCCGGGCCGAGGAGTCCGCCCAACGGCACGTCTACGACGACGCCCGCGCACTGGCCGAGCAGAAGCACAGCGACCTGGGCCGGTTTGCGTCCTCGGCCTACCGCAACGGCGGGGGCGCCGGCGAGCTGGCGACGATCGCCACCCTGCTCGACGCCACCAGCGTCACCGACATGGGCCGCGGTGCCGCGGACCTGGCCTGGGCCGGCGAGCAGCAGAGCCGCACCCTCGACCGGGCGCAAATGGCAGAAGCGCAGGCCGCCACGGCTGCCGCGGCCGCGGCGGCAGCGAAGGAGCGGGCCGAGGACGCCGAGCGCCGCGGGCGCATCGCCAAGGATGCCGCCGACGCCCTCGTCGCAGCGCAGCAGAGCCTGGTGGCGGCCCTGGCCCAGCAGGCTCGAACCACGAAGGACGCGGCCCGACAGGCAGCCGCCGAGGCCGCCCGGATGGTGCAGGCGCGCGCCGTAGCCGCGCAGCGCCGGGCGGCCGCCGCGCAGGCCCGCCAGGCCGCGCTCCGTCGTGGCGAGGCCGTCCGCTTCAACGCGGCCGCCGCCGGCAGCGGAGCGTGCCAGGGCGGCGACATCTCGTCGTACCCCAACGGCGAGATCCCCCGCGAGATGCTGTGCCCGCTGTGGGGAGCCGAATGGCAGGTCCTGCGCGCCGACGCTGCCGCGACCTTCAGCGCGATGAGCAAGGCGTACGCCGCGCGGTTCGGCCGGCCGATCTGCGTCACCGACTCGTACCGCAGCCTCGAGATGCAGATCGACGTGCACCGACGCAAGCCGACCATGACTGCGGAGCCGGGCACCAGCAACCACGGCTGGGGCACGGCAGTCGACCTGTGCGACGGCATTCAGGCGTTCGGGACCGTCACCTATCAGTGGATGCAGGCCAATGCACCGCGGTTCGGCTGGTTCCATCCCGGTTGGGCCGAGCCCGGCACCTCGCGGCCGGAGCCGTGGCACTGGGAGTTCGGGGGCTGACCCGGGCCCCTCCCCTACCCTGCGCAGATGCGAGGAACCGGCCGGCCGTCGCTGCCGGCCTTCCCGTTCCTCGACCACGACGGGCCGATCGCCTTCGCGCACCGCGGTGGGGCTGGCGGCGGCCTGGAGAACTCGATGGCCGCGTTCCAGAACGCTGTCGACCTCGGCTACCGGTACGTCGAGACCGATGTGCATGCGACCGCCGACGGCGTCCTGCTCGCCTTCCACGACCGGACCCTGGACCGGGTCACCGGGCTGACCGGCCGCATCGGGGACCAGACCTACGCCCGCCTCCGCGCCGCCCGCATCGCCGGTGAGCACCCCATCCCGACCCTGGAGGAGCTGCTCGGGACCTGGCCGCTGCTGCGGGTGAACATCGACGTCAAGTCCCTCGAGGCCACCGGCCCGCTCGCCGAGGTGATCCGGCGGACCGGATCGATCGACCGGGTCTGCGTCGCGTCCTTCTCCGAGCGACGGGTCTCAGCCCTGCGCGCGGCCCTCGGACCCCGGCTGTGCACGGCGCTGGCCCCCAGCCGGGTCGCCCTGCTCAGGGTCGCCTCGATGTCCCGGCTGGCCGCGGTGCTCGCGCCGCGGCGGGTGCCGTGCGTCCAGGTCCCGGATCGGCTTGGCCCCGTCCCGGTCGTGACCGCCGGCCTGGTGGCCCTCGCCCACCGCCACGGGCTGCACGTGCACGTGTGGACGATCGACGACGCGCGGGACATGAACCGGCTGCTGGACCTGGGGGCCGACGGGATCATGACCGACCAGATCGGGACGCTCAAAGAGGTCATGCTGGCGCGGGGGGCCTGGCCGACCTAGCTGTGACGGATATCACACGGCCTCGGGCGCCGGTTCGCAGCACCCGCAACCGGGAATCCTGAGTAGGCGTCGCTCGTTGTGAACCGAGACGGGAGTTTCCCCGTCCTATACGGGGACCACTTCAGAAGGGAACAACCATGGCCGAGCGTGCACTGCGTGGCTCGCGTCTGGGTGCTCAGAGCTACGAGACCGACGCCGGCGTCGAGATGGCGCCCCGCCAGAGCATCACCTACGACTGCCCCGAGGGGCACCGGTTCGCGATGCCGTTCTCGCTTGAGGCCGACGTTCCCGCGGTCTGGGAGTGCACCGTGTGCGGCGCCGAGGCGCTGCGCGTAGACGGCACCAGGCCGGAGCCCAAGAAGGGCAAGCCGGCCCGGACGCACTGGGACATGCTGCTGGAGCGGCGCAGCGTCAAGGAGCTCGAGGTCCTGCTCGCCGAGCGCCTCGAGCACCTCCGCTCCGGCCCCGCACCGGTGAAGACCCCGCCCCGGAGCCAGCGCAAGAGCGCCTGAGCCCGATACCCGCAGACCCCGGGTCGCGTCGTTGCCCCCCGGCGACGCGACCCGGCCCTTTGCTGTCCAGACCCGGCCCCGGCTCAGCGCGCCCGGTCCGGACCTGTCGGGCCGGGTGCCCCCGGGTCGCGGGGGTCGCGCACGACCTCACCCGGCACCGTGCGACCACCCCGGGGCGGGAGGGGACCGACCCGCCGGGACACCATCCGGCCGGCCCGCCGAGCGACGATGCCGGCCAGCATCCGGCGGGCCAGCGGCCGGGTCACCGGCAGGATGAAGAAGAAGCCGACGACGTCGGTGAGGAAGCCGGGCGTCAGGAGCAGGGTGCCGCCCACGAGGACCAGCGCCGCGTCGGAGAGCTCGCGGCTGGGGAGTCGGCCGGTCCCGACGGCATCACGCAGGGCGCGCCAGGCACGGCGGCCCTCCCGCTTCACCAGCCAGGCGCCGATCGCGCTCTCCACGAGCAGCAGCGCGATCGTCGGTAGCGCACCGATCTGCTGGCCGACCTGGACGATCACATAGATCTCCGCGATCGGCACGATCAGGAACGCGACGATCAACACGACGCCCATGCGGTCACCTCCGTCCGCCGGCGATGCGGCGCAGCTGCCCCAGCCGGTGCGCCGCGCCCCACACCGTCACCCTCCAGAGTGCCTCGCGAACGATAGCCCCGCTCATCTTGCTGGTGCCGAACTCGCGTTCGACGAACTCGATCGGCACCTCGACGACGTGGAAACCGCGGTTGGCGGCTCGCCAGGCGAGGTCCACCTGGAAACAGTAGCCGTGGCTCGCCACGATCTCCGTCATGAGGGTCTCGAGGGTTTCCCGGCGGAACACCCGGAACCCCCCGGTGGCGTCGCGCAGGCCCAGACCCAGCGCCAGCCGCACGTAGGTGTTGCCGCCCCGGGACAGCAGCCGCCGCCGGGTCGGCCAGTTCACCACGCTGCCGCCGGGAACCCACCGCGAGCCGAGCACCAGGTCGGCGCTCTCCGACGCGGTCAACAGCAGAGGCAGCTGCTCGGGCTGGTGCGAGCCGTCGGCGTCCATCTCGACCAGCGCGTCGTAGCCGCGGTCCAGCCCCCACCGGAAGCCGGCCAGGTACGCGGCGCCGAGGCCGAGCTTTTCGTCCCGGTGCAGCACCTGGACCTGGGTGTCGCCCGCGGCGAGCCGGTCGGCGATCTCCCCCGTGCCGTCCGGGCTGCCGTCGTCCACGACGAGCACGTCGGCGTCCGGCACGGCCCGGCGGAGCCGGCCGAGAACCAGCTCCAGGTTCTCCCTCTCGTTGTACGTGGGCACCACCACGAGGACCCGGCGGGGCGTGCTCACCGGCGTCCCGAGGCGCGGCGAGCCGCGACGAACGAGGCCGCGGCTGCGGCCAGCCCGGCGGCGGCCAGCAGCCACTCCGGCCAGGCACCCAGCCGGTCCGCGACGGTTCGGCCGTCGCGCAGGGGCACCGCCGAGACGAGCGAGACGGGCCGCAGCTCCCGGCTGCGGGCCAGCACCGTGCCGTCGGGCGCGATGATCGCGCTGATCCCGCTGGTGGCCGCCACCAGCACCGCCCGGCCGTGCTCGACGGCACGCAGCCGCGACATCGCCAACTGCTGGGCTGGCTGACCGGTGCCGTTGTACGTGGCGTTGTTGGTCTGGACGACCAGCAGCCGGGCTCCCCCGTCGACCACGTCGCGCACCAGCCCGTCGTACGCCACCTCGAAACAGATCACGTCCCCGACCCGGGCGGGGCCGACCTCGAGCACACCGGGGCGGGGCCCGGCCGCGAAGTCGCGGGGGATCTGGTCCAGCCGCCGGAACAGCCCGGCCAGCTCCGCCCGGAACGGGATGTACTCGCCGAACGGGACCGGGTGCCGCTTGACATAGCGCATGCCGGGACCGCTCACCGGCGACCAGACGATGCCGACGTTGCTCACGTGGTCGGGGCCTGGTCCGTCGACGAGCGAGCCGACCAGGACCGGAACGCCGGTCCGCCGCACCGTGGCATCGATCAGGCTGAACGCGCCGGCGTCCGTGAACGGGTCGATGTCGGACGCGTTCTCCGGCCAGATGATCAGGTCCGGGCGGGGGGTCCGGCCCGCATCGACGTCGTCGATGAGCTTGTTCGTCGCGGCGACGTGCTTGCGCAGCACCTCCTCGCGCTGGCCGAGGAAGTCCAGCCCCGGCCGGGCGACCCCACCCTGAACGAGCGCCGCCGTGGTCCGCGGGCCGTCGGTGGGCAGCGGGACGGCGAGCGCCGCCACGGGCACGGCGAGGGCCGCGAGCAGCGCCCCGACCGACCAGGCGCGTCGATGCCGGTGGACCACGGCGGCGGCGAGCAGGGTGCCGCTGGCGGCGGTCGCGAAGGTCACCAGCGATGCGCCACCGAGCGCGGCGTACGGCGTGAACGGTGAGGCGGTCTCGGCGAAGGCCAGCCGGCCCCAGGGGAACCCGCCGAACGGCACCGTTGCCCGCGCGAGCTCCTGGCCGACCCACAGGCAGGCCGCCCAGAGCGGCCACAGCCGCTGCCGTCCCACGACGGAGATCAGGGCGCCCATCGCGGCGTAGAAGGCCGCCTCGAGCAGTGCCAGCGCGACCCAGGCGTCACTCCCGATGATCCGCATCCAGGCGAGCAGCGGCAGGAACAGGGCGAGGCCGGCCACCAGACCCAGCAGTGCGGCCCGGCGCGGCCGCTGCCCCCGGCAGAGCAGGGTCAGCACCATGACGGCGGGCACCGCCAGGAACCACAGATCAAAGGGAGGGAATGCTGCGGTCGCGAGGACACCACTGCCGGCCGCCGCGAGGACCGACGGGAGCAACGGGCCGGATCGCACCGGTGCCGGACCGTGCTGCACCGGATGGTTCTTCCCGCCGGGGGCACGCGCGTCTGTGGCTGCCGTGCTCACCGTCGCCTGTCCTCCCGGGACCTCTGTGGAACGCGACGGTACAACGGCCGGTCGGCGCGCACAGTGCCGACATCGTGATCGCGGTCGCGGGACCCGGGGACGGGAAAGGGCCCACACCGCCCTTCGGACCGACTGGGTCCGGCCGGATGCCGGATCCCATGCCGTTGTCTACTGGGCGGTGGGGCCCTTCCCGTGTCTCACCCCGGTGGTCATTCCGTCCCCGTCACGTTCTCCGCGTGCAACGGCGGCGATCGGACCTGGCACCCTGGACGGCGCTTGCGCATTGCGTCGTCCCGTGGCCCGAAGCCGGCGGTTCTGGCGGAGGAAAAACCACTGCGGTGTCCTGGTGGACCCCTGAACCTTGGCCGTGAAGACGCCTCCTGTCAACCGGCCGTTCACCTGCAGAAACGTGCAAACATGCAGGTGGACCGTGTCCTAGTGGATCACCGGTTTCCCAAGTAATTTCAACGGTTTTCGGCGTGTCGGATCGACACGCCAGTCGCCCTCATCCATTCGGACTATGAGCGCTTAGTCCGAGTGGTTGATGTGGCTCATGGCACGACCACAGTGCCGCGCGCGGTCACCACGACAAGAGGTGGCTCGAGCATCTCGGCAGCCGAGACGGACACGTCGGGGCGGCCCCGGGCGACAACCCTCGCCGTGAAGTCGAGCTCTCGACTACGGGTCCCCATCCGCGCGACGGTTGCCGTCACCTCGAGGACGTCACCGCCTTGCACCGGGGCGAGGAACTGGACGTCGCTGTACGCCGCGAACAGACCCTCGTCGGCATCCGTGCGGATGCACACCTCGGTCGCCACGTCGCCGAACAGCGCCAGCACGTACGCGCCGTCGACGAGATTGCCGGCGTAGTGCGCGGCGGAATGGGCGACGTAGCGTCGGTGGGTCACGACCAGTCCCGGGTCGGCGGTCATGCGGTCCTCCTCTCGGCCAGGGCGTGCACCAGGTAGCTCGCGACCTCGCCGGGGGTGGTTCCCCGACCGAAGATCCGATCGACGCCGAGCTCCTTGGTGGCCGCCGGGTCGAACCGGGGTCCCCCCACCACGAGCAGGGGGGTGCGTCCCGCTGGATAGGCCTCCCGGAACGCCGCGGACATCTCCTTGGCGTTGGTGAGGTGGGCGTCGCGCTGAGTCACGACCTGGGAGACCAGGACGGCGTCGGCCTTCTCGGCGCGGGCCCGAGCGACGAGCTCCGGGACGAGCACCTGCGCGCCGAGGTTGACCACCTTGACCTCGCGGTAGTACTCCAGACCCTTCTCCCCCGCGAAGCCCTTGATGTTGAGGATCGCGTCGATGCCCACCGTGTGCGCGTCGGTGCCGATGCAGGCACCGAGGACGACGAGCTTGCGCCGCAGCTGGCGTTTGATCGCGGAGTTCACGTCCTTCGCGCTGAGCAACGGGAACTCCCGCTCGACGACCCGGACCGCGCTCAGGTCGACGAGATGGTTGACGCGCCCGTAGACGACGAAGAACGAGAAGTCCGGACCCATCGCCTTGGCGTGCACGACCATCGCGGGATCCATCCCCATCTTGGTGGCCAGCTGCAGGGCCGCGCCCTCGGCTCGCTTGTCGTGCGGGATCGGCAACGTGAACGACATCTGCACCATGCCGTCGCCCGTCGTGTCGCCGTAGGGACGGATCATCCTCTTCTCGCTCATCGGGCCGGCTCCTCGAGCAGGTCGGTCGCCGGGTTGAAGTACGCCGGTGCGTGGGGCACCACCCCGTCGTACCCCTTGCCCTTGTCGGCTGGACGCTTCATCAGCCCGAAGGTCCCGTCGCCGATCGCCGACAGCAGCGCCGCGTCGCCGGGCTCGTCGACGATGCGCTCGAGCAGCTGCACCGCCTCGGCGAGCACCTGGTTGGCGCGCCGGTTGATGAACCCGTCCGGCGCGGGCCGGAAGTCCTCGTGCAGGTTCCCGGCGGCCTCCATGACGTAGCGCACGTTCTGCAGTGCGAGGTCGCGGTCGGACAGGAACGGCGTCACGACGGCCTCGGTCATCATGCCGACGAGCAGGATGCCCTGACCGGTCATCGCGCCCACCAGGTTGAAGAAGCCGTCGAGCAGGTAACCGCGGAAGACGTCGCCGGTCATGTGCTTGGTCGGCGGCATCCACTTGAGCGGCGCCTTCGGGAACAGCTGTCTCGCGAGCAGCGCATGGGCGAGCTCGAGCCGGAATGAGTCGGGGATCTCCGGGTTGATCTCGAAGGCGTGCCCCAGGCCGAGCTGCCAGTCCTCGAGCCCCGCTTCCTTCGCGAAGTACTCGTTCAGCAACTGGCTCACGGTGACGGTGTGCGCCTCATCGACCGCGTCGGCGGTCGTGAGGTAGTTGTCCTCGCCGGTGTTGATGATGATGCCGGCGCGCGCGTGGATCTGGCGCGAGAAGCGCTGGTCCACGAAGGTGCGCACCGGGTTGATGTCGCGGAAGAGGATCCCGTACATCGAGTCGTTGAGCATCATGTCGAGACGCTCGAGCCCGGCAAGCGTAGCGATCTCGGGCATGCACAGCCCGGAGGCGTAGTTGGTGAGCCGGACGTAGCGACCCAGCTCCTTCGACACGTCGTCGAGCGCCGCCCTCATCAGGCGGAAGTTCTCCTGCGTCGCGTACGTGCCGGCATAGCCTTCCCGCGTCGCGCCCTCAGGCACGTAGTCGAGCAGCGACTGCCCGGTGGAGCGGATCACCGCGATCACGTCGGCGCCTTCCCGGGCGGCGGCCTGCGCCTGCGGGATGTCCTCGTAGATGTCTCCGGTTGCGACGATCAAGTAGATCCAGGGCGTGCGCGGGGCGTCGCCGATCCGGCGCACCAGCCGCTCGCGTTCCACCCGGCGCCGGTCGATGCGGCGGATGCCGGCCCCCACCTGGCGGGCGGCCGCTGACCGGGCCCGCGTTGCGGCGCGCCCTTCGGGGAGCCCGAACGCCACTCCCCCGGTCGAGGCCTTCTGCGCCAGCTCGGTCAGGTCGGCGTGGTCGCCGCGGAGCAGCGCGTCCCAGACGGGCAGCGCCACTCCGTGCTCGAGACCGACGTCGGCCCGCACCGCGTCCACCAGCCGGTTGACCCACGGGATGCCGTCGGGATCGGCTCCCGTCACCCCGGCCAGCCGCAGCACCGCGCGTTCCACGGAGACCGTGGTGTTGCTCCGCGCGAGGTCCACGATGGGCCGGCCCGCGCGCCGCGCCAGGCCGCGCGCGCGTCGCACGACCGCAGGGTCGAGCGTCAGCTTCGCAGCGGGCCGGGCGCGGGTCACTGGCGTCCTCTCTCCGGGGGCGGGTAGACCGTCTCGCCCCGTACGACGGTGCGCGGGCGGGCCGGGAGCGCTGCTCCCTCGGTCAGACCTGGCAGGCCGTTCGCGGCATGGTCCCACATGGCGAGTGTCGCGCCGGCCGGAGCCGACTACTCCGTGCGGGCGAAACGGGCCACCGCCGCGGTCAGCAGCAGGAGGCAGGCCAGAACGACCACCAGTACCTGCAGCCCGAGCGACACGCGGTAGTCACCCCAGTGGATGCCGGGATCGAACGCGGCCAGGGTCGCCGCGTCCGTGTCCAGCCGGGCGAACACGACCGACCGCATCGGCTCCACGGCGTAGGTCATCGGGTTCACGTGGGTCAGCACCGTGAGCCACCCCGGCAGTCCGGACAGCGGGAACAGCGCGCCGGAGAGGAACATCAGCGGAGTGATGATCAACTGGACCATGGGCATGGCCGCCTGGATCGTCTTGACCCGCGATGCCAGCAGCAGGCCGAGCGCGGTGATCATGAACGCCATCAGGAACAGCAGCCCCACCAGCTCGAGGAGCATCACCACGTCGTAGGGGACGCCGACGGTTCCCGCGAGCGCCAGCAGGACCAGGCTCTGCAGGGTGGCGACCGTCGCGCCGCCGACGCACTTGCCGGTCAGGATCGCCGCCGTGCTGACCGGGGCCACCAGCATCTCGCGCAGAAACCCGAACTCGCGGTCCCACACCATCGAGATCCCCGCGAACGCAGCCGTGAACAGCACCGAGGTCGCGAGCACCCCGGGGAACAAGAACGTCTTGAAGTCGACCGAGCCGGTCCCCGCCTGAACGATCGAGGACAGCCCGCCGCCGAGCACGAACAGGAACAGCACCGGCTGCACGAGCGAGGACACCACCCGGGCGCGGTCCCGGGAGAACCGGATCATCTCGCGCTGCCATACCACCGAGGCCGCGCGCAGCTCGTGCCGTAGGCCGCCGGCCGGGATCCTGACCGCTGCGACTTCGGTGGTCATCGCGTCACCGTCCTCTCGCCATGATCGCGAACGGGTTGCCGCCGCCCCGCTCCGCGTCGCGGATGGTCGTGCCCGTGTGGGCAAGGAACACGTCGTCGAGGCTGGGCCGGGTCACGCTGACCGAGTGGATCGGCACGTCCAGCCGGGCGAACAGCTGCGGCACGAACGCGGCACCGTCGGTCACGGCGAAGCTCACCGCTCCCTCATGCACAGCCGCCTCGATCTCGAACTGCTCGCGCAGCGACGCGATCGCCGCCCCGTCGTCGTCGGTCGTGATGACGACCCGATCCTTCCCGATGGCCCGCTTGAGCGCCTCGGGGGTGTCCAGCGCGACGATGCGCCCCTCGTTCATGATGGCGATCCGGTCGCAGTTCTCGGCCTCGTCCATGTAGTGCGTGGTGACGAAGACAGTGATGTCCTCGCGGCGGTGCAGCTCTCGGATGTACTCCCAGATGGACGCCCTGGTCTGCGGGTCCAGCCCGATCGTCGGCTCGTCCAGGAACAGCACCTGGGGAGAGTGCAGCAGCCCGCGGGCGATCTCGAGCCGGCGCCGCATGCCGCCGGAGTAGGTCTGCACGGCGTCGCGACGCCGGTCCCACAGACCCACCATCTGCAGCACCTCCTCGCGACGGGCTGCGGCCGTCGAGCGGTCCACGCCGTACAGCTCGCCGTGGAACCGGAGGTTCTGCTCACCGGTGAGGTAGGCGTCCAGGGTCGGTTCCTGGAAGACCAGGCCGATCCGGCGCCGGACCGCGTCGCGGTCGCGGGCGACGTCGAAGCCGGCCACCTGCGCCGTGCCCTCGGTCGCCTCGACCAGCGTGCACAGGATCTTGATGGTGGTGGACTTCCCCGCGCCGTTGGGGCCGAGGAAGCCGAACGTCTCGCCCGGCACCACGTCCAGGTCGATGCCGCGGACAGCCTCGACCTCCTTGTAGCGCTTGACGAGGCCCCGCACCCGCACGGCGGCCGCCACCTGCTCGCCCACTCCGGATCCCTTCTCCCACCTTGAGGCCGACAGGTTTCGACGTTACCCGGACGAACCGGCGACGGTCCGGCCGCGCACCACGGTCTGCCGGCACGCGGGCAGCGGCTGTCCGACGTCGAGGTCGGGCAGGCCCGGCCCGGTCACGTCCCAGACGGCGAACGTCGCAGCCGCTCCCTCCGCCAGGGTGCCCGCACCGTCCCGGCCGGCCGCCCGCCAACCGCCCGCGGTGTGCGCCTCGAACGCGGTCGCGATGTCCAGCCGTTCCCCCGCGGTCCGGTGGCTGACGGCGGCGCGGACCGTTCCCCACGGGTCGAGCGGGGTCACGGGCGAGTCCGAGCCGAGGGCGAGGATCACGCCGGCGGCGGCCATGCTGGCGAACGGGTTGAGCGTTCTCGCGCGCTCAGGCCCGAGCCGCTCGGCGTACATGCCGTGGTCGCCGCCCCACAATGCGTCGAAGGCGGGTTGGACCGAGGCCACGATCGCGAGGTCGGCCAGCGTCGCGATCATGACGGCGTCGACCATCTCGACGTGCTCGAGCCGGTGTCTGGCGGCTCGCACGGCGGCTGGCCCGATCCGTTCGGCGGCCTCGCGGAAGCCGGCGGTCACCGCTTCCAGCGCCCCGTCGCCGATGGCGTGGAAGCCGGCCTGCACCCCGGCCTGCGTGCAGGCCACCACGTGGTCGCGCACGTCGGCGGCGCTGAGGTAGGCGTGCCCGCTTGACGCAGCGTCGGCATAGACGGATCGCAGGTACGCCGTGTGCGACCCGATCGCACCGTCGGCGAAGAGGTCCCCCGCGGCGCCGAGCGCCCCGAGCTCGCGGGCGCGCTCGACGCCACCGAGTTCACCCCAGTAGCCGATGACGTCCGGACCCGGCTCGGTCGCCGCGAGGGTGAGCATGTCGCGCAGGTCGTCCGCGCTGGAGATGTCGGGGCCGGCCAGCTCGTGCAGGCAGCCGATCCCGAGCTCGCCGGCCCGACGCCGGGTGGCGCGCTGGGCAGCCCGCCGCTGAGCGCTGGTCACCGACTCGCGGGCCACCCGGCGCGCGACATGGTGGGCCTCGGTGGTGAGGTGCCCGCTGTCGGCGAACCCCTCCGCCGCCCGGGCCTCCGGTGCCGCTGCGAGCAGCGCCGAGGAGACGACGGCGGAGTGGACGTCGATGCGGGACAGGTAGACGACGCCTCCGTAGGACGCGCGGTCCAGCTCCTGCCGGGTGGGTGGCCGGTGCTCCGGCCAGCTCGTCTCGTCCCAGCCGTGCCCCAGGACGACGCCGCCTCGGCGGGCCCGGCAGAAGTCCTCGACCGCCGTCAGGCAGGCGGCCAGGCTGGCGCAGCCCGTCAGGTCGAGGCCCTCGAGCGCGATGCCGGTCGAGGTGGCGTGCACGTGCGCGTCCACGAAGGCCGGCGTCACCAGCGCCCCCGCGAGCTCGACCACGGCGTCGACGCCGTCCCGGTGGGCGTCGGCACCGTCCGCGCCGCCGATCCATCCGATCGTGGGCCCGTCGACGACGAAGGCGGTCGCCGGCCCCGGCACGGCGGCGTGAACGTGGGCGTCGCGGTAGAGCGTGACCGTCACGGCTCGAGGCGCCGCTCGAACAGCGCGCGCAGCGCCGGCTCGGTGCGCAGCAGGTCCAGCGCGTACGCCGCGTGCCCCGGGACGTAGCCGTTGCCGATCAGCATGGTGACGTCGGCCGCCAGGCCCTCGGCGCCGAGTGCCGCGGCCGAGAAGGACGTCGCCATCGAGAAGAAGATCACCGTGCCGCGGTCCGCCGTGGCGAGGACCGCTCCGTGCTCGCAGCCCGGTACGTCGACGCAGACCACGGTGACGTCCGCCGGGCCGCCGAGGGCGGTCCGGACCCCGTCGGCCAGGGCCACCGGGTCGCGGGCGTCGGCCACGGTCACCACGTCGGCCAGGCCGCTGTGCTCCAGCAGGGCCGCCTCGGCAGGCACGGGGACCACGCCGACGGTGCGGGCCGCGCCCGCACGCCGGGCCGCGGCCAGCGACATCGATCCGCTCTTCCCCGCGGCGCCGATGACAGCGACGGTCCCTCCTGCGTATTTCTCGACGACCCGGGCGGTCAGAGCCGGCGCGCCGCACACGTCCATGACCGCCATCGCGAGCCCGGCCGGCAGGTCCGCGGGCAGCACCGCCGCGATCGAGCGGGCGAACAGGATGGCGTGGCCCCCGGCCGGCACCTGCTCGGATCTGCCGTCCCACCCGGACAGGCCGTCGCTGATCTGCAACGGGGTAAGGCTGAGAGAGACCAGCGTCGCGACCCGGTCGCCGGGCGCGAGGCCGAGCGGTGACTCCGGCCCCACCTCGTCCACGACGCCGATCAGCATCCCGCCGGACCCGGTGACTGGGTTCTGCATCTTGCCGCGCTCCGCGATGATTGCCAGCACCGCTGCCCGCACGGCGGCCCCGTCCCCGTCGTGCTCGGTGCTGAGCTGGCGGAAGGACGCGGCGTCGAGGTTGAGGCGCTCCACCCGCAGGCGTACCTCGTCGGGCCACAGCACTGGGTCGGTGTCCAGCCGGCTCGCGGCCTGCGGCAGGGCGCCCCGCGGCTCCAGCACGCGGTGCACTCCCACCGGGGAACTGTCGGACCGAGCCTGCACAGTCGCCCCTTTCCGTGAGTCTGGTCGGGAAATCCTACGGTGTCCGGGTGGATTCGCCGAAGTATCTCCCGTAGCCTTGCCGTACCGCCGGGAAGAATGCGCCCGGTCCGCCCTCGCCAGCAGCCCGTCCAGACAAGGAGCATCCATGACCTCGACGATGGCCGCTCGCCCTGGGTCCGACGGGATCGGCGCCACCAGTCTGGACCAGCCCTACCCCTACCGGCGGGTCGAGCTGGTCGAGCCGGACTGGACCCGGGTCCCCGGGTGGCACGGGGTCAGCGCCGACGAGTGGGCCTCCGCGCAGTGGCAGCGGGCCCACTGCGTGAAGAACATCAAGCAGCTGCGCGCGCTCATGGGTGATCTGCTCGAGGAGCGCTTCTACGCCGACCTCGAGCGCGACCAGGCCGAGCGGGCCACGATGTCGATGCTCGTCCCGCCGCAGATGCTGAACACGATGGTGCCGACCGGACCGCAGCCGGGGCAGAGCTGGACCGAGGCGTTCTACGCCGACCCGGTGCGCAATTACATGATCCCCGTCTTCTCCGACCGGCGTATCGACTGGCCCTCGCACCCGCACGCGACTCGCGACTCGCTGCACGAGCACGACATGTGGGTCGCCGAGGGACTCACCCACCGCTACCCGACCAAGGTGCTGGCCGAGCTGCTGCCGACCTGCCCCCAGTATTGCGGGCACTGCACCCGGATGGACCTCGTCGGCAACTCGACCCCGGTCATCGAGAAGCTGAAGTTCGATCTCAAGCCGGTCGACCGCTACGACGCGATGATCGACTACCTGCGCCGCTCCCCCGGGGTGCGCGACGTGGTGGTCTCGGGCGGTGACGTCGCGAACATGCCCTGGAAGAACCTCGAGTCGTTCGTGGCACGCCTGCTCGACGTGGACAACATCCGCGACATCCGGTTGGCCACCAAGGCCCTGATGGGCCTGCCTCAGCACTGGCTGCAGGACGACGTCCGGGCCGGGATGGAACGACTCGCCACGGTGGCGCGGGCCCGCGGCGTACATCTCGCGATCCACACCCACGTCAACAACGTGCAATCCCTCACGCCGGCCGTGGCGGCCGCGACCCGGGCCATGCTCGAGGCCGGCGTGCGTGACGTGCGCAACCAGGGCGTGTTGATGCATGGGGTCAACGCCACCGAGAAGGACTTGCTGGACCTCTGCTTCGGGCTGCTCGACGGCGCCGGGATCATGCCCTACTACTTCTACATGTGCGACATGATCCCGTTCTCGGAGCACTGGCGGGTCTCGGTCAAGGAGGCGCAGCGGCTGCAGCACGGGATCATGGGCTACCTGCCCGGGTTCGCGACGCCGCGGATCATCTGCGACGTCCCCTTCGTCGGCAAGCGGTGGGTGCACCAGCTCGAGGAGTACGACGAGGAGCGGGGCGTCTCGTACTGGACGAAGAACTACCGGACCGGTATCGAGCAGACCGACCCCGAGGCGCTTGACCGGCGCTACGAGTACTACGACCCCATCCACACGCTGCCCGAGACCGGCCAGGCGTGGTGGCGCCAGCACGGGCCCTCTGTCGACCACGCGGCCGCCGCCGATCGCGCTGCGGCGTCGCGGACGGCCGCCTCCCAGCAGGCGGAGACGGCCGTCGGCTGACGGCGCGGCGCCCGCTCAGTAGGGCGCGCGGAAGATCTCGGTCACCCAGAGATAGCCGCCGGAGCTCGCGACCCCGATGCCCGCTCCGCCCCAGCGCCGGTCCAGGATATTGGCCCGGTGGCTCGGGGAGGCCAGGAAGGCCAGGTGCACGCGGGTGAGCGTCGGTCCGTAGCCGACGTTCTCCCCGATCAGGGTGTAGCAGCAGATCACGGACAGGTTCGAGTGGAAGAGCGCGTGCCTGGTCGCCATCGCCAGCGATTGCTTGCGGGCGAAGTAGTTCAGATCGGCGCGCATCGGTAGGGCCCGCAGTCCATAGGCGGTCCGAGTCGCGTTGACCTTGCTGAGCATGGCCCACTCGAGGCTGCTGGTAGCCGCTGACGCGGGTGTGCCACAGAGCAGGGCGACCGACAGCGTGGTGGCCAGGCCGAACACGAGCAGGAGCGTTCGCAACGGGTGACGCATGGGTGGTGCCTTTCGCCGGGGACGAAACGCGGCTCCCCCCGGGGCCGGGCCCTAGTCGAAGCGGTCGACCCCTTCGGTAGACCCATGCGACGTGCTTGATGTCGCAAAAAAAGTCGCGTTGGTTAAAGATTTCCTACAAAGGGTGGACGTGCCTCGTACGGCGTGCTCAGCACGATCGTCGTCCGGGTCGCCACGTTCGCGGCGGCCCGGATCCTGGCCAGCAGGGTCTCCAGGGCCCCCGGCGAGGCCACCCGCACCTTGAGGATGTAGCTCTCGTCCCCGGCGACCGAGTGGCACGCCTCGATCTCGTGCAGGCCCTTGAGTCGCTCGGGGGCGTCGTCGGGAGCGCTCGGGTCGATCGGTCGCAGCGAGATGAACGCGGTGAGCGGCAGGCCCACCTGGTCTGCCGCGACCACTGCCGCGTAGCCCAGCAGCACCCCTCGCTGCTCGAGCCGGCGGACCCGCTGATGCACCGCCGAGGTGGACAGGCCGGTGGCCTTCCCGAGGTCGGTGTAGCTCATCCGGCCGTCTGCGGCGAGCAGCCGGACGATGTCACGGTCGGTATCGGTCAGCTCCTCCATGGGCCCACGGTAACGGCCCCGGAGGCTGCGAAACGGACCGTACGACGGCCGCCGCGTCCGGACGATGAACGGGTCCGGTCGCGGCGGCCGTCGTGCCGCTCGGTGTGTCGACGGATCAACGCACCTGGCGGATGGTGCCGTCCGCGTCGCGGACGTACTTCACGGCCGGTCCGAGACCGACACCGTCACCGGTGTCCGCCTGGACGGCCGTCCCGACCGGAGCAGGCTCCGGTCGAGCTCGCCGCGACGCCGGGTGGTCCGACGCCATGGCTGGCAGGGTCACCGCGACCCCCGCACCGACCGTGACGGCCAGCAGGAGGACACCTCGCCCCACCTTCGTGCCCAGGACCGTGCGCATGGAGCTACTCCCGTCCGAGGTGCCGGTCCCGCGATCCGCCTGCGCGTATCCCGGAGCCGGCTCGACGAACGAGCCGGTCTCGCCACTCACTCCCCCAGCTGCCTAGGCGACCGCATGTCTCCGTGCCC
>JAVEDB010000018.1 GCA_030841185.1 Actinomycetota bacterium
ACCGTCGACTGGCCGAGCTACGCCGCGGGCAACGCCACCCTGGTGCTGCTCTCGGCCAGCCAGGTGATCGGCGACGTCGCCAAGGCGCTGGTGTCCGCCGGACGTGACCCGGAGACCCCCGTGCTCCTCACGCACCTCGGCACGACCACCGAGCAGCAGACCGTGGTGTCGACGCTGGAGCGGGCCGCGGCGGACGTCAAGGCCGCCCGGCTGCCGGCGCCCGCAATCACCGTCGTCGGTGACACCGTGACGCTTCGGGAGAAGCTGTCGTGGTTCGAGACCAAGCCGCTGTTCGGCTGGCGGGTCCTGGTCCCGCGGACCAAGGAGCAGGCCGGTGCGCTGTCGCAGAAGCTGCGCACCCTGGGCGCGGTGCCCGAGGAGGTGCCAACGATCGCGGTCGAGCCACCGCGTACGCCGCAGCAGATGGAGCGCGCGATCAAAGGCCTGGTGACCGGCCGCTACGAGTGGGTCGCGTTCACGTCCCGCAACGCCGTCAAGGCAGTGCGCGAGCGGTTCGAGGAGTACGGCCTGGATGCGCGGGCGTTCGCCGGCATCAAGGTGGCTGCAGTCGGCGACCAGACCGCCGAAGACCTGCTCGCCTGGGGCATCAAGCCCGATCTCGTCCCCAGCGGCGAGCAGTCCGCCGCCGGCCTGCTCGAGGACTGGCCGCCCTTCGACGCGGTCTTCGACCCCATCGACCGGGTGTTCCTCCCGCGGGCGGACATCGCGACCGAGAACCTCGTCGCGGGTCTGGTCGAGCGCGGCTGGGAGGTCGACGACGTGACCGCCTACCGCACGGTGCGCGCGGCACCGCCGGCGGCGGCCATCCGCGAGGCCATCAAGGGCGGGGGCTACGACGCCGTGCTGTTCACGTCATCGTCCACAGTGCGCAACTTGGTCGGCATCGCCGGCAAGCCGCACACCGGCACGGTGATCGCCTGCATCGGACCGGCGACCGCGAAGACCGCGGAGGAGCACGGGCTGCGGGTCGATGTGCTTGCTGCCACGCCGTCGGTGGCTGCGTTGGCCGATGCGGTCGCGGAGTACGGCGCCTCGGAGCGGCTCGCCGCCATCGAGGCGGGGGAGCCGGTGCTGCGCCCGTCCCAGAAGCGCACCGCCGCGCGCCGCAAGGCGAAGTAGGCAACGGTGGACACCGAGGCTGTGGCGGGGCGCTTCCCGGTCGTCCGCCCGCGTCGGCTTCGTCGTACGCCGGCACTACGTGCCCTCGTCGGCCAGACGCGGCTGCACCCGGCGGACCTGATGCTGCCGTTGTTCGTCAAGGAGGGGCTGAGCGAACCCGCCCCGATCGGGTCGATGCCGGGCGTGGTCCAGCACTCGCGCGACTCGTTGCGCAAGGCCGTGGTCGACGCCGTGGCGACCGGCGTCGGTGCGGTGATGCTGTTCGCCGTGCCCGCCACCAAGGACGCGACGGGTACGGCGGCGACCGACGACGACGGGATCCTCAACGTCGCGATCAGGGACATCGTGTCCGAGGTCGGTGACGACGCCGTCATCATCGGCGACCTGTGCCTCGACGAGTTCACCGACCACGGCCACTGCGGGGTCCTCGCCGACGACGGCAGCGTCGACAACGACGCGACCCTGTTGCGCTACCAGGAGATGGCGCTGGCTCAGGCGTCCGCCGGCGCGCACCTCCTCGGGCTCTCCGGGATGATGGACGGTCAGGTCGGCGCCGTGCGGGCCGCGCTGGACGGCGAGGGCCGGACCGACACGGCGATCCTGGCCTACTCCGTGAAGTACGCGTCCGCCTTCTACGGGCCGTTCCGCGAGGCGGTCGAGTCGTCGCTCGTGGGTGACCGCCGCACCTACCAGCTGGACGGCGGTAACGCCGACGAGGCACTGCGCGAGGTCATGCTCGACATCGCGGAGGGCGCCGACATCGTGATGGTGAAGCCGGCCCTTCCCTACCTGGATGTCGTACGCCGGGTGGCCGACATGACGTCCACCCAAGGAGTGCCGCTGGCGGCTTACCAGGTTTCCGGCGAGCTCGCGATGGTGGAGGCCGCGGCGCAGCGGGGGTGGATCGACCGGGACCGGGCGATCCTCGAGACCCTGACGTCCATCCGCAGGGCGGGCGCCGGCATCATCGCGACCTATTGGGCGCTGGACGCGGCTCGGCTGCTCCGCGACTGATCATGCCGGTCCATGTCGCGCTCATCCGGCCCTATCCACGAGCCCCTGGCAGCCTGCGGTATCGAACAGAGCCGGCATTATGCGCGACACGATCGGTGCCGTTCGCGACCGAGGGCCGCGTCGACGAGGGAGGAGACACTGTGTTCGCAGTAGCAGGCACATGGAGCATGGACGCCTCCATGCGGGAGATGCAGAAGCACGTGCTTCCGTCGCTAGTCGAAGGCGTGAAGCAGAACCCCGGCTTCGTTCGCGGGTTCTGGGCTGACGATCTAGACGATCCCGATCGGAGTGTCACCTTCATCGTCTTCGAGACTCTTGAGCAGGCACAGGGCTTCCATGAAGCAGTCCTGGCCAACGCTCCGGACCAGCAGACGTCCGGGGTGAAGCGGAACGATCTGCGGATCGTAGAGGTCCAGGCGGACGCATAGGTGCCGCTACCAAGCAGCCCGCTCGTCGGATTGCTAGGCCAAGCGAATCGGTACGCTGGAGAACATGGGCGGCGAGGGAACCAAGCAGCGTCCCGAGATGGTGGGACTCCCTGGAATACCGCCGCCAGTTTCGTCTCGGACCGGACATGGATCGGCTTTGGACTGATCACGATGGGGCTAGGACCTGCCTCAAACTCCGGCTTATCTGATCTTGTAGAAGGGTCACCCGAATGCTCCGCCTCACAGATTTCATCATCGACTGCCCGGACACGATGAAGCTGGCCGCCTTCTACTCCGAGGTGACGGGTCGCCCGGTCAAGGGGGACAGCCACGAGAACTGGGCCGGTATCCAGTTTGGCGAGATCGAGCTGGCCTTCACCCTGGTGGAGGACTACCGAGCCCCGCAGTGGCCCGACAGCGAGCACCCTAAGCAGTTCCACCTCGACTTCGAAGTCGACGACATCGAGGCCGAGCAGAGCCGAGTCCTGGCCCTCGGCGCGACCCTGCAGCAGGATTCCATCGGCCCCAACGGCTACGGCTTCCGCGTCTACACCGACCCCATCGGCCACCCCTTCTGCCTCTGCCGCAACAACGGTGTCACCTGGACCGACCAGGGCCTCATCTGGCCCAACCGCGACTAGAGCGGTATCGAAGTCACTTAAGGGCCGCCGTCGTCATGCGCCCAGCAACCACGGTTTCGCCGGTCGGCTCTCGCCGTATCTGGGTCCTGGACAGAGCGCGGTGGCGGTGTCCGATGCGCCGCAAAGGGGCGCGCGTATGTGCCGCTATCGCTCCGTGCACGAGACCCGGCATGATGCGCGGGTGGTCGACTTCGTTGGAGTGAGCCAGGACCCGAACCGCGGCATCGCCAGCGGGGGTTCTGGGCTCTACGAGTTCTGGACCGACAGCGATGTCCCGGTTCGGCTTCATGACGCCAACTTCTGCGGCTTCGAGTACCGGCTCCGTCCACGGCCGTCGCTCACCGCAGTTCAGATATGACGATCCCGAGTTCCCCCCGGCCGAGGCGGTGTCGACTCCGGTCATCGAGATCCACTTCGACGACGTGCACATCCGGCACTGGGAGGACGACGAACAGGCGTTGACCGAGCCGAGCGAATACCACGGGCAGGTCAGTGCTTTCGACCACGACGGCGATTGGTTCGACCTCCAGACCTTCACATTGCGCTTGGCGTTCACTGCAGAGCGGGTTCAGGTCACGCTGAGCGCCAACGAGCACGGCCCATAAGTGCCGTTCTCGCTCGCCTACAAGCGTCGGCTCCGTCAAAGGGCGCCCGGGCCGCTTCCTGTGCCTCCGCGCGCATTGACTCGGCGAATCAGCGGCGTCTCGAATTCCACCCAACCGGGGCCGGCGAAACTGGGCTAGGCCGTACAGTCCGGGCATGGGCTGGCATGGATCGATGGCGTTCAGGGACTGCCCCTGGTGCGGCCTCACGCATGCTCAGATGGGCTTTCACGCCACGGCGGAGGCGGATGCGCCGGGAAGGCCGCCTCGGACGTTCTCGCTGCTCAGTTGCCCTGATTGTGCGGGCGCGATCGTGGTGGAGACGAACAGCCGGGCGGCCAATCCGCCGCAAGAGTTTGGCTCGTTTCCGAGCGCGCGTGTGACGTCCGATGTGGATCACCTGCCCGATGACGTGGCGAGCTACTACTCGGATGCGATCAAGGTGCTCCGGGCCGGGATTCCCGACGCAGCGGCGGTTCAGTTGCGCCGAACCCTGGAAGCCGCTGCCGCCCACTACAACGTGGACGAGAAGACCTTGGTCAAGAGCATCGAGAAACTGATCGCCGAGGGTCACGTAACGGCGGCGTTCGGCGGCGCACTCCACCATATCCGTCAGGTCGGCAATCTCGGTGCACACCACACAGACGAGCGAGTCGATGAGGAGACAGCACGACGCGCGCTGAGGTTCACGACGACGCTGTTGCGAGATCTGTTCGAGGTCCCGGCTGAACTGGCAGCGCTCCAGTCAGAGGAGGACCAACCGCACAGTCCGTAGCCCTGGCCATGCCCTCTGGACACGAAGAAGCGGTGAAGTGCCGGGTATCGAGTATGACGCTACGCCAGTCCACAGCACCGAACGACGAATCCGGGCGGCTGTATGACCGCCCGTGGGTGCCGCTACCGCTCGGTGGACGACAAGGGCGCGGCTGTGGTCGCTTTGGTTATCGTCGTGGGTGTGGCGTTGCGGCGAACACATGACCGGGAGCGCGGGTGAGCGACGTGCTCGCGGAGTTGCCGCTCGGTTGCGCTGCACGACTGGCAGGC
>JAVEDB010000024.1 GCA_030841185.1 Actinomycetota bacterium
ACGCCGACGAGACCTCGGCACGGACGCAGGCCAGGATCCGCGCCAAGCGCGACATCACCGTCGAGCCCAAGACCCAGGTGGCTGACTTCGAGGAGTACACCTGGCTCTACGAGGAGTCCTGGTCGGACCGGCAGGTCCGCTGGCTGTTCTCCACACTCCCGACCTCGATGATCTTCGACGACCACGACGTGCGCGACGACTGGAACACCTCACACGAGTGGCGCAAGGAGATGCAGCGCACCTCGTGGTGGGAGGAGCGGATCGTCGGCGGTCTCTCGTCGTACTGGGTCTACCAACACCTGGGGAACCTCTCGCCCAAGTCCCTGGAGTCCGACGAGATCTACCAGCGGGTGCGCGACTACGACGGCGACGCGGTGCAGCTGCTGCGAGAGTTCGCCGCAGGTGCCGACCGGGAAGCCGACGGTGCGAAGGGTGCGCAGTGGTCCTACCGGCGCGACTTCTGCGACGTTCGGCTGCTGGTCATCGACTCCCGGTGCGGCCGGGTCCTCGAGGGCGCCCGGTCGATGGTTTCGGAGAAGGAGTTCCGCTGGATCGAGGATCAGGTGGCGGGCGACTACGACCACCTCGTCGTCGGGACCTCGCTGCCCTGGTTGCTGGCCCGTGCGCTGCACGACATCGAGTCCTGGGACGAGGAGCTCGCCGGTGGGTCACGCGGACCGCGACTGGCGCGGTTCGGGGAATGGCTGCGGCGGGCCGCGGACCTCGAGCACTGGGCCGCGTTCCGCGTGTCGTTCGACCGGCTCACGCACCTGCTGGCCTGCGTGGGGCGTGGGGACCATGCCGGCTCGGGTGGCAAGCCGCCGGCGACGGTGTGCGTGCTGTCGGGCGACGTGCACCACGCATACGCCTCGAAGGTGCACTACGACCCTTCGGTCCGCTCGAAGGTCTACCAGCTGACGTGTTCGCCGTTTCACAACTACGTGCCGCTGGCCATGAAGGTCGCGTTCCGGATCTCGTGGACCCGACTCGCCGAGCGGACGACGCGGTTCCTGCTCGGCCGGGTGTCGAAGGTGCCGCCGCTGGACATCGAGTGGACCCGCATGTGCGGGCCCTTCTTCGGCGACCAGATCGCCACGCTGACCTTGGACGGCCGCACCGCGCGGGTCAGTTTCGAGCAGGCCGGGGTGGACCGCAACGGCGAGCCGCAGCTGACACCGCAGGCGTCGATCCCGTTGACCTGACGCGGCTTAGTCGATGCGCACCGAGCCGTTCGACGTCCGGAAGTGCACGGCCGACACGCCCGGGTGGTCGCCGTCGACCCACTCGATGTCGATGTCCTGAGCCTCCAGCGGTGACCCGAGCCACGCGCTGACCGCATCGGCATCGCCACAGATCTCCATCCGCTCGATGACCGCCGCGGCGGTGCCGCCGCCCCCCGGGTGGCTCGTCGCGGGATCGTCCCACTGGATGAAAAACGGCAGCGCGGGGTCGTCGAGGACCTCGAGCACCCCGACCTGCCGCCAGCGCAGGTCCACGCCGTCGGGCCGGCGCCGGTGCCCCTCGATCGACTCGCGGCCGAGCCGGCGCTCGATCGGCCGGATGTCGTCGACGGAGACGACCCAGGCCAGCCAGCCCCCGCCGCTCGCCGTACGGGCCTTGACCGCCTGCCCGAAGGGCGCCTTGTCGGCGGCCGGGTGGTCGAGGGCGCCCACCACCTCGAGGTAGACGCCGCCGACGAGCGGCAGGATGAAGTTGCGGGTCCCGAACCGCGGGTGCATCCCGCCATCGCTGAACCCCGCTCCGAGCGCCGCTCCGAGCCGTTGGGCTGCCTCGGCCAGACCTTCGGGTCCGGCGGCGTAGGAGATGTGGTCGAGACGCACCCGCGCATTGTTGCCGTCGCTGTCGCCGGACCCGTCGGTGGGGTCAGCTTGCGCGGCGTACCGAGTAGACAACGTGCGGCAGATCCGCGTGCACGGCGTCGCGCAGGTAGCTCATGCGCAGCCGGTGCATCACCGCGAGCGATGCCGCGTTGAACGGCTGGGTGAACGCGACGATCTCATCCAGCCCGAGGTCGTTCCAGCCGAGCTCCAGGCCGGCCCGGCCCATCTCGGTGGCGAAGCCGTTGCCCCACTGCGCGGGCACCAGGCACCAGCCCACTTCGACGACATCGGTGCCCTCGAGCAGCGTGTGCTGGATGCCACCGCGGCCGACGAACGCGCCGTCGTCGATCCGGTACGCCGCCCAGAGGCCGAACCCGTCGTCGGCCCACCGTTGCGCGTGGATGCGGGTGCGCTCCTCGGCGTAGGCCCGGTCGCGTACACCGCCCATCGTCGCGCCGACCAGTGGGTCGGCCAGCATCGCGGCCAGGTCGTCGAGATGGTCCAGGCTGAACGGCTCGAGTCGGAGCCGCTCGGTCGTGGCGACTCCTGCGCTCACGCGAACCCGGCCGCAACCTGCAGGAAGATGTCGTTGGCCGGCGTCTCGCCGATGGTCACCCGGGCGCCCTCGCCGTCGAACGGGCGCACGACGACGCCGGCCTGCTCGCAGGCCGCCGCGAACTCGGTGGTCCGGTCGCCGAGGCGCAGCCACACGAAGTTGGCCTCCGATGCCGGCAGCGTCCAGCCCTGGTCGCGCAGAGCGTCGTACACGCGCGAGCGCTCCTTGACCAGTGCCTCGACGCGTTCGAGCAGCTCGTCCTCGGCCTGCAGGGACGCGGTGGCCGCGCGCTGAGCGACGCTGCTCACGCCGAACGGGACGGCGGTCTTGCGCAGCGCCGCTGCGACGGGGTCGTGGGCGACGGCGAAACCGACGCGCAGTCCGGCCAGCCCGTAGGCCTTGGAGAACGTGCGTAGCACCGCGACGTTGGGACGGTCGCGGTAGACGTCGAGTGCATCGGGCACGTCCGGGTCGCGGACGAACTCGCGGTAGGCCTCGTCGATGACGACGAGGATGTCGCGAGGCACGGCGTCGAGGAAACGCTCGAGCTCGTCGCGGCGGATCGCGGTGCCGGTGGGGTTGTTCGGCGAGCACAGCAGGATCAGCCGGGTCTTGTCGGAGATCGCGGCGAGCATCGCGTCGAGGTCATGCCGCTCGCCCGACGTGAGCGGCACCTTGACCGACGTCGCACCGGAGATCTGCACGATGATGGGGTACGCCTCGAAGGACCGCCACGCGTAGATGACCTCGTCGCCATCCGCGGCAGTGGCCTGGACCACCTGCTGCAGGACGCCGACGGATCCGGTGCCCGTCGCGATGTGCGACTCCGGCACATCGAAGCGGGCCGCGATCGCCGCCATGAGACCGGTCGCGAACATGTCGGGATAGCGGTTGAACGACTCCGCCTCGGCCCGCACCACCTCGAGCACCGACGGCAGTGGCGGGTAGGGGTTCTCGTTGGACGAGATCTTGTACGCCGGCGCGCCGGCCTGCGACGAAGCCGCACGGCCGGGCTTGTACGACGGCACGCCCTCGAGCGAGCTACGCAGTCGCGGAGTAGTGCCGTCAGTCATGCCCGCAGCCTAAGTGCAGCCCGTCGCGGCGAGCGGCTCAGCCAGCAGAGGGCAACGCCACGAGGCAGAGACGCGGATCCTCGTGGTAGCGCGCCACCAGGTCAGCGGTCGCGCGGTCGAGGCGGGTGTGCAGTGCCTCGCGGTAGGACGACAGGACGCTCTCGGCGTTGGCCAGCCCGGCGAACAGTGCCGCGCGTTCAGCGTCGTCGAGCTCGTCGACCCCACTCGCCCACAGCTCCGGAAGTTTCGGCAGGATCGGTATCCCGCCGTCGGGGTGCAACATCAGCACGACCTGCCGCCCGCCCAAGGCCCGCTCCTCGGTGAGGACGCGCCGGACCGCGTCATGGTCTCCGGGTCGGCTGTCCGCACGGAGCAGGTCGCGCCGGCCCTGGACCAGGCGGCGCCAGTACGACGCGCGCAGTTCCTCGTCGAGCAGCGTGCGCCGGTAGGCGCGCAGCCGGTCCAGCGTCATGTGGTCGAGCTCCGGGCAGCGCTGCGGACGGGTCTGCCCGACGCTCGTCCGGACCGGCGGGACCGGCACGGGGGTCGTCGGTACGCCGGGGACCCTCGTCAGGGCGCGAGGAGGTGGGGGCGACGGTTCCGCGCTGGGCATCGAGCTAATGGCTGCCACGTTCCACCCATCGACCTGCGCCGTACGTCGCTTGATCACTCTCACCCGAAGGGACGTAGCTTGTGACCGATCGGAGACCTCCCTCGCACGGAAGGTGACCGCGGTCGCGACCTGGCCGGTGCCGTCCCGACCGTCGTGTCTCGCCTAGCTCTGGGCCATGTCGACGAAGCGGGAGTAGTGGCCCTGGAACGCGACCGTGATCGTCGCGGTCGGCCCGTTGCGGTGCTTGGCGACGATGAAGTCGGCCTCCCCCGCCCGGGGCGACTCGCGCTCGTAGAGCTCCTCGCGGTGCAGCAGCACCACCATGTCGGCGTCCTGCTCGATCGAGTTGTGCACCGCGACGCCGTCCGCGACGAAGTTGTGCGTGCCGGGAACGGTGGCGTCGAAGACGTCCTGCTCCCCAAGACTCGTGATGGAAACTACGCAGTCCCAGAGGACGTCGTTGGTGGCGGTGATCTCCAGGTCGGACTGCGCGAGGGTCGCGGCGAGCTCACCCAGCACTGCACGGGGGCGCTCCTCGTCGAGGACCGCGACCGCACCGGCAGCGGTGTCGCCGGCAGGCTGATCACCGGCGTCGGCAGCCGCGAAACCGTGACGGAGGTGCGACGGGCGGTGCTCGAAGAGCCGGTGCACCTTCGTCCACACCTCGTCCTGGGGCCGGGACCGCTGACCACGGACGGAGGTCTCGGCGAGCACCCGACGCAGCATCCGTGCCGCCTGGAGGCCGGGGAACCCGATCTCCTGGAGGAAGCGTCGCTGGTCGTCGGTCTCGGCGATCTCGACCGAGTCGCCGCGGATCGTGACCGAGATGCCGAACCGGAGCAGCAACCGGGCGACCGTCTCCGCGAGCGCTCGGTCACCGGCCGCGAGTGCGATCACTCCGCGGCCCTGGCTGTCGGCGTCGACGACACCCCGGTCCTGCCAGAGGTGCCATAGCAGCAGCGAGATCTGACGCTTGGGCAGCTGCGCGACCTCGTCCGGGAGTGCTGGTGCGCCCCGGAGAGCGGCGACGTCGGCGTCGGCCCAGCCGTCGACGGTCTCGAGTGGCGCCGGGAGGTGACGCGGCACGGCAACCCGGGAGCCGGGTCGCAGCTCTCCCAACGGCCGCCACCCGGCGTACGTGAGGAAGGGGTGGTTGGCGGTCGCCTGCACGGACTTGCCCGACGCGAGGGTCAGGGCGAAGACCTCCTTGCGTCCGCTGGGGAACACCGACGTCATCGTGCGCGGCCGGTAGCGCAGCTTCTCGTCGAGGGACCAGACCGGGATGTCGCGTGCGCCAGCCGCGAGCAGCTCGCCGAGCGTCACCCGCGCGCCGGTGTCCGCCCGGGTCACGTACGTCGACGCCGGCAGACACCCGGACTCGCGAAGGTCGGACATCTGCGGCTTCTTGTCGGTGCGCTGCTCGGACGCACGGTTGAGCTGCGAGATGGCGATGACGGGCACTTCGAGCTCCTTGGCGAGCAGCTTGAGCGCCCGGGAGAACTCCGACACCTCCTGCTGCCGGCTCTCCACCCGCTTGCCGCTGGACATCAGCTGGAGGTAGTCGATGACGACGAGCTTGAGGTCGTGGCGCTGCTTGAGCCGGCGGCACTTGGCCCGGATCTCCATCATCGACATGTTCGGTGAGTCGTCGATGAACAGCGGCGCGTTGGACACCTCGCCCATCCGGCGGGCGAGACGGGTCCAGTCGTCGTCGGTCAGCTTGCCGGTGCGCATGTGGTGCAGCGGCACCCGAGCCTCGGCCGAGAGCAGTCGCATGGTGATCTCGTTGCGGCTCATCTCCAGCGAGAAGATGCAGGTCGCAAGCTGGTGCTTGATTGCCGCTGACCGCGCCACATCCAGCCCGAGCGTGGAGTTGTGTGTCGGAATCATGGTGGGGCCGGCGAGGTAGAGGTGCTCCGCGTTGTCGACCTCAACGCAACGGACCGGCACGTTCGTGATGCGTCGAACGGCGATGATGTTTCTCGAACCGATCTTGACGCTCCTACCGGAGCGACGTTCCTTGTGGACCAACCGCTTCCGCGGTAGCCGGAACACGTCGTCGTTGGTCGAGAACGTCAGCGTGTAAGCGATCGACGAAGACTCTCGCCGGCCCTTTACGCACTTGGTGCTGAGGCCGCACTTGTAACCGAGGCTGACGATGAGCTCACGGGTGTTCATCGCGAGCCGTTCGCAGGTGACCGCGAACTGCACGGATCCACCAGCCGTCACGGTGCCATCCGTGTCCAGCAGCCCCGCAAGAAGGTCCCGACGCTGCCGCTCGGATGCCCGCAGGTAGACGGCCGGGATGTGCTTGTTCCCAAGAAGGCCCAGGGTCCGCAGCAGGCCTTGATCGTCCAGACCCGTGCCCGCGCTCACCCGAAGGCCTTCGGCCTCGATGTACATAGCGATCTCGGGGTCCGCACTGGTGAACCGAGCACCCGAGGAATGCCCGTCACCCAGCCACACCCCGAGGGCGTAGGGAGCCAACGGCAGAGGAACCTCAGGGAGCCCGAGTGGTGCCGCGTTCTTGACGCTGTGGTTGAGGCGCTTGTCGCCCGTGCCGAGTCGCAGCGTGCGGGCGATCTCCTCCGTGGTCTTGACCGAGGCGAAGGTGCGCTGCGATCGATAGCCGTTGTAACCCACGAGAGCCGCCTGTGCCGACTTCCGCGACGCCCTGGTGTCCGTCAGCCAGCCGTGCTCGCCGTCGGCGACGATCGTGGTGCCGTCGGAGAAGACGACCTCGTAGCAGCGTCGGTCCTCCAGCACGGGCGTCGCCGCGATGACGGTCGTGGGGAGGCCGTCGGCGCCCAGCAACCGGTCGCCGACCCGAACCTCGCCCATCGTGGTCCAGCCCTCGGGCGTAGCAAGCGGGGTGTCCAACGCCAATGCCTTGCCCACGGCCGGTCGAGCCGCCACGACGATCATCTGTCCGGGGTGCAGACCGTTGGTCAGCTCGTCGAAGTCGGCGAACCCCGTCGGCACCCCGACCATCTCGCCGCCGCGCGAGCCGATCGCCTCGATCTCGTCGAGCGTGCCCTCCATGATCGCGGAGAGCGGCAGGTAGTCCTCGGACGTACGCCGGTCGGTGACCGCGTAGACCTCGGCCTGCGCCGCATCCACGACGTCGTCGGCGTCACCGTCACCGGTGAACCCCATCTGCACGATCTTCGTGCCGGCCTCGATGAGCCGCCGCAGGATCGCGGTCTCGCGCACGATCCGCGCGTAGTAGCCGGCGTTGGCCGCGGTGGGTACCGACGAGATCAGGGTGTGCAGGTAGGGACCACCACCCACCCGGCCCAGCTCACCGCGCTTCTGCAGCTCGGCCGCGACGGTCACCGCGTCGGCGGGCTCACCGCGGCCGTAGAGGTCGAGGACCGCCTCGTAGACCAGCTCGTGCGCGGGACGGTAGAAGTCGTGGCCGCGGACCACCTCGACCACGTCGGCGATGGCGTCCTTGGACAGCAGCATGCCGCCGAGCACCGACTGCTCGGCGATGAGGTCCTGGGGAGGCGTGCGCTCGAACTGCGCGGTCGTCGGCGCCGCGCTCGGGAACTCAGCCACGCTCACTGCTTGCTCACCTTCTTCCCCCCGCGCCGTCGGCCGTGCCGTTGTCCCCAGTGGTACCGGCCGCCACCCACAAGACGTACCGACAGCGGGCTGACCGTAGGTCCCGCGAGCACGCGACTCAACTGAGCCTGTGGACGGAGAGGGGGACGGGCTGTGAGGCCGGCGCGGCGCCCCTGTGCACGCGCCTGTGCACGCGGCTGTGAATTGCCGGGCGATCGACACCGGACCCACGCTCACCAGGTGGGCGGACGCTCGTCCACGGCCTGTGGACGAAAGAAAGTTTGCGCCCCTCTACCCTCGGCGCGTGTCGTCAGCGCCCGCACGGGGGTCCCGCTCCGCACACGACCGCGAGATCCTGCGGCTGGCGGTCCCCGCCTTCGGCGCCCTGGTCGCCGAGCCGCTGTTCCTGCTCGCGGACTCGGCGATCGTCGGACACCTCGGTACGCCGCAACTCGCGGGGCTGGGCGTCGCGGGGACCCTGGTGGCGACCGCGGTCTCGCTGTGCGTCTTCCTCGCCTACGGCACGACCGCGGCCGTCGCCCGCCGGCTGGGTGCGGGCGACGAACGCGGCGCGCTCGCCCAGGGCATCGACGGCATGTGGCTCGCCGCCGGGCTCGGTATCGCGATCGCCCTGGTGGGACTGCTCGTGGCCGCCCCGCTCGTCGAGGCCTTCGGCGCGTCGGCGCGGGTCACGCCGTACGCCGTGACCTACCTGCGGGTGTCCCTCGCCGGCATCCCCGCGATGCTCGTGGTGCTCGCGGCCACCGGCGTACTCCGCGGCCTGCAGGACACCCGCACCCCCCTGGTCGTCGCGGTCGTCGGCGCCGCGGCGAACGTCGTCCTGAACGTGACCCTGGTCTACGGGGCCGGCCTGGGGATCGCCGGCTCGGCGCTCGGCACGGTGATCGCCCAGAACGGGATGGCGATGGTCTTCGCGGTGGCCGTCGTCCGCGCGGCGAGGCGGCACGGAGCGGCCCTGCGCCCGCACGGGCCGGGCATCCGCGCGGCCGCGACGGCGGGCACTCCGCTGCTGGTGCGCACGCTGACGCTGCGGGTCGCGCTGCTGGTGATGGCGTACGTCGCCACCGCGCAGGGCACCCGGTCCGTGGCCGCCCACCAGGTGGCCTTCACGGTCTGGACGTTCCTCGCCCTGGCCCTCGACGCGCTGGCCATCGCCGGCCAGGCGATCGTCGGGCGCTACCTCGGAGCGGGCGATGTTGCCGGGACCCGGGCGGCGACCCGGCGGATGCTCGCCTGGGGGGTGGTCGGCGGGGCGGTCCTCGCCGTGCTCGTGGTCGCCCTGCGCTCGGCGTACGTCCCGCTGTTCACCGACGACACCGGCGTGCGCGACCTGATGTCCGCCGTCCTCGTGGTCGCCGCCGTGTTCCAGCCCGTCGCCGGCGCCGTGTTCGTGCTGGACGGGGTGCTGATCGGGGCGGGCGACGGCCGCTACCTGGCGGTGGCCGGTCTGCTCACGCTGGTGGCGTTCCTGCCGTTGGCGGCGCTCGTGCTGGTGACCGACGGCGGTCTGGTGGCGCTGTGGTGGGCGTTCGGGGCGTTCATGCTCGCCCGGCTCGCGACCCTGCTGTGGCGCGAACGCGGCGACGCCTGGATGGTCACCGGCGCGACGGTGCCCCGCCGCCGCGCCTCATGAGCCGCAGGGCAGCAGTCCGGCAGCCTGCTTCGCGCGCAGCACCCGCAATGTCGACGAGTCGACGAACCGGGCGAACGTTTTGTCCGCGTTGGCCCGGGCGAGGATGGCCCGGTACATCGCGTCGGCCGGGCCGATCGTCTTGGAGATGACCATGTCGCCCCCGGCGAGCAGGAAGTCGATCGCCCGCCGGCCCGGGGCGATGGTGGCCACCGCCTTGGCCGCACCCATGTCGTCGGAGATGACAACGCCCCCGAAGCCCAGCTGCTCCCGGAGCAGCTGGCGGATCACGATCGGGGAGAAGACGGCCAGGTGGTCCGGATCGATCTTGGTGTACGTCGCGAGCGCGACCATCACGAACGGAACCCCCTCCTGGACCGAGGCGGCGAACGTCTGCAGGTAGGGGTCGTCGCGGGTGGTGACCCGGTCGACGACGCCGGCGGTGAAGTCGGTGTTGCCCACCACCCGGCCGAGTCCCGGGAAATGCTTGGCGCTGGTGGCGACGCCGGCCGCGGCCATGCCGCGGAGGAAGGCCACCCCGTGAGCGGTCACGGTGGCCGGGTCGTGACCGTAGCCGCGCTTGAGCACCCCGATCGGCTGGTTGCTGTCATCGGTCCCCGGTGGCACGACGTCCATCACGGGGGCGTAGTCGAAGTTGATGCCGGCCGCGCGCAGCTGCCTCCCCCACCGCTCGGCGTCGCGGCGCAGGGTCGCGGTGCTCAGAGTGGACTGCCCGAGCGCGCTGGGGATGGTCGAGAAGCCGGTCCCGGTCATGGACTGGATCAGGCCGCCCTCCTGGTTGGCGGCGACGAACAGCCGCACCCCAGCGGTGGCCTTCGAGGTGGCCAGCGCCTGCACCGAGTCGGAGACCGCCCGGATGCCGGCGGTGCCGGCGGTGCTCTTGTGCACGAACCACACCGTGCCGAGGTGGTCGGACCGGATGGCGAGCCGCTGGGCCGGACCGACCCGGTTGTCGGCGAGCCCGACCGCCAGCAGCTGACCGACGCGCTGCTCGCGCGACATGCTCGCGAGCACCCGCGAGGCGCAGGACGCCGTCGCGGCCGGCGAGGAGGGGGCGGGCGAGGAGCTCGCTGTCGTCGGAGGAACAGAGCTCGCCACGGTTGTGGACGACTCCGCCACAGACGGGGACCCGTTCGAGGAACAAGCCGCGGTTGTCGTGGCGAGCGCCAGCAGCACCACCACGGCAACCGCCCATGATCGTGAAGGATCCTGCAACCACGTGCGGGGGCGATCCTTCACGATCACCGGAGGGACCGGGTCAGGCGCCGACGACGTCGAGCGAGACCGTCGCCGCGACCTCGGGGTGCAGCCGGACGGTCACCTGGTGGGCGCCGACGGTCTTGATCGGGGAGCCGATCTCGATGCGCCGCTTGTCGACCTCGGGCCCACCCGCCTTGGCGACCGCCGCGACGATGTCGGCCCCGGTCACCGAGCCGAACAGCCGCCCGGAGTCGCCGGCCTTGACCGGCAGCGTGACCTGGAGCCCCTCGAGCCGGCCCTTGGCCGCCTGGGCGGAGCCGAGGTCGGCGATCTCGCGCACGTCCCGGCCGCGCCGGATCGACGCGACCTGCTTCTCGGCGCCACGGGTCCAACGGATCGCCGCGCCGCGCGGGACGAGGTAGTTGCGGCCGTAGCCGTCCTTGACCTCGACGACGTCTCCGGGGGCACCGAGCCCGGCGACCTCCTGGGTGAGGATGAGCTTCATCTGGGCGACCCTCTCAGCGCGCGGTGCTGGTGTAGGGCAGCAGCGCCATCTCACGGCTGTTCTTCACGGCCATGGCGACGTCGCGCTGGTGCTGGGTGCAGTTGCCGGAGACCCGGCGGGCCCGGATCTTGCCGCGGTCGGAGATGTACTTCCGCAGCAGGCCGGTGTCCTTGTAGTCGACGTAGGTGACTTTGTCCTTGCAGAAGACGCAGACCTTCTTCTTGATCTTCCGCGGAGGGGGTTTGGCCATCGTGGTGCTCCAGTCGAGTGGATGCCCGGCGTGCCGCCGGGATGGTCAGGAAAGGGGGGTCTAGAAGGGGGGCTCGTCGCTGGCGGGAGAAGAGGCGCCCCAGCCACCGGCCGAGCCGCTGCCGCTGCTGCCTGCGCCGCCGCCACCGGAGGCCGGTGCCGAGGCCCAGGGATCGCTCTCGGCCTGTGCGCCGCCACCGCCGAAGCCGCCGCCACCGCCGCCGCGCTGGGTCTTGACGACCTTCGCGGTGGCCGTCTTGAGGCTGGGGCCGACCTCGTCGACCTCGACCTCGTAGACGGTGCGCTTCTCGCCCTCTTTGGTCTCGTAGGACCGCTGCTTGAGCCGGCCCTGCACGATCACGCGCATGCCGCGCTGAAGGGACTCCGCGACGTTCTCCGCGGCCTGGCGCCAGACGTTGCACGAGAGGAACAGGCTCTCGCCGTCCTTCCACTCGTTTGTCGCCTTGTCCAGGAACCGCGGGGTGGACGCGATGCGGAAGTTGGCCACGGCTGCACCACTGGGGGTGAAGCGCAGCTGCGGGTCGTCGACGAGGTTGCCGACGAGGGTGATGACGGTGTCGCCTGCGGCCATGAGATGAGGTCCTTTAGCGCTGGTCGGGACGGATGACCTTGGTGCGCAGCACAGCCTCGTTGAGGTTGAGCTGGCGGTCGAGCTCCTTGACCGTGGCGGGCTCGGCCTGCAGGTCGACGACGGCGTAGATGCCTTCGCTCTTCTTGGCGATCTCGAACGAGAGCCGGCGTCGGCCCCAGATGTCGACCTTCTCCACGCTGCCGCCGTCGGTCTTGACGACCGTCAGGAACTGGTCGAGCGCGGGGGCGACGGTGCGCTCCTCGATATCGGGATCGAGGATGACCATCAGCTCGTAGTGACGCATGCGGGAGACCCACCTCCTCTGGACTGAGCGGCCACGGTCTCTCCGTGGCAGGAGGGCTGTTGCGTCAAGCGAAACCCGGAACCGCGACCGGAGGGTCGTCAGGCCCGGGCGACGCCCCCAACCCTACAGGCGCTCGGCGTACGACATGAAATCCATCCACACCCCGGGCTAGGCTCGGGAGCCGTGACAGGTCTGCGCATCGGTGCCCATGTCGACCAGGCCGACCCCGTCGCCGAAGCGGTGGCGCGGGGCGGCGACCTCGCCCAGTTCTTCCTCGGCGATCCGCAGAGCTGGAAGGGGCCGGTCATCGCGTACGCCGGGGGCGCAGCCGCCCTGCGGGCCGCAGCCGAAGCGGCGGGCATCGACCTCTACGTGCACGCGCCCTACCTGGTGAACGTCGCGTCGACGAACAACCGCATCCGCATCCCCAGCCGCAAGATCCTCGCCGACCAGGCCGCCGCTGCCGCGGAGATCGGCGCGAAGGGCCTGATCGTGCACGGCGGGCACGTGCTCAAGGACGACGACCCGCAGGTCGGCTACGAGAACTGGTGCAAGACGTTCGAGCGGATGTCCCTGCCGCTGCCGATCCTCATCGAGAACACCGCCGGCGGCGACAACGCGATGGCCCGCACGCTCGACCGGATCGGCGGCCTCTGGGAGGCGCTCGCGGCCCGGGTCGACATGGAGCGGATCGGCTTCTGCCTCGACACCTGCCACGCGCACGCGGGCGGCGAGGACCTGGCCGGCATCGTCGACCGGGTCAAGGCGATCACCGGGCGGATCGACCTCGTCCACGCCAACGACTCGCGGGACGCGTTCGGGTCGGGGGCGGACCGGCACGCGAACTTCGGCACCGGGGCGATCGACCCGGACGAGATCGTCGCGGTGGCCGCGGCCGCCGGGGCGCCCGTCGTCTGCGAGACGCCGGGCGGGGTCACCGGGCAGTCCGCCGACATCGCCCTGCTGCGCGCGCGGCTACCCGCCTGAGCCGGCCGCTGCGGGTTCGGCGGCCAACCGCCCGGCAGCGCCGGCGGTGGCGTCGGGACGGACGCCGTCGCGGATGACCCGCAGAATGGCGGCCAGCTGCTCGGCCTGCTCGCCGGTGAGGGGGTCCAGCAGCCACCGCTGGATCAGCTCGAGGTGGACCGGCAGGATCTCCTCGATCATTGCCAGCCCGGCCGGTCCGATGACCGCGTAGGTGCTGCGCCGGTCGGAGGCGCAGGCCTCCCGGCAGAGCAGCCCCCGCTCGACCAGCCGGTCGACGACCCGGGTCACGCCGCTCCCGGTGAGGGACATCTGGGCGGTGAGGTCGCTCATCCGCAGCCGGCCGCCCTCCGAGCGGGCCAGCCGCAGCAGGACGGTGAACTCGTTCTCCACCAGGCCGTGCGCGGCGATGGACGGCATGGCCTTGCCGCCGAGGCCGGCGAAGGTCTCGGCGAACAGCCCCATCAGGGTCAGCCGCGGGTCATCCAGCAGGTCTCGCACGCTCCCCAGCGTAGCGGACTTGACAGGGAAATATTGACCGGGCAATATTTGCTTACGCAGTCGTTGAGACTTCAACCACTACTCGCAAGGAGAACCGCCATGACCGAGACCAACGTGACCCAGGCCGAAACCCAGGTCGTCGCCCAGGCCCGGGCCGCTGCTTCGGGACTCCGTGTCGTCGACGGCGTCCAGCTCCCCGCCGCCGGGACCTACGTCCTCGACCCGGCCCACACCCGCATCGGCTTCGTCGCCCGGCACCTGATGGTGACCAAGGTGCGCGGCTCCTTCGGTGACTACGACGGCGTCATCACCATCGGCGACACCGTCGCGGACTCCACCGTCCAGGCCAGCATCCGCACGACCAGCATCGACACCGGCGTCGCCGACCGCGACGGCCACCTCCGCTCGGGTGACTTCCTCGAGGCCGAGAAGTACCCGGAGATCACCTTCCGCAACGCCCGCGTGGTCAAGCAGAAGGGCGCGACGTTCCAGGTTGTCGGCGACCTGACGATCAAGGGCGTCACCAAGCAGGTCGAGCTGGACGTCGAGCTCGACGGCGTGGCCAAGGACCCGTTCGGCAACGAGAAGCTTGCGGTCACCGCCACCACCGAGATCGACCGTGAGGACTTCGGCATGACGTGGAACGTCGCGCTGGAGACCGGCGGCGTCCTCGTCTCCAAGAAGATCAGGATCGAGATCGAGGCGCAGGCGACCCGCCAGGTCGACGCCGCCTGAGCTCGCAGTCGCTCTCGACGACACCAGCAATGCCCCGGGTGCCCACCGCACCCGGGGCATCGCCCTGTCCGGACCGGCGCCTGCGCGCTCGGTAGCCTCGGGGCGTCCACCCGTCGACCGAGAGGCCCGCCGTCCCCATGCCGCTGACCGTCGCACCGATCAGCGCGCAGGACCATCTCGGGTTCATCAAGTCCCGGCGCTCGGCCAGCTTCCTGCAGTGCCCGTCGTGGGCCGCGGTGAAGCGGGAGTGGGGCAACGAGAGCATCGGGTGGTACGACGAGGACGGACAGCTCGTCGGCGCCGGACTGGTGCTCTACCGCCAGGTCCCGCGGCTCAAGCGGTTCCTCGCCTACCTGCCCGAGGGTCCGCTCATCGACTGGTCGGCCGGCGACCTCGAGGGCTGGCTGGCCCCGATGGTCGCGCATCTGCGCGGCCGGCGGGCGTTCGGCATCAAGATGGGCCCACCGGTGGTCAGGCGCCGCTGGTCCGCCGGCACGGTCAAGGCGGCCCTCGCCGCGAAGAGCGCGACCCGCCTTGCCGACCTTGCCCCCGATGAGCGGAACCCGGTCGCCGACGACGTCGACGCGACGCTGCGCCGCCTTGGCTGGCGAGCGCCCGCCCACGACGAGGGATTCGCGGCCGGCCAGCCGCAGTACGTCTTCCAGGTGCCGCTCGATGGTCGTGACCAGGACGACGTGCTCAAGGGCTTCAACCAGCTATGGCGGCGCAACATCAAGAAGGCCGACAAGGCCGGCGTCGATGTCAGCGTCGGGGGCCACGACGACCTGCCCGAGTTCCACCGCCTCTACCTCGAGACCGCGACGCGCGACGGGTTCGCCGGCCGGCCCCTCTCGTACTTCGAGCGGATGTGGACCGCGATGATGGCGGAAGACCCCGACCGGATCCGGCTCTACCTCGCGCGCCACGAGGGCGACCTCGTCGCGGCCACCACGATGGTCCGCGTCGGCGACCACGCGTGGTACTCCTACGGCGCCTCGTCCACGCAGAAGCGCGACGTCCGCGGGTCCAACGCGATCCAGTGGCGGATGCTGCGCGACGCCAAGGACGCCGGCGCGACGGTCTACGACCTGCGCGGCATCACCGACACCCTCGACGAGAACGACCCGCACGTCGGGCTCATCCAGTTCAAGCTCGGCACCGGGGGAGAGGCGGTCGAGTACCTCGGCGAGTGGGACCTGCCCCTCAACCGGCTGCTGTTCACCGCCTTCTCCCTCTACATGGACCGGCGGTGATGCCGCAGTGACGTTCGTCGTGCATGTCGACGTGGCGCGATGGCGGGCGCACCAGGGCCGCGTCCTCGCCGAGCTACCGGCCATCGTCCCGGTCACCAAGGGCAACGGCTACGGCGTCGGCAACGCCCGGCTCGCCGAGGAGTCCGCGCTGCTCGGGGTGGACACGATCGCGGTCGGCACCGAGCGCGAGGTGCCCGACGTGCTCGACCGCTTCCCCGGGGACGTCCTCGTCCTGACTCCGGTGGGCGTCGACCCGGCGTACGACGGGGTGCCGGGCGCACAGCGAACGATCCGCACCGTCGCGCACCTGCCTGCGCTCCGCGCGCTGCCCGCCGGGACGCGGGTGGTCGTGGAGTGCCGCACGTCGATGCGGCGCCACGGCCTGCGCCCCGATGACCTTCCCGACCTCGCCGCAGCGCTGGGTGACACCCAGCTCGAGGGGTTCGCACTGCACCTGCCGCTGGACCGGCCGCGCGGCGTCGACCCGGTCGCCGAGACGACGACGTGGCTCGACCGGTTGCACCGGTCTGGTCTGCCCCTGAACACCCTCTGGGTCAGCCATCTCGCGGCCGGCGAGCTCGACTCACTGCGCGCGCGCCACCCCGACGTGGCGTTCCGGCCGCGCATCGGCACCCGGCTGTGGCTGGGTGACCGCGACGCGCTGACGGCGCGCGGCACCGTCCTCGACGTCGAGCCGCTGGCCCGCGGCGAGCGCAGCGGCTACCGGCAGCACCGGGCACCGAGCGACGGACACCTCGTCGTCGTCAGCGGCGGGACCGCGCACGGCGTCGCACTCGAGGCGCCCAAGGCGGTGCGCGGCGCGGTGCAGCGCGCCAAGGTCGTCGCACTGGGAACCCTCGAGGCAGCCGGCCGCAACCTCTCGCCGTTCACCTGGGAGGGGCGGCAGCGATGGTTCGTGGAGCCGCCGCATATGCAGGTGTCGCTGATTTTCGTTCCGCACGGTGTCCGCCCACCCGAGATCGGGGCGGAGCTGGACTGCGAGGTCCGTCTGACGACCACCCACCCCGACGAGGTCCGCGACTCCTGACCCTCAACTGGTGAGTTCGGCATCCGTTGAGGGTGGTTTCACCTGCCAAAGTCACCAGTTGAGGGGTGGGAGAACTTCCCTGGCTGCGGGGGTAGCGGTGCTCTGGTCGATGGGAAACTCCTCGCCGCATCGTGGTCCTCGTCCGCACCTCGACGAGCAAGGAGTGACCACCGATGACATCGAGAATCCCCCGGATCACGGCCGCGATCGCCCTGGCCACAGGCACCGCCCTGTTCCTCCCGGGCCCCGCCTTCGCCGGCCAGGCCTACCCGGCGCCCGGGTTCCCCAGCGCCAACGCGTCCTGTGTCGGCACCGGCCTGGACTTCCAGGCGCACTACGGCGAGGACTCGTTCCCCACCATCACGCACGGCACCGTCGGCCCCAATGTGTCCGGCCACGCCACCAACGACGGGCCCGGTGCCGTCGGCGCCTTCAACAGCGCCCTCGCGCAGAACCACGGCTGGATCATGGAGTGCCTGCCGTGACGCCCGCGGCGAACCGGCGGCTGTGGCGCGTGGCCGGCGCCCTGCTCATCGCCTATGTGGTGCTCACCTTCGCCGGCGTCTCCCTCGAGCACTCGCTGATGCTCGGGGACTCGCCCAGCAAGGCGGCCTCGGCACTGGTCCACTCGTCACTGACGAGGAACTTCACCGGCGGCTACGTCGAGTACCTCGCCACGCTGGTCTACCTCGTAGGGGCACTGCTCGTCGCGAGGCTCCTGCGCGGTGACGGCGTCGTCGGGGACTGGCTGTCCTCGTGCATTGCGGCCGGTGCGGTGGTCGCCGTGGCCATCACCGTGGCGGTCGGCTTCGCCGCCGGGGCCGCGGCGATGTACGACGCGCACCACGGGGCTCCCCTCACCACGGTCACGACGGTCAACGACATCCGGAACTTCGCGTTCTTCCTGACGGGGGGGCTGTCCGGGATCTTCGCGCTCAGCGTGGCCGGCGCCATCTGGCTGACCAGGGAGCTGCCGACGTGGGTGGCCTACTCGGGTGCCGTCGTCGGGATCCTGTCCATCGCCGCGGTCGCCGGGGCGGGGATCGGCCTGCTGAACGTGTCGACGATGCTCGCGTTCCTGTGGATCGTGGCCCTCGGGGTTGCGGCCCTCCGGCACAGGGGCGAGCCGGCCGCCGACCCGCCTGTGCGCCGGCTGGCCGATGCAACAGCCTGAAACACCTGCCGAGAGCCCCTGCCGGGAGCGACGATGCATGACGTGTCCTCCGCGGCCCAGCAGATGACGGGGACGGTCGCGGCAATCGCCGCGGCCGTCGCCGTCTCGTTCGCGTGCAGCGGCGTCTCGCTGTGGGAGGCCGTCACCGACGACCGGTCGCTGCTCGACTCGGCCCTTAGCGTCTCCGTCGTGATCGCGTTCGCCCTCGTGGGTGCGGTGGTCGCGGCCGCCCGGCCCGCCAACCGAGTGGGCTGGCTGATGCTCGTCGGCGGCGTGTGCTGGTCCCTCGGTGACGCTGCGGTCAGCGTGGGATACCACGGCATCGTCGCCGCACCGGGAAGCGTCGCGGCGCCCGCGGCGTACGCCGTGCCCGGTCAGGTGCTCCGCGGGCTCGGCTGGTACGCCGTGACGCTCGCCGTGCCGGTGTTCTTCCCCGACGGGCAGCTCGCGGGTCCGCGGTGGAGGTGGCTGAGCCGTGCACTCGCCGTGGTCTTCGTCGGTGCCCTGATCGATCCGATCACCGACAAGCGGGCGGACCTGACCGACTTCGGCGCCTGGCACAACCCGCTCTCAGGCATCCCCGGGGCCGAGTGGTTCAGCGCCGTCGCGTTCTTCGCCCACATTCCGCTGGGCATCATCGTGACGATCGGCGCCGTCGCGCAGCTGGTGTCGCGCTGGCGGCACGGGGACACCTTCCGCCGTCAGCAGCTGGGGCTATACGCCGGTGCTGCCGGCCTCACCGTCCTCGCCGTCCCGGTCGCGTTCCTCCCCGGCTTCGGCGGATGGGTCTTCAGTGTCGCCGCGTTGCCGCTGCCATTCGTCATCGGGTTCGCCGTGCTCGCCCGGGGGCTGTACGACCTGCGTACGGCGGTCAACCGCACGCTCGTCTGGCTAACGCTGTCGGCGGTCGTCGTCGGCGCGTACGCGCTCGCCATCGCCGGGGTGAGCGGCTTCCTGCGCGTCGACAGTGGTGCCACGTGGCTCCCGTGGGTCGCGGCGGGCGTCGTCGCGGTGTCCTTCGCCCCGCTGCGCGACAGCCTCCAGCGCGCGGTGAACCGGCTCACGTTCGGCCGTTGGGACGAGCCGTACGACGTGCTCGCCTCGCTCGGGCAGCGACTCGAGGCCACCGCCGACATCGGGCGGCTGCTCGACGACGTCGTCACCGAGCTGACCGGCCTCGGACTGCGTGACGTCACCGTTCGCGACGAGGCAGAGCGGGTCGTGGCCGGGCACCCCGGCGAGGGTGACGAGCACACGACGGTTTCCCTGGCGGCGTACGGGCGCCGGATGGGCACGCTGACGTACCGGCCGCCTGCCGCACCGCTGCGCGAACGGGACCATCGGCTCCTGGACGATCTCGCCGGCCACCTTGGCGGCGTCCTGCATGCCCAGCAGCTCACTGCGGACCTGCAGGGAGCGCGCGAGCGGCTCGTGCTGGCACGCGAGGAGGAGCGTCGCCGGCTGCGCCGCGACTTGCACGACGGGCTCGGTCCGGCGCTCGCCGGGCACGTGCTTCGCCTCGACGTGATCGCCGCGCGGCTCGGCGCCTCGTCCCCGGCAGCTGCCGACGTTCGTGAGCTGCGTGAGGACCTGCGCTCCACAGTGCTCGAGGTCCGCCGCGTCGTGGAAGGGCTGCGGCCGCCGACGTTGGACGAGTTGGGACTGACCGGTTCCCTGGAACGGGTCACCGACCGGCTCACGGCGGGTACGCCGGTGTCGGTGTCCCTCGACATCGACGAGTTGCCGCCGCTGCCCGCGGCGGTGGAGGTCGCCGCGTACCGGATCGTGACCGAGGCGATGACCAACGTCGTCAACCACGCAGGTGCCTCGGCGTGCCGGGTCTCGCTGGCGGTCCGCGACGGGTGGTTGCGGATCGTCGTTGCCGACGACGGCCGGGGGCTCGTCACGTCCACATCCGGTTCCGAACCGGCCGGGCACGGCCTGCAGACGATGCGGGAGCGGGCCGAGGAGCTTCGCGGACGGCTGCGCGTGACGGCTGATGATGGGACGGCTGTGGTCGCCGAGCTGCCGGTGGGATTCCTCTCTCCGCGGCCGATGCCGGTGCGGGTGACGTCGTCATGACGACCCAGGTGCTGATCGTCGACGACCACCCGGTCTTCCGGGAGGGTCTCGCGGCGCTGGTGTCCTCGCTGCCCGACATGGCCGTGGCGGCCGCCGTGGTCGACGGGCCCGACGCCGTCGCGGCCGTCGAGGCGGGGGGTGTGGACGTCGTACTGATGGATCTGAACCTCCCGACGATGTCGGGCATCGAGGCCACCGCGCGGATCGTCGCCTTGTCGTCCCCGCCCGCCGTGCTGGTCGTCACGATGGTGGACGACGATGACACCGTCGTCGCGGCGTTGCGCGCAGGAGCCCGCGGCTACGTGCTCAAGGGCGCTACCGGCGACGAGATTGCGGCGGCCGTCCGCACCGTCGCGGCGGGCGGCGCCGTGTTCGGGTCGGGAGTCGCTGCACAGGTGCTCGCCATGTCGTCCACCCGGGCGGCGCGGCCGGACGCGGTCGACGCACTGGGGATGACGGACCGGGAACGCGAGGTCCTCGCCCACATCTCGCAGGGCTCGAGCAACGCCCAGATCGCCAGGTCGCTCGGCCTGTCGGTCAAGACGGTGCAGAACTACGTCTCGCGCATCCTCGACAAGCTTCAGGTGACCGACCGTACGCAGGCTGCGCTGTACGCGAGCGGCCGACTGCCCCGCGACCCCGTCTGACCCGGTCCACCTCAGCGCCCGCCCCTGACCCCTCAACTGGTGAGTTCGGCATCCGTGGAGGCCCTATTACCTGCCAAAGTCACCAGTTGGGATGAGGCGGGCGTCGGGGGCGCCGTCGAGCACTCCGCCCGCCGGGTCGTCGTCACCGCCCGCGCGCACCGGGTCGTGCTCGGGCGAGTAGATGTCGCGGACGATGACCCAGCACAGCCACACCGTGCCGGCGATGTGCACGGCGACCGTCATCCCATAGGGCTGGTCGTTCAGGCCACGGCTCGGCCTTCCCGGCGGATAGCCGGCGAGCAGCATCCAGATCCCGAAGAAGTGCACGGCCTCGGCTGCCTGCCAGATGAGGAAGTCGCGCCACCGGGGGCGGGCCAGCACGGCCAGCGGGATCAGCCACAGCACGTACTGCGGTGAGTAGACCTTGTTGGTCAGCAGGAAGGCGGCCACCGTCAGGAACGCCAGCTGCGGCAGCCGCGGCCGCCGCGGCGCGCGCAGTGCCACGTACGCGATGGCGACGCAGGCGACGACGAACAGTCCGCCGGCCAACGGGTTGAGCCACTTCCCGGGTACGCCGTGGTGTTGCTGTTGCAGCAGGAACCAGACAGAGCTGAACCCCGCCCCGCGCTCCTGGCTCAGCCGGTAGAACTTCGACCACCCGTGGAAGTCGGCGATCATCACCGGGACGTTGACCACTGCCCACGCGACGACAGCCGCGCCGGTCGCGGTCCAGAACTCGCGCATCTTGCCGGCCCGCCAACACAGCAGCAGCAACGGCCCCAGCACGAAGAGGGGGTAGAACTTCGCCGCCGCGGCCAGACCGATCAGCGCGCCGGCGGCCACCGGTTTCCGGCGGGCCCATGCCCACATGCCCAGCCCGAGCAGCGCCACGGCGTACAGGTCCCAGTTGATGGTGCCTGCCAGCAGCAGGCCCGGCGCGAGCGCGACCATCGCAGCGTCCCAGGGTCTTCGACCGGCGGTCTTCATCGTCGCGAGCACGACGACCCCGGCGCACATCGCCAGCGCGAGTGCGTTGATGTCGAAGTACCACCGGGCCCGCGAGTCGGGGCTGCCGTCGCTCGGGACGAGCTTCGCGGTCACCCACATGGCGGCACCGGTGAGGACGGGGTACTCGACCGTGTGGTCCTCGGTCTGGTGGACGTAGGGCACGTCACCGTCGGACAGCCCGCGACCGAAGAACAGCGCGGGAATGTCGCTGTAGCACCCGTGGAAGAAGTCGCCGGGCGCGCCCCACCCGTGCTCGCGGCAGTGCTCCTTCTCGACGATGCCGAGGCCGGAGACGACGAACACCATCGCGAGCATGACCCGCAACGGGGTCCACCAACCCGATGGTCCGCGGACCTCCGCGTGCCGCCCGACAGGGCCGCCGATCAGCTCGCTGCCTGCTCGCACAACGGGGTCGTCATGGCTCGGCAGGACAACGTCGGCGTCGCGCGGCTCGTCGCGGGTCGCGGTCACCTGGCGCATTGTGCCGGACGACGGGCGACCGACAGGGGGACGGGGACGGCTACCCCGCGGGCGCGGCGGTTGTCGGTGGACCTCCGCCTCCTCCTCCGCCGCCACCGCCGCCGCCGCCACCGCCACCGCCCGGCACCGTGACGCTCACTGAGGGGACAGGGGCGCTGGTCGGGGGAACCGTTGGCGTGGGAGGTGCACTGCTCGTCGTCGGTGTCGGCGTCGGCGAGCTGGTCGTCGGCGTGGGT
This sequence comes from Actinomycetota bacterium, assembly GCA_030841185.1. Classification (GTDB taxonomy): domain Bacteria; phylum Actinomycetota; class Actinomycetes; order JACCUZ01; family JACCUZ01; genus JAVEDB01. The sequence continues at coordinate 22,321 of JAVEDB010000024.1, forward strand.
GTGCTCGTGGTCGGTGTCGGCGACGGGCTCGGGTTCAGTGCCTTGCCGACGTCCGCCCGCGGCGGGAACCGCAGGACCGGCTGGCCCTTCAGCGCGCCCTGCATGAAGGCGGTCCAGACCTCTGCGGGGTACTTCGCGCCGAAGAACGTCTTCAGACCTCCGACCCCGTCCAGCGACTTCGTGCCGTCACCGTTGTAGAAGTCCACCGCGGCCGAGAGCTGCGGGGTGTAGCCGACGAACCAGGCCGACTTGTCCGCCGCCGTTCCCGTCTTGCCGGCAGCGGGCCGGTTGAGGGCCAGGGCCGCGCGACCGGTGCCGTTCTTCACGACTTGCTGCAGGGCGAAGCTGACGTCGGCCATCACGTCCTTCTGGAAGACCCGGCTCTTCTTCACCTTGGCCTTGTAGCGCGAACCGCCGTTGGAACCCTTGACCTCCTTGACGGTGTACCACTGCGTCGCCTCACCTTGCGCAGCGAAAGTCGCGTAGGAGCTCGACATGTCGATGTTGCGCACGGCGCTGGGCCCCAGGGGGATGCTCGGCGTGGCCACCAGCCCCGGGGTGTTCGACGGGATGCCGGCGGACTCGGCGGCCGTGAGCACCTTGCGCGGGCCGACCTTCATCGCCAGGTCGACGAAGACGGTGTTGATGGACTGCTCGATGCCCGTGATGAGGTCGATGTTCGCCCCGTAGCTCTGGTGGAACTCATTGTTGACGGGCTTGGAGGTGCCGGGGACCTTCAGTCCGGAGTTGCCGTCGAAGCGGCTCTTCAGGCTGATCCCGTCCTCGAGCGCGGCGGTCAGGGCGAACGGTTTGAACGCCGATCCGGGCTGCACCCGGGCCTGGGTGACCTCGTTGACCCCGCCGGCGGTGTTGCCGCCGAACATCGCCACGACGGCACCGGTCCTCGGGTCCACCGCGGATAGCCCGATGTGCACCTGGCTCGCCTTGATGGTCGGGCGCTTGGTGCGCACCGCCTTCACCGCCGACGCCTGTGCCTTCCTGTCGAAGGTGGTGATGACCTTCAGTCCGCCGAAGTCGATCGCCGCGTCGGTGAACTCGTGCACCTTGAGCTCACGGCGTACGACGTCCAACAGGTAGTAGTTGGGCCCGCTGGCGCTGTTCTGCTTGGTCCGGGGCGCGACCGGCGGCAGCGTCAGCGCGGCACGGTCGCTCCGGGAGAGCCAGCCCTTCGTGACCATCCCGTCCAGGACGTAGTTGAACCGTCCCTGCAACGCGTCGCGGTGGTCCGCCGGGTCGTAGTTGGCCGGCGACCGGATGATCGCCGCCAGCACCGCACCCTCGGCGACGGTCAGCTGGCTGACGTCCTTGTGGAAGTAGGTCTGCGAGGCGGTCTCGATGCCGTAAGCCCGGCGGCCGAAGTAGATGGTGTTGAGGTAGTCCTCGAGGATCTTGTTCTTGTTGTCCCGCCGCGCGAGCTTCACGGCGATGAAGAACTCCTTGATCTTGCGCGTGTAGGTGCGCTCCTGGGTCAGGTAGGCGTTCTTCGCGTACTGCTGGGTGATGGTCGACCCGCCCTGCTTCGAACCGCCGCGCAGGTTGTTCCAGGCGGCCCGCAGGATGCCCGTGGGGGAGATGCCGTTGTTCTCGTAGAACGTGCGGTCCTCCGCGGCGAGCACCGCCTCCTGGACCGGCTTGGGGACCTGGCTGAGGGGGACGTTGATCCGGTTCTGGTCGCCGAAGCGACCGATCTCGGTCTTGCCGTCGCTGTAGTAGACGATCGTCGTCTGGGCGCTGATCATCTCGTTGGGCGTGGGGATCGAGGTCTTGGCGTAGGCCACCCCGACGAGCGCCACCATCGCCAGGAAACCCACCGCGAAGAGGGCCAGCAGCTGCCTGAAGGACGGGACATAGCGGCGGACGCCGTCGTAGGCCTGTCTCGGGTAGTCGACTCTCAACGGATCCTCGGGGGTCTCGGTGACCGGGCTGTCCGGTATGTGGGGTCAGGCGGCCGCCCCGACGAAGCCTAACGACGTGATTCTGCTCGGCCGGTCTACCCTCCGGGCCCCCAGCCATGCCTTGACCGAGGGCTTCAGTACTCGTCTTCCGCCGTGCGTTGCCGGCGAGGGGCGCGGCGCTCTACCCCGTCACCCAGGACGTACGACAGCGTCAGATGGTTCCACCCGCAGCCCTGGCACACCTCCACGACGTACACGCGGAACTCGCCGTGCTCGCGGGCCATCGGCTCGAGCTCGGCGGTCGCCTTCACCCGTCCGGAGTACTGGCCGAGCTGCTCGCCGTAGACGTAGGTGACGTGGGTGAGCTTCGCGCGCCGACAGACCGGGCAGTCGCGGTCGGTCGCCTCGCCGTGGTGCTTGGCCGCCCGGAGCAGGTACGGGTGCGCGTCGCAGGCGTCGGCACTGGTCGCCGATCCGGTGAGCAGACCGGCCAGCGCGGACCGCCGCGCGAGGGAGTAGTCGATCACCGACCGCTGGGACCACACGAGCGCAGATCGTACGGCGGAGTTGCGGGAACCGGCAGGGTCTGCCTATCGTTGCGATGTATCGGGGCGATACATCGGACGACCACTCGACGCGACCCGTCGGCGAGTGAGGGGCCAGGCTTACAGAGAGGGGGACTCGTGAGCAAGCGCACCGGCGTACTCGAGTTCGCCGTTCTCGGCCTGCTGCACGAGACCCCGCTGCACGGCTACGAACTGCGCAAGCGGCTCAATGCCCTGCTCGGCGCCTTCCGCGCCTTCTCCTACGGGTCGCTCTATCCCTGTCTCAAGGACCTGCTCCGCACCGGCTGGATCGTCGAGGACGTCGCCAGCGACGCTCCGGCAGCGCTCGCCGGGAAGCGGTCCAAGATCGTCTACAAGCTGACGGCCGAGGGCAAGGAGCGGTTCCAGGACCTGCTCGGCGAGTCCGGCCCGTCGGCCTGGGAGGACGAGAACTTCGGCGTCCACTTCGCGTTCTTCGGGCGCACCGATGCCGCGACCAGGCTGCGGATCCTCGAGGGACGTCGCAGCCGGCTCGAGGAGCGGCTCGAAGGCTTCCGGGCAGCGCTCGCGCGGACCCGGGAACGGGTGGACACCTACACCCAGGAGCTTCAGCGGCACGGGCTCGAGTCGGTCGAGCGCGAGGTGCGCTGGCTGAACGAGCTGATCGACAGCGAACGGCAGACCGGTAGCGCAGCAGGGCAGCACAAGACCGTGCCTCCACGGCAGAGAACGACCCAACCGGGCACGACCGGCGTTGCCGGTTCTCGTGGCCGGGCAACCAACGAGCACTAACCATGAGGAGCATCTGATGGGTTCCGTACGCGTAGCCATCGTCGGCGTCGGCAACTGTGCGTCGTCACTCGTCCAAGGTGTCGAGTACTACAAGGACGCCGACCCGGACGCACGGGTACCCGGCCTCATGCACGTCCAGTTCGGGCCGTACCACGTCCGCGACATCACGTTCGTGGCCGCGTTCGACGTGGACGCCAAGAAGGTCGGCCAGGACCTCTCTGACGCCATCGGCGCCAGCGAGAACAACACGATCAAGATTGCCGACGTGCCCCCCACCGGCACGATCGTGGCCCGCGGCCACACCCTCGACGGTCTCGGCAAGTACTACCGGGAGACGATCACCGAGTCCGACGACGAGCCGGTCGACGTCGTCGCGATGCTTCGCGAGGCCGAGGCCGACGTCCTCGTCTGCTACCTGCCGGTGGGCTCCGACGCCGCCGCGAAGTACTACGCGCAGTGCGCGATCGACGCGGGGGTGGCCTTCGTCAACGCGCTGCCGGTCTTCATCGCCGGGACTCCCGAGTGGGCCAAGAAGTTCGAGGACGCCGGCGTCCCGATCGTGGGCGACGACATCAAGTCGCAGGTCGGCGCGACGATCACGCACCGCGTCCTGGCCAAGCTCTTCGAGGACCGCGGCGTGGTGCTGGACCGGACGTTCCAGCTCAACGTCGGCGGCAACATGGACTTCAAGAACATGCTCGAGCGCGACCGACTCGAGTCGAAGAAGATCTCGAAGACGCAGGCCGTGACCTCCAACATGGAGCACGACATGGGCGCCCGCAACGTGCACATCGGCCCGTCGGACTACGTGCAGTGGCTCGACGACCGCAAGTGGGCCTACGTCCGTCTCGAGGGCCGCGCCTTCGGCGACGTGCCGCTGAACATGGAATACAAGCTCGAGGTCTGGGACTCGCCCAACTCGGCAGGGATCATCATCGACGCGGTGCGTGCGGCGAAGATCGCGCTCGACCGTGGTGTGGGCGGCCCGCTGACATCCGCGGCGTCCTACTTCATGAAGTCCCCGCCGGAGCAGTTCAGCGACGACGTCGCGGCCGCCAAGGTCGAGGCGTTCATCCGCGGAGACGTCGAGCGCTGACCCGCAAGCACCAACCCCAGCAACAGACTGAAACGTTCGGCACCCGAAACCGCGCACGTCCGGTGCCGAACGTTTCACTTTGCGGGGGAATGCGGGCCGGGGAACCGTGCGGGCGCACCGTAGGCTGCGGCGGTGTCTTTCGCCGGTGACCTGAAAGCTGTAGCCCGGCACCGCGACTTCCGGCGGCTCTACGTCACCCGGCTCACCTCGCAGGCCTCGGACGGCATGTTCCAGTCCGCGCTGGCCAGCCTGTTCTTCTTCTCCCCCGAGAAGCAGACGTCCGCGAGCAACGTCGCCGCGTCCTTCGCCACCTTGCTGCTCCCGTACTCCCTCGTCGGCCCGTTCGCCGGTGTGCTGCTCGACCGGTGGCGCCGCCGTCAGGTGCTCGTCGTCGCCAACCTGCTGCGGGCCGCGATGGTGACCGGCGTGGCCGTCCTCGTCTTTGCGGGGGTGTCCGGGCTGCCGCTGTACGCCGCGGTGCTGGCCTGTCTCAGCGTCAACCGGTTCTTCCTCTCTGGGCTGTCGGCGGCGCTTCCGCACGTCGTACAGCCGAACGAGCTCGTGATGGCCAACTCGGTGTCGACCACCAGCGGCACCATCGTGGCGATCAGCGGGGCGGGTGTCGGCTACCTGCTCAATCGGGTCGTCGGCGAGGGGAGCACGGCCGATGGGCGGGTCATCCTCGTCGCTGCCGCGATCTACCTGGGGGCGGCGGCGCTGGCGGCCCGGATGGACCGGGACCTGCTCGGGCCGGACCTCGACACCGGCCCGCCCGAGACTCGCCAGGCCGTCCGCCACGTCGCGGCCGGCATGGTCGACGGAGCCCGCCACGTGTGGGCGCACCGCCCGGCCGGGCATGCCCTCGCCGCCATCGGCGCGCACCGGTTCTTCTACGGCATCTCGACCATCACCGTGATCCTGCTGTTCCGCAGCTACTTCAACCTGCCCTCGGACGTCGACGGCGGCTTCGCCGGGTTGGCCGAGGTCTTCGCGGCGTCCGGGGCCGGCGTGCTGCTCGCGGCGGTCGTCACCCCGGAGATCACCCATCGGATCCGCAAGGCGACCTGGATGACGGTCTGCTTCGCGCTGGCCGCCGCGATGGAGGCCGTGTACGTCGGGTGGCTCAACGAAGGGTTGGTGATCCTCGGGGCCTTCGTCGTCGGGATGGCGGCGCAGGGTTCGAAGATCTGCGTGGACACGATCGTGCAGGAGTCGATCGACGATGCCTACCGGGGGCGGGTGTTCTCGTTCTACGACGTCGTCTTCAACATCGCCTTCGTGTCGGCAGCGGTCTTCGCGGCGCTGACGCTCCCGGCCGACGGCAACTCACGGGTGGTGTTCGGGGTCATCAGTGCCGGTTACGCCGCGACCGCGTTGGTCTACGGCCGGATCAGCTCTCGGCGCACCCCGTCCTCCCTCTCCCGCAATTGACCACGTGAGGTACCCCAGTGGGTGCGACAACACCCGTAGACGACTGTTGTCGCACCCACTCGACCACCCCACGTGGTCAATTGGCGGAGGTCATGGCTGCTGGGTGGCCCACCAGGACCGGAGCTCGGTGACGGCCTCGTCGTGGGTCATCGGGCCCCGGTCGAGGCGCAGCTCCTTGAGGTGCCGCCACGCCTCACCCACCAGCGGACCGGGCGGCAGCCCGAGGATCTCCATGATGGCGTTCCCGTCGAGGTCGGGCCGGATCGCGTCGAGCTCCTCCTGCTCGCGCAGCCGGGCGATCCGCTCCTCCAGGTCGTCGTAGGCCCGCCGCAACGTCTCCGCGCGGCGGCGGTTGCGGGTGGTGCTGTCCGAGCGGGTCAGCTTGTGCAACCGGTCCAGCAACGGCCCCGCGTCCGCGACATAGCGGCGCACCGCCGAGTCGGTCCACGCACCGGTCCCGTAGCCGTGGAAGCGCAGGTGCAGCTCGACCAACCGGGCCACCTGGTCGGTCACGTCCTTCGGGAAGCGCAGCGCCCGCATCCGGGCGGCGGTGAGCTTGGCTCCGACGACCTCGTGGTGGTGGAACGAGACGCCCCCGCCCGGCTCGAACCGCCGCGTCTTGGGCTTGCCGACGTCGTGCATCAGCGCCGCAAAGCGCAGCACGAAGTCCGGGGACGCGTCGGCATCCTCGAGTGAGATCGCCTGTTCGAGCACCGTCAGGGTGTGCTCGTAGACGTCCTTGTGGCGGTGGTGCTCGTCGATCTCGAGGGCGAGCCGCGGCAGCTCCGGCAGGACCTGCGCGGCGAGACCGGTGCTCACCATCAGGGCCAGCCCCGGTCGGGGGTCGGGGGAGCACACCAGCTTCACCAGCTCGTCGCGCACCCGCTCGGCCGACACGATCGAGATGCGGTCGGCCATCGCGGTCATCGCCGCCACGACCGGCGGGTCCACGGCGAAGCCGAGCTGGGACGCGAACCTGGCCGCCCGCATCATCCGCAACGGGTCGTCGCTGAACGAGTCCTCGGGCCGGCCGGGCGTCCGCAGCAACCGGCCAGAGAGGTCGGCCAGGCCGCCGTGCGGGTCGACGAAGGTCATCGCCGGCAGCGAGACGGCCATCGCGTTCACCGTGAAGTCGCGGCGCTCGAGGTCGTGCACGAGGGTGTCCCCGTACGTGACGTCGGGCTTGCGCGAGTCCGACCGGTAGACCTCGCTGCGGTAGGTCGTCACCTCGATGCGGTGCTCACCCTTGCGGGCCCCCACTGTGCCGAATGCGATCCCCACGTCCCAGTGCGCGTCCGCCCAGCCCTTGAGCACCTGCACGATCTGGTCCGGGCGCGCGTCGGTGGTGAAATCGAGGTCCTGCACCGGGCGGCCGAGCAGCGCATCGCGGACCGGGCCGCCCACCAGGGCCAGCTCGTGACCCGCCGCGGTGAACCTCGCGCCCAGCTCCGCGAGCACCGGCTCGACCCGCATCAGCTCCGCGAGCAGCCGCTGCTGGGCGGCCGACAACGCGCCGCTCGCAGCGGCGGTGGCACCGCGCTCGGCGGAGTCCGGGGGGTCGGCGGGCACGAGACGCAAGGGTACGGCGGTGGCCGGGCCGCTCACCGCTGGCCGCCCGAGGCCGTGGTTACCATCACCCGGTGCCCCGCTCTCCGTCGTCGTCGCGCCGTCCGCGGCCGCGACGGACCCTGCGGAAGGTCGAGGAGACCTCGGCCGGGGGTCTCGTGGTCGACCGGACCGGCAGCGGCCCTCGGGCGGCGATCATCGGCCGGCTGGACCGGCGCGGCCGGCTGCTCTGGTCCCTTCCCAAGGGGCATCTGGAGGCGGGGGAGACGGCCGAGGACGCCGCCGTCCGGGAGGTGGAGGAGGAGACCGGTATCCGCGGCCGGGTCCTCGCACCGCTGGGCACGATCGACTACTGGTTCGTCGCGGAGGACCGGCGCATCCACAAGACGGTGCACCACTACCTGCTGGAGGCCTCCGGCGGCGAGCTCTCCGACACCGACATCGAGGTCGACGAGGTGGCCTGGGTGCCCCTCGACGAGCTGCGGGACCGGCTCGCCTACGCCGGCGAACGGCGGTTGGCGCAGACCGCAGCGGACCTGCTCGCGGACTCGGCGTGACCACCGCGCCGCCCGCCCGGACCACGCGCGGGCGGGCCCGGCGCTCGCGAGCAATCCGGACGCTGGTCGCCGCACCGCTGGCGCTGGTCGCCGTGCTCGCCGTACCCGCGCATGCCTCGGCGGCGGGGCCGCTGGCGACCGTGGTCGTCAGCAACCTGGACCCCGCCGTGGGTGTCCCGGGCGCCACCCTGCAGGCCACCGGAATGGTCCGGGCCGGCGGGACTGAGGCCCTGGACAACGTCGAGGTCCGGTTACGGCTCTCCCGTACGACGTTGAGCAGCCGCGGCGAGCTCGCTGCCGTCGCCGCGGGGCGCACCGCCAGCCGAGACGGCCTGGTGGTGGCCCGAGTCCGCCTGCCGGGGCGGATCTCCGCCGGTGGCGAGTCCGCATTCGAGGTGTCGACCCCGCTGGCGAAGGTCACGACCCTGCGGGACTTCGGCGTGTACGTGCTGAACATCGAGGTGATCGCCCGGCACCGGACCGGCTTCGGCCGAGTCGCCATCGTGCGGACCTTCCTGCCGTGGGTGCCGCAGACGCAGGACTTCAAGCCCACGTCCTTCGCCTGGATATGGCCACTGACCGCCGTGCCGTCCCGACTGCCCGACGGCACGTTCGTCGACGAGACGTTGGCGAATCAGATGGCGCCGGACGGCCGGCTCGGACGGCTGGCCGCGGCGGGCAGCGAGCTCGGCCAACGGCGCGCGCTGACGTGGGTCGTGGACCCGGCCCTGCTCGACTCCGCGAAGGACATGGGCAACGGCTACCAGGTTCGCGCCGCAGCCGGGCCGGGTGGCTCGGCGGGCACCGTCGACGGGACTGGCGCGGGCGCGGCCAACGAATGGCTGGACCTGCTCCGGTCGGCCAGCGGCGGCGCCGGCGTTCTCGCGCTGCCCTACGGCGACCCCGACGACGTCGCACTGCAGCACAACGGCCTGACCGCGGACCTGGTGACGGCGCGCGCGAAAGGCGCCGACATCGCGAGCTCGGTGCTCGGGCGCCAGGTCTCGGACGACGTGGCCTGGCCGGCCGACGGTTTTGCCGACGGTGCCAGCCTCACGGCATTCAAAGGCATGGGGATGGACGCCGTCCTGCTCGACGGGCGGGCGATGCCACCCGAACTGGACCTGAGCTTCACACCCACCGGCAGAGCGGACGTGCGCACCGCCAACGGACCGCTGGCCGGGCTGCTCTTTGACGCAACGCTCACCCGCATCCTCTCGTCGACTGCACCGGAGACGGGGCTGCTGGCCGGTCAGCGCTTTCTCGCGGAAACCGCGATGATCACCGCCGAGCTGCCGGCGGCCGGCTCCTCGCGCACCGTTCTCATCGCCCCGCCACGAAACTGGAACCCGCCGACCCAACTGCTGGACCGCATCGTCAAGGGCGCCGGGGACGCCCCATGGTTCGGCGAATCGTCGGTGACCGCCCTGCGAGCCGCGCCTCCGCCCGAGCTCGATCGGCTCCCGGTGCGCTATGCCACGTCGGTACGGCGGTACGAGTTGCCGGCCGCGTACCTCACGGCCATCCGCGACATGCACTCCCGGGTGGCCAACTTCGCCTCAGTGCTCACCGACCCCCAGGCGCTGGTCCCCGCCCTCGACGAGTCGCTGCTGATGCTGGAGTCGAGCTGGTGGCGCGGCCGCGGTGACCGGGTCAACCGTCTCGACGCGGTCCGGAGCAACCTGGCCGACCTCCGCTCGCAGGTGCACGTGCTCCCGGGCAGCTACACGTTCGGCAGCAAGTCCGGCACCATCCCGCTGACCATCTCCAACGGCCTCGACCAGCCGGTGCTCGTCAACATTGCCTTGACGCCGTTGCGGCTCGGCCTGACCATCGGCAACGTCCCGGCCGTCCGCATACCCGCCAAGAGCAAGCTGCAGATCGGCGTACCCGCCAAGGCCGTCGCCAACGGCGTCGTCCTGGTGGAGGCCCACCTGCTCACCCCGGACGGCGCCCCGTACGGACAGCCGGTGGAGCTGCGGGTGCGCGTCACCCAGTACGGCACGCTCGCCCTCGTGATCACCCTCGGCGCGGGCGGCGTGCTCGTCGCGGCGTCCGCGATCCGGCTCAGCCGCCGGGCCCACCTGGCCAGACATGCCCGGCCCGCCGAGCTGACCCACCCGGCGGAGCCCGCATGACCGACCCCGGGGACACCTCGCCGACCGGCGGCCTGCTGCGGTCGAGCAGCGTCATGGCGATGGGGACGGTGTTCTCGCGCGCCCTGGGCTTCGTGCGCAGCGCGGTGCTCGCGGCGGCGATCGGCACCCAGCTCGTCGCAACGACCTTCAACGTCGCGAACACGGTGCCGAACATCATCTACATCCTGCTCGCCGGCGGCGTGCTGAACGCGGTCTTCGTGCCACAGCTCGTCCGCGCGATGACCGACCACGACGGCGGGCGGGCGTACACCGACCGGTTGCTGACTCTCGCCGCCCTGGTGCTGCTCGCCATCACCGTGGTGGCGACGGCTGCGGCGCCGCTCGTCATCCGCCTCTACACCCCGGGTTCGTGGAGCGGCAGCGACGTGGCGACGGCGACGGCATTCGCGTTCTGGTGCCTGCCCCAGATCGCGTTCTACGGGGCCTACACGATGCTCGGACAGGTGCTCAACGCGCGCGGCAGCTTCGGGCCGATGATGTGGGCGCCCATCCTGAACAACCTCGTCGCGATCGTCACCGGCCTCGTGTTCATCGCGTTCGTCACCGTCGACTTCGAGAACCCGGGTGCCCTCGGCGCCGGTGCCATCGCCCTGCTCGGCGCGGGCACCACAGCCGGGGTGGTCGTGCAGGCGCTGGTGCTGGTGCCGGTGCTGCGGCGGAGCGGGTTCCGCTACCGCCCCCGGTTCGACTTCCGCGGGACCGGCCTGGGCAAGGCACGTGAGCTCGCGAAGTGGTCGCTGCTGTTCGTGTTCGTCAACCAGATCGCGTACGCCGTGGTCGTCAACCTCGGGGCCCGCGTCGACAAGTCCGCCGCCGAGACGATCGGCTACGGGGTCGGCTACACGGCGTACACGTATGCCTATCTCATCTTCATCCTGCCGCACTCGATCATCACCGTCTCCGTGGTGACCGCACTGCTGCCGCGGATGAGCGCGGCCGCCGCGGCCCGGGACCACGCCACCCTGCGCGCGGACCTGTCCACCGGCTGGCGGCTGACCGCGGTCGGCGTCATCGTGGCCGCCGCCGGGTACGTCGCGCTGGGGCCGGACCTCACCGGACTGCTGTACGCCGGCGCGGGGGACGACGGAGCCCGGTACATCGGGCTCGTGCTGGCGGCGTTCGGGGTCGGGCTGCCCGCGTTCTCCGCGCAGTACCTCGCGCTGCGCGGCTTCTACGCGCTGGAGGACACCCGGACCCCGTTCCTGCTCCAGGTCGGTATCGCGTCGGCGAACGTGGTGCTCGCGCTTGCCGCGTACGTCGTGTTGCCGCTGCGCTGGAAGATCGTCGGGGTGGCCGCCGCCTACTCCCTGACCTACCTCGTGGGGCTCGCGGTCAGCAGCTACGTTCTGCGCCGACGGATCGGTGGTCTGGACGGGTCACGGGTCATCCGGACCTATGCCCGGCTCGTCGCGGCCGCCGTGCCCGCCGCCGCCGCGGCGTACGGCGTGTCCCACCTGGTCACGTCCAACGTCGGCGAGGGGGCGCGCGGGTCGCTGGTGGCACTGGCCCTCGGCGGCCTGGTGCTGATCGGCGGCTACCTGGGCCTGGCCCGGCTGCTGCACGTCGAGGAGCTGACCGCGCTCGTCGGGATGGTCCGCGGCCGGTCGCTGGGCTGACCCAACGCGTCGGCCGCTGGACCTCAAGCGGGAGCACCTCGGAGCCGACCTCTCTATCCATGAGACGTGTGCGGTCCGTGCTCGCCAACGAGCGTGGTGACATCGTGCTCGGCTGGCTCACGAGGCTGGCCGTGGTCTTCGGCCTGGCCGGGATCGTGCTCTTCGACGGGATCTCGGTGGCCGTGACGACCGTCAACGTCGCCGACCAGGCCAACACGGCTGCTCTCGACGCCTCGGACACGTGGAACACCACCAAGAACGTGCAGCTGACCTACCTGGCGGCGCTCGCGTCGGCCCAGAAGCAGGACCCTGGGAACGCCGTGGACACCACGACGTTCCGCGTCGACCCCGACGGCAAGGTGCACGTCCGCCTCACCCGCACCGCCACCACCCTCGTGCTGTATCGGATCGGCCCGGCCAAGAAGTGGGCCGTGGTCACCCAGGACGGCGACGGCAAGTCCGTCCCCGGCTGACTCGGCCGCCTAAACCCGGTCGTACCCGGTCGTCCCGGTCGTCGCTGGTCGTCCGCTCCGGGGACTGAACCCGGCGGGCGGCGGGTAGGCGGCTTAGCATGGTGCGCAGGGCCGTGACGGCTCGTGCACTACCCCGAGGGACAGCAGACGACGCGAGGAGCCCGGTGCCGCCGCCGTACGCCGTCGAGCCAGGGACGCGGCTCGTCGACCGCTACCTTCTCGAGGCTCGGCTGGGGCACGCCGGGAGCACCACCTACTGGCGGGCCCGCGACGAGCTGCTCGACCGCGCGGTCGGCATCTGTCTCCTCGACGTGACCGCCTCGGACGCCCGCTCCATCCTGCGCGCCGCGCGGCAGGCCGCCGCAGTCAACGACGCGCGCTTCCTGCGGGTGCTGGACGCCAGCGAGACCGACAAGGTCGTCTACGTCGTGACCGAGTGGGTCACCGCGACCAGCCTCGCCGAGCTGCTGGCCGACGGCCCGATGTCGCCGAACGAAGCCCGCGCCATGGTCGTCGAGATCGCGGAGGCGCTGGCCGCGGCCCACGAGCAGGGCCTGGCGCACCTGTGCCTGCAGCCCGAGCACATCCTGCGCACGGCGCACGACCAGATCAAGGTGTCGGGGCTGGCCGTGGACGCAGCGGTGCGGGGCATTTCTGCGGTCGGGGCCGCGGAGGCGGCCCGCCTTGACGTCGCGGGTTGCGCCGGCGTGCTCTACGCCGCCCTGACCGCGCGCTGGCCCGGCGGCGGCCACACCACGCTGCCACCGGCTCCCCGCGAGAACGGTGAGCTCTGCAGCCCGCGGCAGGTGCGGGCCGGGATCCCCGACGACCTCGATGAGCTGACCTGCCGGGGCCTCGCCGTGCCCAACAAGGCGCCCGGTGCCGAACCGCTCGGGGGGCCGGCTGAGCTGGCGGCGGCCCTGGCCGCGGCGTCAACGACGACCCGGATGGCCCCGGTGCGCGGGCCAGAGGGGACCGGGTCGGGGGACACGCCGTACCCCCCGGCGTACTTCGCGGCGTACGACGACGAGAGCCCCCGCCGCCGGCGCCTGATGGCGCGAGGGGCATGGGTCCTCGCCGCTCTGCTGCTCGCCGCGGGCGTCGGACTGGTCGGCTGGCAGCTGCTGATGGCGGTGGTGGACAGCAAGCCCCCGGCCGTCGGCTCGACCTCGTCGGCCTCCGGCTCGGCCGCAACCGGCCAAGGCCCGATCAAGGTCGCCAGCGTTGAGTCGTTCGACCCGCCGCCCGGCGACGGGGAGGAGAACAACTCCCGCGTACGCCGGGTGCTGGACGGCAACACCAGCACGGTGTGGACCACCAAGACGTACTTCGACCCGTTCGGCCAGTCCGGAATCAAGGAGGGCGTCGGGCTGCTGCTCGACCTCGGGCGGCGCCAGTCGGTCGGGTCCGTCGCCGTGGCGCTGCGCGGGGGCGGCACCGACCTCGAGCTCCGGGTGGCCGACGAAAGCGGTGACCGCGCGAGGGACTACCGGGTCGTGGCGCAGGCCACCGGAGCCACCGGTCTCGTCGAGCTCAAGCCGCCGGAGCCGGTCCAGGCGCGATTCGTGCTGATCTGGCTGACGTCGCTGCCGCAGGAAGGCGCGGACTATCGGGGCACGATCGCCGAGGTCGGCGTACGGGGCTGAAACCACCCGCGACGCTCCGACGTCGCACGGCGGACCCCGGCGCGCTTGAGCCCACCGGCTCACCTGCCGACCTACCCTGCAAGCAAGGACGGCTGGCGAGCGGAGGTGGAACCGGGTGCGGGAGGCTCCAGGGCGCCCGGACGACTCGGGCCGCACCGATGGCGAGCTGCTGCGCGACGCGGCCGAGGGCGACCGCGAGGCGGTCGGCGAGCTGTTCGGCCGGCACCGCGACCGGTTGTGGGCCGTCGCCGTGCGCACCCTGGGGGACCGCGAGGAAGCGGCCGATGCGCTGCAGGACGCGTTCGTGTCCGTCCTTCGCACCACCTCGGCGGGGGGTTCCGCGGCGTTCCGCGGCGACTCTGCACCGTCCACGTGGCTGCACCGGGTCGTCGTCAATGCCTGCCTGGACCGGGCCCGCCGCCGCGCGGTGCGTCCCGCCGACCCGTTCCCCGACGCGGAGCCACCGGCCCGCGGACCGGATGCGTTCTCGGGGGTGGAGACCGCGCTCGACCTCGAGCGGGCGCTGGACGTGCTCCCGCTGGACCAGCGGGCTGCGCTCGTGCTCGTGCACATGTACGGATGGTCTGTGGAGGACGCCGCCGAGGTCCTGGACTGTCAGCCAGGGACGGTGAAGAGCCGGTGCTCGCGCGGGCGAGCGCGTCTGGTCACGGTGCTGGGCGCGGCCGGGGGGAACCGAGACACCTCCGACGGCGTCCCATCTCAGACCGTCCCGACTGACCCTGCCAGCGCCGCGAACGGAGGTGACCCGACGCCATGAGCCCCACCGAGCCCGCCGCCGTCCCGCCCGTCGGGGACCATCCCGACCTGGAGACGCTCGCGGACCTCGACGAGGGACTGTTGGAGCCTGCGCAGGCCACGGCGGTGACCGCGCACATCGACGGTTGCCCCACGTGCCGCGACGCCGCGGCGACCCTCGCCGACCTGCCCGCTCGCCTCGCCGGCCTGTCCGACGTCGGTCCGGTGCCGGACGACGTCGTGGCGCGGCTCGACGGCGCGCTGCGGGACGAACTGACCCGGCCGGTGCCGGGACAGACCGCCGTCACGGTGACACCGATCGCCGGCCGCGGGTCGCGCCGCCGGCTCGGCCACGACAGCCGGTTCCTGCAGGCTGCCGCGGTGCTGGTGCTGTTGCTCGCCGTGACCGCCGTGGGGGTGTCCGCGGTGATCAGCCGGCACGGGGGGAACACCACCACCAGCGCGGGCGATGCGGCCGGGCGCGAGGCCGCCGCCCCCGGGGCCAAGACGTTGTCCTCGACCTTCGAGGTGGTGTCGTCCGGCAGCAACTACACGCGCAGCACGCTGGCCGGCGCGATCCCCGGCCTGCTGCTCACGCAGGGGTCCCGGATGTCGAGTCCGTCCGGGTCGGTCGCTCCCCAGGCCACCGACAGCAATGATCCCGAGCGGCTGCGCGAGGGGCCGGCGCTGGCCCGATGCGTCGCCGCGCTCGCCGGAGCACCCGCCACGCCGCTGGTCGTCGACATCGCTGCGTACGAGGGCAAGCCGGCCACCGTGATCGTGCTTCCGACCCCGGACGACGCGGGGCACCTCGATGTCTGGGTGGTGCGCCCGACCTGCACCGAGGCGAACGCGCAGGTCCTGCTTTTCCAGCGTGTCGTGCGCCCCTGAGCGGGCCGGCAGGGGAATGCCGAGCGCCTAGGATCCGTTGACGCAGCCGTTCATGGATATCCCGAAAGGTGCTACGTGACCGACCTCCGCGAAATCATCATCATCGGCTCCGGCCCCGCGGGGTACACGGCTGCCATCTACGCGGCCCGGGCCAACCTGCACCCGCTGGTCTTCGAGGGATCGGTGACCGCCGGTGGGGCACTGATGAACACCACCGACGTCGAGAACTTCCCGGGTTTCCCCGACGGCGTGATGGGCCCGGACCTGATGGACCACCTGCGCAAGCAGGCTGAGCGGTTCGGGGCCGAGCTGGTGACCGACGACGTCACTGCGGTCGACCTGACCGGCGAGATCAAGGTCGTGACCGACGGCCGCGGCGACCAGCACCAGGCGCGCGCCGTGATCATCGCCACCGGCTCGGGCTACCGCGAGCTGGGACTGCCCAACGAGAAGCGCCTCTCCGGCCACGGGGTGTCCTGGTGCGCGACCTGTGACGGTTTCTTCTTCCGGGACAAGGACATCGTCGTGGTCGGCGGCGGCGACACGGCCATGGAGGAAGCGACATTCCTCACTCGCTTCGCTCGCTCCGTCACCATCGTGCACCGGCGTAGCGAGCTGCGCGCCTCGAAGATCATGCAGGAACGCGCCTTCGCCAACGAGAAGATCCACTTCGTCTGGGACAGCGCCGTCGTCGACGTGCTCGGTGACGACACGGTCACCGGCGTACGGCTGCGCAACCTGAGGACGGGCGAGGAGTCCACCCTCGAAGCCAACGGCCTGTTCATCGCCATCGGACACGACCCGCGCAGCGAGCTGTTCGCGGGTCAGGTGCGCCGCGACGACGAGGGCTACATCCTGGTGGACGCGCCGTCGACGCGGACGAACGTCACCGGCGTCTTCGCCTGCGGGGATGTCGTCGACCACATCTATCGTCAGGCCGTCACCGCCGCCGGCACCGGATGCGCTGCCTCGCTCGACGCCGAGCGCTACCTGTCGTCGCTGGACGACGCCGAGCTGACCGGCGACCCCGCCCAGGCCGCGCAAGCCATCAACGTCAGCGCCTGACCCGACCACCTGTGCCGACCGCCCAGACCGACCGAAAGGAACCCGCGACCGTGGGAGACACGACCAAGAGCGTGACCGACGCCAGCTTCGCCGCCGACGTCCTGCAGAGCGACACGGCGGTGCTCGTCGACTTCTGGGCGGAGTGGTGCGGCCCGTGCCGGCAGGTGTCCCCGATCCTCGAGGAGATCGCCGGCGAGCACGCCGACAAGATCCGGATCGTCAAGCTCAACGTGGACGAGAACCCGCAGACCGCGGCCCACTACGGGATCACGTCGATCCCCACGATGAGCGTCTACCTGGGCGGTGAGGTCGTGAAGACGATCATCGGTGCCAAGCCCAAGGCGCTGCTGCTGAAGGACCTCGAGGCCTTCATCTGAGGTCCGCCCAGCGCGCGCCAGTACCCCAGACGGGGCCGATCCACCTCGGACGGCCCCGTTTGCCATCCGGTGACGGAGGGGTACCAGGCAGATACGATGCACGTCCGGCCCCGTTCCCCGACCAGCGAGGAGCGTCTCCTGATGTTCTTCGAGCGCAGCTACCGGCGCAGCGACGTGGGACCGGCTGTCGCCGAGATCCGGTCGAAGCTCGCTGTGCTGGGTCTGCTCGTCGTGGACGTCGACGCCACCGGCAGCCTGTCGGCGGCACTCTTCGACGAGGCGACCGACCGCGCCGTCCGTGAGTTCCAGCAGCAGCGCGGCATCACCGTCGACGGCATCGTCGGCCCACAGACCTACCACTCGCTGGACGAGGCGCGGTGGCGCCTCGGTGACCGCATCCTCTCCTTCGTCCCGGCCAGGCTGCTCGCCGGCGACGACGTCGCCGCGTTGCAACAGCGGCTGCTGGACATGGGTTTCGACTGCGGGCGCGTCGACGGCCTCTTCGGTGCGGAGACCGAACAGGCCCTGCGGGAGTTCCAGCGCAATGTCGGACTCCGGCCCGACGGCACGTGTGGACCGGCGACCTTCAAGGCGCTGAGCCAGCTGGTGCGCACGGTGGTCGGCGGACGGCCGCACGCGATGCGTGAGTCCGAGGCCATCACCCGCGCCGGCCCGACACTGAGCGGCAAGCTCATCATCGTCGACCCTGGGCACGGTGGCGACGATCGCGGCGTGGACGGCCACGGCCTGGATGAGGCCGGTCTGGTCTACGAGCTCGCCGCCCGCGTCGAAGGACGTCTCGCGGCCACCGGGAGCTCGGCGTTCCTCACGCGCGGGCCGGACGGCAGCATGGACGAGGTCGACCGGGCCAGCTTCGCGAACGCAGCCGGTGCCGACCTGGTCATCTCGCTGCACATGGACGCACACGAAAGCGCGGATGCGGGCGGCTGCGCGACCTACTTCTACGGCAACGACCGGATCGGTCACCACTCCGCGGTCGGTGAACGGTTCGCGAACCTGGTGCAGCGGGAGATCTGTGGGCGCACCGACCTGCAGGACCTGCGCGCCCACCCGAAGACCTGGGACCTGCTGCGGCGGACCCGGATGCCCGCGGTACGTATCGAGATCGGCTACCTGAGCAACCCCGGCGACGCGGGCCGGCTTGCCGACCCCGACTTCCGCGACGTGCTGGCCGAGGCCGTCGTCGCCGCGGTGCAGCGCCTCTACCTGCCGCCTGACCAGGACACGGACACCGGCAGCCTGCGGATCCCCGCCCTGCGCGCCTGACCTCCGCGACCCACCGTCCGGCGACCCCCGACGTCAGTGATCGCTGTTTTGGTGCTCGATCGGGTCGTTCACTCGCCTTTCCGGCACCCAAACGGCGATCACGGCGTACGCCGAGGGGCCAGCGCTGACCGTCAGACCGGGCGGAACGCCGGCTCCGGGTTCATCGAGCCGAGGAGCCGTTCCAGCGCGACCTCGACGTCCTCGCGCCAGGAGACGGCGTTCTTGAGGTCGAGACGCAGCCGGGGGAACCGGTGGTGCGGCCGCACCGTCTTGAAGCCCACCGACAGCAGGTAGTCGGCCGGCACGAGACAGCCGTTCGGCCGCTGGTCCTCCAGCGGCCGGGCATCGCCGAACGCCTCGATCGCCTTCACCCCGCGCCGGGTGAGGTCCTTGGCGGCGCCCTGCACAAGCATCCGGCCGAGGCCGCCGCCGGTGAACTCCGGGAGGACCAACGCGGTCATCAACATGACCGCGTCACCCGAGACGGGCGACGTCGGGAAGGCGAGGCTGCGCGGCACATGCACCGGTGGCGCGTAGAGGACATAGCCGGCCGGCAGCGAGTCGACGTACACGATCTTCCCGCACGAACCCCAGTCCAGCAGCGTCGCCGAGAGCCACGCCTCCTTCTCCAGCCCCGGGTCCCCGGCCTCGTCGGCCACCTGCCGTCCGATCGGGTCGAGCTCCCAGAA
>JAVEDB010000054.1 GCA_030841185.1 Actinomycetota bacterium
GCACAGGTTCGTTCCCCGACCGGAGGGCAGCAGGCATGGCCGGCGCGATGCGCAAAGCGATGGTCTACCTCGGCCTGGTCGAGGACGAGGACCACTACGACTACGACGAGTACGACGAGCCGGCCGGGCCGGATGCGGAGGGACGTCCCGGTGACACCCGGTCCAGCGGCACGAGGGGCCTGGCCCCCCTGCGCGACGACCACCGGGGCTCCGTCGCGATGCTGACCGAGCGGCGTCCCCAGACCTCGGTGCGCTCGTTCGACCGCATCACGACCATTCACCCGCGGACCTACAACGAGGCCAAGCAGATAGGCGAGAGCTTCCGCGAGGGGACTCCCGTGATCATGAACCTGTCCGATATGGACGACTCGGACGCGAAGCGGCTGGTGGACTTCGCGGCGGGCCTCGTGTTCGGCCTGCGGGGCACCATCGAGCGCGTGACCAACAAGGTCTTCCTGCTCTCACCGGCCAACGTCACGGTGACGGCGGAGGACAAGGCCCGGATGGCCGAGAGTGGCTTCTTCAATCAGAGCTGAGCCCGGGTGAGCCTCGTCGGCCAGCTTCTCGCGCTCGTCCTGTGGATCTTCTTCGTGCTGCTCATCATCCGCCTGGTGCTGGACTACGTGCAGATGTTCGCGCGCTCCTGGCGGCCCACCGGGCCGGTCCTGGTCCTGGCCGAGGTGGTCTACACGATCACCGATCCGCCGCTGCGGGCGCTGCGCCGGGTCATCCCCCCGCTGCGGATCGGCTCGGTCTCCCTCGACCTGTCCTTCTTGGTCCTGATCGTGCTGGTTCAGATAGGCATCTCGCTGGCCGGACGGCTGTAGGCGGTACGGTGCGCAGTAGCAGAGTGACGGTTGAGACGTCCCACCCAACGAGACCGCCGAGGTGAAGCCATGCCGTTGACCCCCGAGGACGTGGCCAACAAGCAGTTCACGAGCACCCGGCTCAAGCCCGGCTACGACGAGACCGAGGTCGACGAGTTCCTCGACGAGGTCGAGGCGGAGCTGACCCGGCTCTACCGCGAGAACGACGAGCTGCGCTCCAAGCTGGCTGCCGCTCAGCGCTCCCTCGCGGAGGCTGGTGACGGCGGCCGCGCCACCACGACCCAGCAGATCGCCCCGCCGCCCGCGCCGACCCCGGCTCCCACTCCCACGCCGGCTCCGGCGCCGGCTCCGGCCCCGCCGCCCCCGCCGACTCCCGCGCCCACTCCGGCACCCGCGGCGGCGTCCGCCGGGAGCCAGACCGAGAACGCGACCGGCATCCTGGCGATGGCGCAGCGCACCGCCGACGAGTTCATCACCGAGGCCAAGACGCAAGCCGACCGGATCGTCGGCGAGGCCCGCCAGCGCGCCGACGCGATGCGCCGCGAGGGCGAGGACAAGCACCGCCAGCTGATCGGCTCGCTGGAGAGCGAGCGGCAGTCGCTGGAGCGCAAGGTCGAGGAGCTGCGGGCCTTCGAGCGGGAGTACCGCACCCGGCTCAAGTCCTACCTGGAGACCCAGCTGCGCGAGCTCGAGGGCCGGGGCAGCGAGGCGCCGGCCGGCCAGCGTCCGGCGCAGCAGGGACAGCCCCCGGCGGGCGGGCCAGTGGGGCAGCAGCCGCGCAGCCCGTTCACGCAGGGTGCGCCGGTCGGCCAGCACGGCGGGGCGCCCGGTCCCGCTTCGGATGCACCGGGTGGACCGCCGCAGCAGGCTTCGGCGAGTGGCTACACGCTCGAGGAAGGGCCGGAGCCGCGCGGCTGACGGCCTGTCGTTCGCAGCGCGGTCAGGCGCTCTCGGCCGCCATCACCCGGCGGAACGGGTCGCGTGCGGGCGGTGCCGGCAGGGTGATGCGCGTCCCGTCGGCCTCGAGGCCGGCCAGACCGAGCACCCGCCGCAGGATCGAGTAGGTGGTCTCCCCGGCCTCGACACCGGCCTGGGTGACCATGACCCGGTAGACCGTCACGTAGTGCTTCGCGGGGGTGTCGTAGCTCCAGTCGACCGAGCCCAGGTGCTTCGCGGTGCCGTGGCTCCCGCTCGGACCGTTGAAGGGACCGTCCCAGACCTGCACGCCGGCGGGGCCGGCGGAGTAGGGGCCGCCGAGTCCGACGTCCTGGCGGTTGGCGACAGCAAGCAGCTCACGGGTCTCGCGCTCGGCCACGACGAGGGCGGGGCGCACATGGCTCGCCAGTGCGGGGACCGCGATCGCGTTGTCCTTGAGCCGGACCTGGATGCTGGGACCGCCCAGCGGTACGACGTGCAGTGCCACCGGGACCTCCTTAAGCCGCCGGGGCCGGACGACCACTCTCCTGGTGGCCGTTCCGACGTCCTGTCGTGAAGTATCGGTTCGGGACCCCCCGTAACTTCACTAGACCAGACGGGTGAATCCGCGTAACGCCGCCCAGCAACGCCCCCGGGTTACCGAACCTTTACACGTTCACTGCGCCGAACGGGTGACGGTGAAGCCCAACCCGAGGTCCTCGTCGACGTGCACGCCCCCCGCATCGGCCAGCGACGCCTCCTCGAAGGTCACCGCGAGGACCTCGCCGGCCACCGTCTCGGCGTGTTCCCGGAGCGCCTCGGCGAGCTCACCGCTCGCCTCCCAGCGCAGTTGCACGCGGTCGGTCACCTCGAAGCCCGAGGACTTGCGGGCCTCCTGGACCAGCCGTACCACCTCGCGCGCGAGCCCGGCCCGACGCAGCCGCGGCGTCAGCTCGAGGTCGAGAGCCACGGTCTCGCCGGCCTCGGTCGCAACCGCCCAGCCCTCGCGTGGCGTCTCGGTCATGATCACCTCGTCCGGGCCGACGGTGACCTCCTCGCCGTCGACGGTGACCGTCGTCGAACCGTTCTCCCGGAGCGCGCTCGCCAGGGCCGCGGCGTCGGCCGCGGCGACGGCCGCAGCGACGGCCGGCGTGCGCTTCCCGAACCGCTTCCCCAGCGCCCGGAAGTTGCCCTTGGCGCTGTGGTCGACGAGCTCACCCGCGAGATGCTCGAACGACTCGATGTTGAGCTCGTCGGCTACCTGGGCCTTGAGCTCCTCCGGCAGCTCGGCCCAGCCGGTGGCCCCGACCAGGGCCCGACCCAGGGGCTGGCGGTTGCGCATCTTGGACTCCGATCGCGCCGCCCGGCCGAGCTCGACGACCCGGCGGACGAGCGCGACCTGCCCGGCCAGCCGCGCGTCGACGAGGGCTCCGTCGACCCGTGGCCACGTCGCGAGGTGCACCGACTCCGGAACGTCCGGCCACACCGGCCGCATGACGTCCTGCCATACCCGCTCGGTGATGAACGGGGTGATCGGGGCGAGCAGCAGCGTCACGACGTACAGGCATTCGTGCAGCGTCGCCAACGCCGCGGCGTCCCCTTCCCAGAACCGGCGCCGCGATCGGCGGACATACCAGTTGGACAGCGCGTCGACGTGGTCGGCGATGAGCCGCCCGACCCGCTGGGTGTCGAACTCCTCGTAGGCAGCCGTCGCCTCCTGCACCAGCCGGTGCGTCTCCGAGATGGCCCACCGGTCGAGCAGCGGCCGCTCCTCGATGGGTGCGACGGGCTGGCCCGGCGCCCAGTTGTTCGCGTTGGCGTAGAGCGTCAGGAACGACGCCGTGTTCCAGTACGTCAGGAGCGTCTTGCGGACGATGTCCTGCAGCACCGCGTGCCCGACGCGCCGGGGGAGCCAGGGTGACCCGCTCGCGGCCATGAACCAGCGCAGCGCGTCCGCGCCGTGCTCCTCCATCAACGGGATCGGCTCGAGGATGTTGCCGAGGTGCTTGCTCATCTTGCGGCCGTCCTCGGCGAGGATGTGGCCGAGGCACAGGACGTTCTCGTACGACGAGCGGCCGCCGACCAGGGTCCCCACGACCATCAGGGTGTAGAACCAGCCGCGGGTCTGGTCGATCGCCTCGCAGATGAACTGCGCCGGGTAGGCGCGCTCGAAGAGCTCCTTGGAGCCCTCGGCGTGCGGGTATCCCCACTGCGCGAACGGCATCGCGCCGGAGTCGTACCAGCCGTCGATCACCTCGGGCACCCGCCGGAACGTGCCGGGCACTCCCGGTTTGGTGAACGTGACGTCGTCGACGAACGGCCGGTGCGGATCGGTCCCGGACAGGTCCTGTCCCGCGAGGTCACCCAGCTCCGCGAGCGAGCCGACGCAGACCCGCTGGGAGGGGTCCTCGTCATTGACCCAGATCGGCAACGGGGTGCCCCAGTAGCGGCTGCGCGAGAGCGCCCAGTCGATGTTGTTCTTCAACCAGTCGCCGTATCGACCGTGCTTGATGTTGTCCGGGAACCAGTTGGTGCGCTCGTTCTCGGCCAGCAGCTGGTCCTTGATGGCCGTGGTGCGGATGTACCAGGACGGCTGGGCGTAGTAGAGCAGCGCCGTGTGGCAGCGCCAGCAGTGCGGATAGGCGTGCTCGTAGGCCTGCTCGCGGAAGAGCAGGCCGCGCTCGCGCAGGTCCGCGACGAGGGCCCGATCGGCGCTCTTGAAGAACTGGCCCCCGACCAATCGCACCGAGTCCTTGAAGTGCCCGTCGGGGGTCACCGGGTTGACGACCGGCAGCCCGTACAGCCTGCCGACGAGCAGGTCCTCCGCGCCGAAGGCAGGTGCCTGGTGGACGAGACCGGTGCCGTCGTCGGTGGTGACGTAGTCGGCCAGCACGACGAGGTGCCCCAGCTCGCCCTCGGGCCAGTCCACCAGGTCGAACGGGCGATCGTAGGTCCAGCGCTCCATGTCGGCCCCGGAGAACCGGTCGACCGCCTCCCAGCCCTCGCCCAGTGCCTCCTCGAGCAGCGGCTCGGCCACCACGAGCGTCTCCCCGTCCTTGCTGGCCGCCACGTAGGTGACGTCGGGACGGACCGCGACGGCGGTGTTGGACACGAGCGTCCACGGCGTCGTGGTCCATACGAGCAGGGCAGCCGTCCCGGCGTACGGGCCGCTGGTCAGCGGGAACCGGACATAGACGGACGGGTCCACGACCGTCTCGTAGCCCTGCGCCAGCTCGTGGTCGGACAGCCCCGTCCCGCAGCGCGGGCAGTACGGCGCGACCCGGTGGTCCTGGACGAGCAGGCCCTGGTCGAACACCTGCTTCAGCGACCACCAGACGCTCTCGACGTACGACGTGTCCATGGTCCGGTAGGCACGCGACATGTCGACCCAGTAGCCCATCCGCGCCGTCATCGTCTCGAACTCGTCGACATGACGTTCGACGGACTCCCGGCACTTCGCGTTGAACTCCGCGACGCCGTACGCCTCGATGTCGCCCTTGCCCGAGAAGCCGAGCTCCTTCTCGACGGCGATCTCCACCGGCAGGCCGTGGCAGTCCCAGCCGGCCTTCCGTACGACGTGGCGCCCCTGCATCGTCTTGAACCGGGGAAAGACGTCCTTGAACACCCGGGCCTCGACGTGGTGCACCCCGGGTGTGCCGTTCGCGGTGGGGGGACCCTCGTAGAAGGTCCACGGCTCACCGCCGGCGGTCCGGTCCAGGCTCTTGGCGAAGGTGTCCTGTCGATGCCACAGCTCGAGGACCGCGCGCTCCATGGCCGGCAGGTCGACCTGGGGCGGTACGGCGGTGTACCGGCCTGGCGTCGGGCTCGACACGGTGGGACTCCTTCGTCGGTGTTCTCCGGCGAAGGGACGAGGCCTCGCAGGCCCCGCGGTACCACCCTCCTTGGTCACCTGGTGCGCGGTGACCCACTCGCTTCTCGTCCTGCTGCCGGTTCTAGTGACCGCGATCGGGACCACGGCGTTCTTCCGGCGGCTCCGGGGTGATGGCCCCCTCGACGCCCTGCAGGTACGTCGCACAGCGTAACGGTTCGTCCGGCAACCGGACCGAGCGACCACCCGATCCGGGGTACCCACCAGGTGCTGCACGGCGTAGCGTGTGGTCCCCTGGCGTCGTCGAGGAGGGCTGGTATGACCACCAACGCAGCAACCGAGCACGGCCTTCAAGTCGTGCACGGCGCCCGGGCCGAGCCGAGCGAGGCAATCGGACTGCTCGCCAATGCGCAGCGAGTGGCGGATGAGACCGTTGCCAACGCTCGTGCGGACGCGGAGCGGATGCTGGCGACGGCGCGGCACAACGCCCAGATGCTCGAACAACAGGCACGCGAGCAGGCCGAACGGCACCTCAACGAGGCGGGCCAGGAGGCCGAGCGCGTTCGCTACCAGGGCTACGGCCAGGCCGAGCGGATGCTCGGCGACGCCCGGGGCCAGGTCGCGGAGCTCGAGCGGAGCGCCGCGCGCCTGCGCTCCGAGAGGGACGCGGCGGCCGAGTCCGCCCGCGAGCTCGCGGCGAAGCTCGTCGCCGCGGTCGACCAGCAGGGGCCCGATGTCCACGACGATCATGGTCAGGGCGGTCACTAGCCGCTGACCTGCGGTTATGGCGAGCCGGGCCTGAACCGGCGCGCCTGTTTGTCGTGCTTCGCGCAGGGACCTATCCTTCCCGGGACCATTCGTGACCTGGGATGACATCCCACGCGCAAGGAGCCGTCATGGCGAGGACCGTCAAGAAGACCGGCGGGACGCTCCGGCGCGCCGTCGCCGGGGCCGCGAAGGCGGTGGCGGGTCGGAGCGGTTCCTCCACTCGAGGTACGGCGGGACAGCGGCCCGCCAGCCGGTCGACCGCAGCGGCCAAGCCCCGTGCCACGAAGGGCACGGCGAAGAAGATCACGGTGGCCAAGACCGGCGCCAGCAAGAAGGCCGCCGCAGGCGCCGCGAAGAAGGCGCCCGCGAAGAAGGCCGTGGTCAAGAAGGCCGTGGTCAAGAAGGCCGTGGTCAAGAAGACGCCGGCCAAGAGGGTTGCGGCGAAGAAGGCACCCGCGAAGAAGGCACCGGCCAAGAAGGTCGCAGCCAAGAAGGTCGCAGCCAAGAAGGCACCGACGAAGAAGGCCGCGGTCAAGAAGGCACCGACGAAGAAAGCCGCGGTCAAGAAGGCACCGACGAAGAAGGCCGCGGTCAAGAAGGCACCGGCCACGAAGGCACCCACGACGAAGTCGGCGCTGAAGAAGGTTGCGGCCAGCAGGGGCACCACGGCGAAGAAGGCCGCGCTGACGCGGACCGGGCCCGCCACGAAGGTCGCCGCGAAGGCGCCCGCCGCCGCGAAGGCGCCGACCGCCGCGAAGGTGCCCGCTGCTGCACCCCGGGCACCGGTCACGCCGCTGAAGAAGGCACCGGCGAAGCCGCAGGCGCTCAAGGTCCGGGCCGACGAGTCGCCGTGGACGGCCAAGGAGCTGGAGGAGGTGCGCTCCGACCTGGCCGACGAGGTGGCCCGCCTCCGCGACGAGCTCGACCTCGCCGAGCACGACATCGACGACATGCTGCGCGACGCCGGTGACGGGGCCGGCGACGACCCCGCCGATGCCGGGAGCAAGACGTTCGAGCGCGAGCACGAGATGTCACTGGCCAACAACACCCGTGACATGCTGGCGCAGGCAGAACGGGCCCTCGCCCGCATCGAGAACGGCACCTACGGGATCTGTGAGAACTGTGGCAACCCCATCGGCAAGGCGCGACTTCAGGTGTTCCCCCGAGCCACGCTGTGCATGACATGCAAGCAGCGGGAGGAGCGTCGCTGAGCGACGCTCACGAGACGCGGGCCAGGCGGCGGATCGGGACCCTGCTCACGGTTGCGGTCGTCGTCCTGCTCGTCGACGTGGTCAGCAAGCACCTGGCGGTCGCCGGTCTCACGGACCGGGAGCCCCGGGACGTGCTCGGTGACCTGCTCGTACTGCGGCTGGTGCGCAACCCGGGAGCGGCGTTCGGTTTCGCGCAGGGCGCGACCATCGTGTTCACCGCCGTGGCGGTCCTGGTCGTGATGGTCATCCTGCGGGTGGCGGCGCGGCTGCGGAGCACGTCCTGGGCGGTGGCCCTCGGTCTGGTGCTCGGCGGAGCCATCGGCAACCTCGGCGACCGCATCTTCCGCGAACCCGGAGTGCTCCGGGGGCACGTGGTGGACTTCCTCGAGCTGCCGCACTGGCCGGTCTTCAACCTGGCCGACTCGGCAATCGTCAGCGGGGGAGTGCTGATGGTGCTGCTGTCCCTGCGGGGGATTCCCTACGACGGCGTCCGAGAGCGGCCCTGACGCCCGCTGGGCTCCCGGTGGCCGGAGCGCCCTCCATACTCGATGGTGTGACCGACCGCCGGACCCTGCCCGTGCCCGAGGGCCTCGAGGGCGAACGACTCGATGCCGCCCTGGCGCGGCTGTTCGGGTTCTCCCGGACGAAGGCGGCCGAGCTGGTCAGCTCCGGTGCCGTCCTCGTAGACGGCGCCACCGCCGTCAAGTCCGATCGGGTGCACGCGGGGGCCTGGTTGGACGTCGGACTGCCTCCGGCCCGGGTGGTGCCCGATCTCGTCGCCGAGCCGGTGCCGGGGATGGTCGTCCTGCACGACGACGACCACATCGTCGTGGTCGACAAGCCGGTGGGCGTTGCTGCGCATCCGAGCCCCGGGTGGACCGGGCCCACGGTGGTGGGCGGCCTGGCGGCGGCCGGCTTCCGCACCTCGACGAGCGGCGCCGCCGAGCGGCAGGGGGTCGTTCATCGGCTGGACGTGGGTACCAGCGGCGTCATGGTGGTGGCGAAGTCCGAGCGTGCCTACACCCAGCTCAAGCGCGCGTTCAAGGACCGTACGGTGGAGAAGATCTACCATGCGCTCGTCCAGGGCCATCCCGACCCGTCGCGGGGCACTGTGGACGCACCCATCGGGCGGCACCCGACCGCGGACTACAAATGGGCCGTCACCGCGCACGGAAAGCCGTCAGTCACCCATTACGACACGCTCGAGGCGCACCGAGCCGCGAGCCTGCTCGAGGTGACCCTCGAGACGGGGCGCACCCACCAGATCCGGGTGCACATGGCCGCGATGCGGCACCCCTGCGTCGGAGACCTCACCTACGGTGCCGACCCGACGCTGGCCGCGCGCCTCGGCGTACAGCGCCAGTGGCTACACGCCATGCGGCTCCGCTTCGACCACCCGGAAACCGGCGAAGCGGTGGAGTTCACCAGCCGCTATCCCGATGACTTGTCCGACGCGCTCGATCGGTTGCGGTCAAACGACTGACCCCGAGGGCTAGTGGCCGAGCGCCGCGGGCGGATAGGTGGCGTTGCCGCAGCCGTTGTTGGCGCCATTGGGGTTCGCGTGGGCGCCGCCCTGCCCGTTGCTCGACTGGGGCGGGCAGGTCTTCTGGGCCTTGGCCGCGGCGGCCTGCTCCGCCTTGGCCTTGTCGGCGGCGGCCTGGTCGGCCTTCGCCTTGGCGGTGGCGGCCTGCTGGCTGCTGCTCTGGGAGGGCGGCGTCTTCGGGTCGCTCTTCCCGGTGGCGGCGAGTGACGGCACCGCGATCGCCAGGCCGGCGACGAGCAGCGCAGCGAGCGCGCCAATGATCTTGCGAGAACTCATGCGTGTACCCCCGTTGGAATCCGGCGTCGAGCAGCGTTGCCTGGCACCGTGCCGATGTGGGGTCTACCTAATCCGACCGGTATGCCGGAAAGCAACCTGATCTTGTAAATTCTGGGTGCATATCTTGTTTCGTCCCTGCGGCATACTCCCCGGCGTGCCCGTGATCCGCCTTGCCGCCGAGCCGGCGGAGACCGAGGACGCGCTTACTGTCCGTTATGACGTGTTCGTCACCGAGCAGGGCGTCCCGGCCGAGCTCGAGCGGGACGTGCGGGACGAGCTGGCCGAGCACTTCGTCGCGTACGCGGACGCCCACCCGGTCGGCGCCGGGCGGCTCGTCGTGGAGGCGCCCGGCTTCGAGGGCATCGACCCCGGCCTGGGTCCCGTCGCCCATCTCGGCCGTCTGGCGGTCCGGCCCGAGGCGCGTGGCTCCGGCCTGGGGGTCGCCATGGTGCGCGCCATCGAGGCCCGGGCGGTGGAACGAGGGTTGCGGGTGCTGGCCCTGTCCTCCCAGACCTATGCGATCCCGTTCTACGAGCGGCTCGGGTACGCGGCGGAGGGGCCGGAGTTCGACGATGCGGGGATAGCGCACCGCTGGATGAGCCGGTCACTTCCGTGACCGCAGCGGAGTGCGCGCGGGGCTAGTCCACGAGACGAAGGATGAGCAGGGTCGCGCCGATGGCGATCATGCCCACGCCTAACGCGAAGAGCACTCCGTAGAGGTTGCGCACGAGGGCAGACCCTACCGATCCGTCACGATGGTCACAGGCTGGCCCAGGTCCGGCCGGCATCGGTCGTGCGCCAGGTGTCTTGGGCGGTCGTGAGCAGCCCGACGTTCTTGCTCAGGAATGCGAGGGCCACACCGTCCACGGCGCCCTCTACGCAGCCGCGCTCCCTCCACGTCGCACCGCGGTTGAGCGTCTGCGACACGAGGGTGCCGTTGCACGAGACTCCGCCCGGGGAGGCGGCGAAGCCCACCGACACGTCGGCGAACGCCAGGGCGCTCGCGCCGGCCACCACACCCTCCTTCGTCCAGGTGGCGCCCGAGTCCCGAGTCACCTGGACCCGTCCCCCCTGGCAGAGCACGGCGGCGGCCGCGTCGTCGGTCACGGCGAGATCGATGGTCTCCAGCCCCTCCGCGCAGGGGGAGTCGACGTTGCCGCGGGGGGCGTGCAACTGGGTGGCATTCAGCGGCAGCAGGTGCCAGGCGCCGGTGGTCGCTGTCTTGGTCTTCCAGGTGCGCCCACCGTCCGTGGAGCGGCTGAACCGGGCGTTGCAATCCTTGTCCGTGCCGACCAGCCAGGCCTCCGTGGCGCTCAGCGCCGTCACCCGCAACAGCCCGGGAAGCGGGGTGGGCACCGTCGCCCAGTTCTGTCCGCCGTCGAGGGAACGTTCGAGGACGGCACCGCCCGACTCGCAGTCCCCGGCGAGCGCACGCAGCGTCGCTCCGGTTCGTGTCGTGACACTGAGCAGGACCCGCTCGACTGGCGCGGCCGCGGAGGGTGACGACGGGGCGGGACTGCTGGCCCCGGACGACGGTGCGGGTGTGGCCGGCGCCACCGAGGGCGCCGACGACGACCGCTGGTTCACTGTCTCGTCCGGCGGCGCCGGGGTCCGGACCGCGAAACCGACGAGGGCTGCCACCAGGACCGTGAGGGTGAGAAGGCCCAGCACGCTGGCGGGCAGGCGGCGCTCCACAAGCCCCCTTGGAGGTCGGTCGGTGACCGGGCCAGGGTATCGGCCCGGTCCCGCGTCGCCGGCTCACAGACACCGGCGCGTCCTCGTCGGTCAGTAAGCCCCGCTGCCGTGCCGGACCGCCCGGATCGTCCTCCACAGGATGATCAGGTCGGACGTCAACGACCAGTTCTCGACGTAGTAGAGGTCCAGGCGCACGCTCTCGTCCCAGCTCAGGTCGGATCGACCACTCACCTGCCACAGCCCGGTGATCCCCGGCTTCACCAGCAGCCGGCGACGCATCTCGCTCGGGTACTGGGCGACCTCGCGCGGCAACGGTGGCCGTGGCCCGACCAGGCTCATGTCGCCCTTGAGGACGTTGAGCAGCTGCGGCAGCTCGTCCAACGAGTAGCGGCGCAGCACCCGACCGATCCGGGTGACCCGGGGGTCGTCGCGCAGCTTGAACAGCAGCCCCGCCCCCTGGTTCTCGAGCTGCAGGTCGGTCAGCCGCTGCTCGGCGTCCGGGACCATCGAGCGGAACTTGTACGCGCAGAACTCCTCGCCCGTCTTGCCGACCCGGGTCTGTCGGAACAGCACCGGCCCCCGGTCGGTGAGCTTGATGACCGCGCCGATCACCACCAGCAGTGGGCTCAGCACCAGGATCGCGATCGCGGCGGTACCGGCGTCGAAGGTGTTCTTCACGAGGCGTCGGGGGCCGCTGAACTCGGGCTGGGCCACGTGCAGCAGCGGAAGCCCGGCGACGGGTTGGACATGGATCCGCGGGCCGGCAACATCGGTCAGGGCCGGCGCGAGGATCATGTCGACGTCGCGCTCCTCGAGCTCCCACGCCAACCGCCGCAGGACCGGGGCGGTGATGCCCGGCGTCGCGGTCACCGCGATGGTGTCGGCGCCGAGCAGGTCGATCGCCGGGATGATGGTCGTCAACGAGCCGACCACCGGGACGTCGGCGATGTGGCTCTGCGGGCCGCCGCTGGGCAGGCAGACACCCACCACCGCATAACCGGCCCCGGGAAACCGGCGCAGCTCGCCGACGAGATGGCTCACGTGGTCGGCATCACCGACGACCAGGACCCGGTGTGACCAGCTGTCCTTGCTCGCGCGTAGATGGGTGAGCCACTTGCGTGACCACCAGCGCGACAGGAGCAGCAACGCCGTCCCGAGCGGGAAGGCGATGGCGACGAACCCGCGGGCGAAGTCGGTCTTGGTGACATACGCGGCCACCGCAACGGTTGCCCACAGCCAGGCGCTGGCTCGGAACACCCGGCGGTACTCCTCGGCGCCGCCGCCGATGATGCGACCGTCATAGCTGCGCTGCACCGCCAGCGAGACCCACCACAGGGCGCAGAGCACGGTCGCGGCAGTGAGATAGGTGACGCCGCGGCCGAGACCGTTGGCGAGCGAGGAGTCAACACCCTCACCGAAGCGCATGAACAGCGCGATGCTCACCGCGCAGATGATCGCCGCGGCGTCGAGGCAGGCCAGCTGGCGAGCATACGTCCGCTGCCAACGCTCCAGGCGGGCCGCGCCCGGCGTCTCGCCGCTCGCGCTGTCCGCTGCCGCGAAGACCGAGTCGTCAGGGGAGCTCGTGGTGGGCAAGCGGCGGCCCTCCCTCGCTGGTGCGCGCCCGATCCCGGGAGCGGCCATGCGGTCCCCCGTCCGCCTGGCGGCTGGATCTTATCGTCGGTGCCCGGCAGGGGCCTCTCGGCGTACGTCCCTCGGCGTGGTTTTGCGCCCCGACCTGGCCGCCGTGTGGCGAGCCTGGTGGGAGCGAAGGCGGATCCGCCTTAAGATCACGCATAGCTGTGCCGCTCGTTGATGAATTTCCTGCACTCTCACCGTGACGGGATGACCGTGGACCTACGTGACTACGTTCGCACGTTGCGCAAGCGTTGGACCCTGGTAGCGCTCTGCGTACTCGTGTCGCTGGGCGCGGCCGCCGCCGCGACCCTGCTGGCCAAGCAGATGTACACCTCCACGGCCCAGATCTTCGTGTCGGCGCGGGACTCCGGCGACAACAACGCCAGCAACGCCTACCAGGGCGGTCTGCTGGCGCAGCAGCAGGTGAAGACGTACTCGCGGGTGGCCGTGTCGCCGACCGTCACCGACAAGGTCGCCGCGCGGCTCCAGCTGGAGCCAGGAGTCGTGGCCAACAGCGTCACGGCGGACGCTCCGCTGGACACGGTGCTGATCAACGTCACCGCGACGGCGCGCTCGCCCAAGGTCGCCCAGCAGATCGCCCAGGCCGTTGCCGACGAAACCAGCGCGCTGGTTCCGCGGCTGGAGACCACCGAAGGGAAAGCGGCGCCGGTCAAGCTCACCGTCACGACGGCCGCCAACCTGCCCACCTCACCGTCGAGCCCCCGGCCCAAGATCAACCTTGCGCTCGGGCTGCTGGTCGGCATAGCGATCGGTGTCGGCGCCGCGGTCCTGCGGGAGACCCTCGACACGACGGTCAAGGGCAAGGACGACCTCCAGGAGATCACCGGAGCTGCCCCGCTCGGCGTCATCGCCGACGACCCAGGAGTGTCCCGGCGGCCGCTGGTGGTCCAGATCGACGCCCAGTCACCGCGCGCCGAGGCGTTCCGCCAGCTCCGCACAAACCTGCAGTTCGTGGATGTGGACCGGGCGACTCGAGCGGTGGTCGTCACCAGCGCCGTGGCCG
Source organism: Actinomycetota bacterium (assembly GCA_030841185.1). GTDB lineage: Bacteria > Actinomycetota > Actinomycetes > JACCUZ01 > JACCUZ01 > JAVEDB01. The sequence goes on from JAVEDB010000054.1 coordinate 13,724, forward strand.
AAGAGGGGAAGACGACGACGTCGTGCAACCTCGCCATCACCCTGGCCCAGGCCGGTGTCCGGACCGTCCTCGTTGAGGCCGACCTGCGTCGCCCGAAGCTGTCGGACTACCTCGGGATCGAGCGGGCTGTCGGGCTCACGACGGTCTTGACGGGCGTGGCGGCGCTCGACGAGGCGCTGCAGCCCTGGGGCCGCAGCGGCACGATGTGGGTGCTGCCCTCCGGTGCGCTGCCCCCCAACCCGAGCGAGATCCTCGGCTCGCACCAGATGCAGGAGCTGCTCAAGACCCTCGACGAGCGGGCTGACGTGGTGATCCTCGACGCGCCCCCGCTGCTGCCTGTGACAGACGCGGCGGTGCTCGCCCGGGTCGCGGACGGCGCTGTGCTCGTCGTACGGGTCGGCCGCACCAAGCGAGAGCAGGTCGCCCGGGCCATCGAGTCGCTCACCGGCGTCGACGCCCGGCTGCTCGGCACGGTCCTGAACCGCGCCCCCGCCCGCGGTCCGGACGCTGACGCCTACGGGTACGGATACGGCTACACCTCGACCCGGGGCCCGCGGCCGCAGAGCGGCGACGGTGACGTGGCCAAGACGGTGACCCCGCACTCATCGCGGCGCGGACGCCGCCGCTAGTGCGTGCACCACACGACGAGGCCGGCCCGAGCGAGATTCTCGGGCCGGCCTCGTCGTGAGGTGCGGGTGGTCGGTCAGACGATGACCTTGCGCCGCTGGCGGGTGACGCCCACCAACAGGCTGCCGGCGGCCAGCAGGCCGATGCCGGCGTACAGGGAGGTCAGGTCGCCACCGGTGCCGGGCAGGCCGCCCTGGCCGGCACCGCGAACGGTGACCCGGGCCGAGAGGACGCGAGTGGCGCCGTTGGCGTTGCAGCCGGTGAGCTCGAGCACGTTCTGGCCGGTCCGGGTGAGCTTGACCGTGGCGCTGACGTTGCCGCTCGAGTCGGGCGTGAGGGTCTGGGTGAGGTAGACCTTGTTGCCCACCCGGACGGTGAGGA
>JAVEDB010000078.1 GCA_030841185.1 Actinomycetota bacterium
AGAGGCACGTTGAGATCGGACCTGACGAGTACCCGCTTGCCGCGCAGGTCGCCGAGGTCGTCGATCGTCTTCATGGAACTCAGAGCGAGCGCCCGACGAGGTCGACGAGGTCCACCAGCCGGTTCGAATAGCCCCACTCGTTGTCGTACCAGCCGATGATCTTCACCTGGTTGCCGATGACCTTGGTGAGCTTGGCGTCGAACGTGCACGACGAAGGATCGGTCACGATGTCCGAGGAGACGATCTCGTCCTCGGTGTACGTGAGGTAGCCCTTGAACGGGCCGTCCGCGGCAGCCTTGAACGCAGCGTTGACCTCCTCGACGGTGGTGTCGCGGGAGAGCTTCACCGTCAGGTCGGTGGCGGAGCCGGTCGGGATCGGGACGCGGAACGCGAACCCGTCGAGCTTTCCCTGGAGCTCCGGAAGCACCAGCCCGATCGCCTTGGCTGCTCCCGTCGAGGTCGGCACGAGGTTCAGCGCAGCGGCCCGTGCGCGGCGCAGGTCACTGTGCGGCCCGTCCTGCAGGTTCTGGTCCTGGGTGTAGGCGTGGATGGTCGTCATCAGCCCACTCTCGATCCCGAACGTGTCGTTCAGGATCTTGGCCATCGGCGCCAGGCAGTTCGTCGTGCACGACGCGTTGGAGATGATGTGGTGCTTCGCCGGGTCGTAGTCACCGTCGTTGGCCCCGAGGACGACGGTGAAGTCCTCGTTCTTGGCGGGCGCGGAGATGATGACCTTCTGCGCACCGGCGTCGATGTGCGCCCTGGCCTTCGTGGCGTCGGTGAAGAACCCGGTCGACTCGATGACGACATCGGCGCCGAGCTCCTTCCACGGCAGTGCCGTGGGGTCCCGCTCCTCGAGGGCGCGGATCTTACGACCGCCCACGATGATGTTCTCGTCGTCGTACGACACCTCCTCGGGGAGCCGCCCGAGGATGCTGTCGTACTTGAGCAGGTGCGCGAGGGTCTTGTTGTCTGTGAGGTCGTTGGCGCCGACCACCTCGATGTCGCTGCCCTGCGCGAGCGCGGCCCGGTAGAAGTTACGGCCGATGCGGCCGAAGCCGTTGATGCCGACTCGTACTGTCACAACATGCTCCTCGGTGTGCGTGGACGGCCCTCGTGTCGAGCGCCTGCGGCGGCCGCCTGACCAGTTCTCGACCCTACCGGGCGATTCGGCCAGGCCCCGCCCACGGCCACCAGGCGGACACCGCCCCGGCGGCCTGCGTCAGGCTTCCAGCATCTCGGCGGACAGATTGGCGTCGGTCCCTGCCATACCAAGATCGGAGGCCCGCTTATCGGCCATCGCCAGCAGCCGCCGGATCCGGCCTGCGACGGCGTCCTTGGTCATCGGGGGGCTGGCCAGCGCGCCGAGCTCCTCCAGGCTGGCCTGCTTGTGGGCCAGCCGCAGCTCGCCCGCTGCACGCAGGTGGTCCGGGATCTCCTCGCCGAGGATCTCGAGTGCGCGCTGCACCCGGGCTCCCGCCGCGACCGCCGCCCGGGCGCTCCGTCGCATGTTCGCGTCGTCGAAGTTGGCCAGCCGGTTGGCGGTGGCGCGCACCTCGCGCCGCATACGCCGCTCCTCCCAGGCGAGGACGCTGTCGTGCGCCCCGAGACGGGTGAGCAGCGCACCGATGGCGTCACCGTCGCGGATCACCACCCGGTCGACACCCCGCACCTCCCGGGCCTTGGCGCTCACGCCTAGCCGGCGGGCGGCACCGACCAGCGCCAGCGCCGCCTCGGGACCGGGACAGGTGATCTCCAGCGCCGACGACCTGCCGGGTTCGGTGAGTGAGCCGTGCGCGAGGAACGCACCGCGCCAGGCGGCCTCGGCGTCGCAGATCGCTCCGGAGACGACCTGCGGCGGCAGCCCGCGGACCGGACGGCCGTGCCCGTCGAGCAACCCCGTCTGGCGGGCCAGCGCCTCACCGTCCTTGACAACCCGCACCAGGTAACGGCTCCCCTTGCGCAACCCGGCGGCGGCTACAACGGTGACGTCGGACGAGTGCCCGTAGACCTCGGCGATGTCCTTGCGCAGGCGGCGTGCCGTTGCGCCGGTGTCCACCTCGGCCTCGACGACGATGCGACCGCTGACGATGTGCAGTCCCCCGGCGAATCGCAGGATGGAGGACACCTCCGCCTTGCGGCAGCACGGGCGGGTCACCGTGAGGTGCGCCAGCTCGTCCTTCACCGCGGCGGTCATTGCCATAGGGTTAGATCCTGCCACGAGAAAAGATGTCGCGGTACGCCGCGGCAAGCAGCTCCGGGTCATGCCTTGGAGATCCGTCGGCCATGCCCACCGGGGCAAGAGCCAGTCGCGCGTCGAGGGTCTTGGCGGCTCGCTCGAGGGCCCCGACGTCCGGCACCGTCTTGGGATCGGCGAGGACCACGTCGAGCGCGAGCCCGGGTGCATGCTCACGCAGGACCTCGAGGTGCGCCTGCGGCGAGAGGCCCGCCGTCTCCTCGGGTTGCGCCGCGAGGTTGAGGGCGACCAGTCGCTTCGCCTGCGTCTGCGTCAGCGCCGCAGCCAGCTCGGGGACCATCAGGTGCGGGATGACACTGCTGAACCACGATCCGGGACCGAGCACGACCCAGTCGGCGGCGAGAATCGCCTGCACCGCCTCCGGGCACGCGGGCGGGTCGGCCGGAACCAGGGACACGCGTACGACGCGGCCGGTGGCGAGCGCGACGGCCTCCTGACCGCGAACCGTCGTCACGGCATCGTCGGCCGCGCCGTCTCGCACAACCGCCTCGAGCTGCAGCGGCACGATGGCCATCGGGAGCACCCGTCCCTTGGCCCCGAGCAGGCGCCCCACCCAGTCGAGTCCCTCGACCGTGTCACCAAGCAGCTCCCACAGCGCCACGATCAGCAGGTTGCCGACGGCGTGGTTGTGCAGCTCGCCCTGGCTGCGGAACCGGTGCTGGACGACCCGACTCCAGGTCTGTCCCCACTCGTCGTCGCCGCACAGGGCCGCCAAGGCCATCCGGAGGTCACCGGGAGGGAGCACCCCGAGCTCACGCCGAAGCCGGCCGCTGGAGCCGCCGTCGTCCGAGACGGTCACGACCGCGGTGACGGACCCGCTGATCCGCCGCAGCGCTGCAAGTGATGCCGCCAGGCCGTGACCGCCGCCGAGGGCGACGACATGGACGTCGCCCTGGTCCGCGTCCGCGGTCATTCGCGTCCCAGGTCGCGATGGACCACGGAGGTGTCGACCCCCTCTTCCCTGAGCCGACGCGCGAGCTCCTCGGCAACCGCCACCGACCGGTGCTTCCCGCCGGTGCAGCCGACCGCGATGGTCGCGTAGCGCTTGCCCTCGCGGCGGTACCCCTCCGCGATCAGGTCGAGCACCTTCATGTAGCTGTCGACGAACTCCTTGGCGCCGGCCTGGGCGAACACGTAGTCACGCACCTCCGGGTCGCGGCCGGTGAGCGGCCGGAGCTCCGGGACCCAGTGCGGGTTGGGCAGGAACCGGCAGTCGGCGACGAGATCGGAGTCGACGGGAAGGCCGTACTTGTAGCCGAACGAGATGAGGGTTGCCCGGAGCACGGTGCCCTGCTCTTCGAAGGCCTGCAGGATCTTCGCGCTGAGCTGGTGGACGTTGAGGGCGCTCGTGTCGATGACGATGTCCGCGTTGGCCCGCAGGTCACGCAGCATCTCGCGCTCGCGCGCGATGCCGTCGAGCACCCGTCCGTCACCTTGCAGCGGATGCGGCCGGCGCACTCCCTCGAACCTCCCCACCAGGGTTGTGTCTGCCGCCTCCAGGAAAACGATGCGCGGGCTGTTGCCCCGGTCGGCCAGCTCGGTGATGGCCGCGGTGAGGTCGGCGAAGAACGACCGGCTGCGGACGTCGACGACGGCAGCGATCCGCTGCACGTTCCCCTGGGTGCGGCCGCCCAGCTCGGCCAGTGTCGGGAGCAAGCCGGGTGGCAGGTTGTCGACGACGAACCAGCCCAGGTCCTCGAGCACGTTGGCAGCGGTGCTGCGGCCCGCCCCGGACATCCCGGTGACGATGACGAGCTCGGGGAGCGGGACGACTTTCTTCCTCTTCGCGGTCACCGGTTGTCCCTGTCGTTGCCGATCGCGCTGTCGACGACCTCACCGGTCGCCGTGTTGAGGGCGGGCAGGCCCGGCTCCCGGGCCGCGAGCGCCGCGAGCACCGACGCGGCGGTCCGCGGGCCGATGCCCGGCACCTCGGTGATCTCTTCGATGGTCGCCGCGGAGAGGCGCCGCAGCGAGCCGAACTTGCGCAGTAGCGCCTTGCGGCGGGTCTCCCCCAGACCCGGTACGCCGTCCAGCGCACTCGTCGTCATCGACTTCGAGCGACGCGTCCGGTGCAGCGCGATGGCGAACCGGTGGGCCTCGTCGCGAACCCGCTGCAGCAGGTAGAGGCCCTCGCTGGCCCGGGGTAGCACCACCGGGTGCGCCTCGCCCGGCAGCCACACCTCCTCGAGCCGCTTGGCGAGCCCGCACAGCGCGACGTCGTCGACGCCGAGTTCGGCCAGCGCGCGCGCCGCCGCGGCGACCTGCGGCGCCCCGCCGTCGACGACGACGAGATTGGGCGGGTAGGCGAACCGGCGCGGCCGGCCGATGTCGTCGGTGTCCGGGCCGACCCCGTCCGCGCCGACGTCGTCGCCGACCAGCGAGAGCTCGCCGGTCTTCGCGCGCTCTTCGATGTAGCGGCTGAACCGGCGGTGGATCACCTCGTGAATGCTCGCGACGTCGTCCTGACCGTGCACGCCCTTGATGGCGAACCGCCGGTATTCGGCCTTGCGCGGCAGGCCGTCCTCGAAAACGACCATCGACGCGACGACGCTCGTGCCCTGCAGGTTGGAGACGTCGTAGCACTCGATGCGCAGCGGCGCGTCCCCGAGGCCGAGTTCGTCCTGGATCTGCTGCAGCGCCTGGCTGCGTGCCGTCAGGTCACCCGCGCGGCGCAGCTTGTGCAGCTGGAACGCCTGCGCGGCATTGCGCCGGACGGTGTCGTGCAGGGCCTTCTTGTCACCGCGCTGCGGGATGCGTACGTCGACCGCTGAGCCGCGCTTCGCGGTGAGCCACTCGGCGAGCGCGTCGCTGTGGGTCGGCATCTCCGGGACGAGGACTTCCATTGGCTCGTCGGGTGTCTGGTCGCCGTTCAGCTCCTCGAGAAAGCTCGCGACGAGTTGCGCCTGGTCGTGTTCCTCGAACCGGTCG
>JAVEDB010000092.1 GCA_030841185.1 Actinomycetota bacterium
CGCCGAAGGCGCGGACCACCATCAGCGACCTGCCGCGCAGCAGCTCGATGCGCGGATGGTCACGGTCGTAGCCGCGCGGAACGGTTTTGAGCCTCTCGCCCTCGATCGCGAAGCCGGCCTCACCCAACGCGGCGACGATGCCGTCCAGGGCGGCGCCGGAGGCCGGGTCGTCGACGGCCGCCCGGTACCGGCCGACCTCGCTCGGGTCGTGCGAACGGAACCCCCCGCCGGCGGCGAGCCCCGCCGCATCGAGCTGGACGTAGTAGCCGAGTCCCGGCCGGTGCCCCACGATCGCTGCCTGAGAGGTCTTGTAGGGCGACTTGTCCTGCCGGAACCGGGTGTCCCGGTTGGGCCGGAACAGCTTTCCGGGACCGAACTCGCTTTCCAGCGAGGAGATCAGCGCTCGCATCGGGTCACGTACCTCGGCGTCGTACGTCGACTTGTTGGCGACCCAGAAGTCTTTGGTGTTGTCAGCCGCGAGCCGGGAGTAGAAGTCCACGGCCCGCTCGGAGAAACCCACGACATCCGTCATGTCCCCGATGATCACACCCGCTCCGGGCCTCGTTGGTGGTTTCCGGACCGGCCCTGCTGGCAACATGCCTGATGGGGACCGGCAGCTCGAGAGCACGGGCGCCGGCGGCGTTCAGTTACGGAGGCTGCCGAGATGGACCGGGCTGCGACCGGCGTACCGACAGAAGGCCAGGCAGAGAAGGTCATCGCCCAGTTGCGCGAGGCACTCGGGACCCGCGAGCTGATCGGGCAGGCAAAGGGCATCTTGATGGTGACCCGGGGGGTGGACAGCGAGGCCGCCTGGGCGGTGCTCAGCCAGGCCTCGCAGGACAGCAACGTGAAGGTTGCCCGGCTTTCGCGGGCGATCTGCTCGCTGGTGGCCGGGGAGTCACCGGACAGCGACGATCCTGCCCTGCGTGCCGCACACCAGCTGCTGAGGGGTACGCCGGCGGGGGTCACCCGAGACGAGCTCGCCAAGAAGCGGGACGAGCGAGCCGAGGCCCGCGACCACGCGGCGGAATTCGTCGCCGGGGAAGGTTCGGAATCGGTGGCCGAGGACACGGCCAGCGACTAGGGACGGAAAGGGTTAGGGCCGGGGTCCCGGGGCAGGGGGGAGGTCTCTCAAGAAGTGGGAGCGACCATCCATGGACCAGGACCGACGGGGAGCCCTCGTCTTCGACCCGCCGACCTCCATCGATCTGCCCGACTCCGCCGAGGCGCCGCGCATCGCTCGAGGCCTCGTCGCCGCCATGTGGCGCGAGTGGGGCATGGAGACCGACGACCTGGCGCCCACGCTGCTTACGAGCGAGGTCGTGACCAATGCGCTGCGGCATTCCTATCCCCCGCGGCGCCTCTCCATCGCGCGTGAGCCGTCCGGGTCCGTCCTCGTGCAGGTGAGCGATGCCAGCCCCGCACCACCAGTGCGGAGAGTGTCGCGCGAAGCCGACTCGCTCGGTGGGCGCGGCATCTGGCTCCTGGACCAGTTGGCCGACCGCTGGGGTCACGAGACGACGGGGACGGGCAAGCGGGTGTGGTTCATCGTCAGCCCCGGGCACCCGGCCGCGGGCATCGACGGATCAGAGGCCGCGGCCAGTATGTGAGCCGTCGGCGATCCGACCGGCCAGTTCGCGCAGCTTGACGTTCATCCGCTGGGACGCCTTGGCGAGCATGTCGAAGGCCTGGTCGCTCGTCAGGTTGCCCTGGCTGCGGAGGATGCCGATCGCCTCGCCGATGACCTGCCTCGATTGGATGGCCGCGCGCAACCCCGCTTGCTGACGCGACGCGTCGACAACGACCGCACCCAGCGACGCGAGCAGGACGGCGAGCGACTGGTCGTCCTCGGTGAAGGCGTCAAAGGCTGTCGCGTACAAGTTGATGCCACCCAAGGTGTGGCTCGGCGCGGCCTCCATCGTCAACCGGCAGGAGAGCATGCTCTTGACCCCGAGCTCCCGCGCCATGCGCTGGGCAGACCGAGGCCATCGGGGGTCGACGGCGAGATTGGGCGTGTATACCCAGCGCTCGTCCATCGCGGCGTCGAGACACGGCCCCTCGTTCTCGGCGTACTGGATCTGGTCGCCAAGGTCCGCGAGTGGCGAGGTCGCGGCGTGCGTCACCGGCCCGGCCTTCTCGAGGACGCTCACACTGGCGGCCTCGCACCCGCTCATGGCATGGACGGCAGCGGATGTGATGCGCGCGAAGGTGTCCTCGACGTTGTCAGACGCGTGGATGTGCTGGGCGATCGAGGTGAAGGCTTCCACCAACGGACCGGGGAAGGACTCTGCCACAGATTCTTGGGCAGTCATGGGTGACGCCTCTCCATAAAGGAAGACGTCGAGCCTGCGACGACGGCACAACTGCTGTCTGGCCGTCACACGTAAGGCGCCTCGTCCCTCCAGTGTAGTCCCGAGGAGACGCGGCACCGGGGTGAGCGCGAGCCTGAGCGTGAGCTCAGCGCGACACCCATGCCTGGTCGGCGTGGTGTTCCGCCACGTAGGCACTCCAGGGCCTGGGCTCGCGCCGGGTCTCGATCTGCTCGATGAACTCCTCGAGGTACCACTGCCGGAACGCCAACGACTCAGGCGGCGTGGCCAGCGTGATCAGGTGCTTGCCGGCCCGGCAGTAGTCGTCCACCTCCTCCAGGATCGCGCCCAGCCGGCGCGCGCCGTCGGCGACCTCGGCGGGGAGCTGGTAGGCCAGGTCGATGGTTCGCTGACCTCGTGCAAGGGCCTCGTCGCGCTCGGCCTCGGTGTTGGCGGTGAAGGCCGAGAAGTTGTGTGTCAACTCGTCGATGAGCGCATTAAGCCGACGAGGCAGCGGCCTGGCGTGGGCCTCTTCGCCACGGTCGCTGTCCAGAGAGATCAGGGCGAACTCTCGCATGAGCTCGTCCCAGTGCTGGGTGGATCGGGCGTACACGTCCAACGGCATCTCGAGGACCCGGACCTCGACGAGCCCGACAGCAGCCTGCTCGTCGCTCACGCGCATCGCCCGTAGCGGGCGAGGACTCGAGCCTGCGCGACCGGGCTGCCGCCACCGGCCGTGGCGCCGGGGTCCTCCTCGTCGCCGAAGACGTCCATGATCTGGCCGGCCTCCTCGTCGATCAGGAGCAGGTTGTCGGACCACTGCTCGTCCGCGTTGGGCTGGATGTTGACCCACACGGTCTTGCCCGCTCCAGCACCCCCCACGTCCACGCCCCATGACCTGGCCAGCCGGGCCACCAGCGCCAGACCACGGCCGGTCGTCGAGTCGAGACTGTGATGCCGAAGCGCCGGCCTGGCCGGCGACCCGTCGCGAACCTCTACCCGCACGGCCTGACCCTGGCGTTCGAGCCGCAGGTACACGACGGTGCGGGCATGCAAGATCGCGTTGGTGACGAGCTCGGTGACCAGCAGGGCGGCGGTGATCGCGATGTCGTCTCGGCGCCAGCCGCTCAGGGTGTCGATGGTGAAACGGCGGGCCTCCCCGACGCTCGCTGGCACGGGGTCAAGCTCCAAGGTGGCCGGCACAACGCTGACGATATCGCTGCCTCCCCTCGCTCCGGCGCTCACCCCGACTGACGGGTTACGTGTCGCGGTCAGCGCAGGACAAACCACACCTGCTTGCCGTCCACATCTCGCTCGACACCCCAGTCTGCGGACACGATGTCGAGCAGGGTCAGGCCCCGGCCGCGCTCAGCCGACGACGGCACCGACTGGATCTCGGGGAGCACCGGATTGCCGTCGCGGACCCGCACCGTGAGGGCCGTCTCCTCGCAGTCGACCGCGACCACGACGGGCGGACCGCCGTAGCGCACCGAGTTGGTCACCAGCTCGCTGACGAGAAGGACGGCGTCCTCAAGAACATGCTTGGCGTGCTCGGCGCACCCCGTCTGCCGCAGGAAACGCCTCGCCTGAGCGGCTGAGGTCTCCGCGAGCGGTAGCACGCACTCGGCCCGAGCCGTGCTCGAGCACATGGCGCCCCCCAGGGTCGGTGTCTCTTGGCTTCCGGACAACGGCGGCTCGACAACGGGTCCGCCGCCGAGGCCTGATACCCAGGGCGACCGGGTCAGAACCGCCTGCCGTCATTCGGGTCGTACGCCGGGGGCAGTCACCTCGAGTGGCGCCGGAACAGGAGGGCGCCGACGGCCAGTGCGGCCACCGCCAGGGCGGCGATCATGGCGGTTCGCGGCTGGCCGCGCTCGTCCACGAGCTGCGCCCGCGCGGCCTCGACGCCCCGGCGGGCGACATTTGCCGGCTTGACCCGATCTGCGATCGCGTCCACCGTGCCGGCCAGGCGCACCCGTGTCTGTTCGATCTCGGCCTCGATCTCCGCCGGGGAGCGCTCCCTGCCGGCGGCAGCATTCGTTCGGGCTTCGTAGCTCATCCCGGGGACGGGATCCGCGTCGCTCGTCATAGGAACCTCCGGCACCTGTCCTGCCCGATGATCGGGGAGCCTATGCGCATGTGCAGCCATCACCCCACGTCCTGACTCGGTCCCGCGACCCGCGGCGCGGCGGGTAGGTTCGCGGACATGACCACCAAGCTGAGCCCCGGCGACCCCGCGCCCGACTTCACCCTCCCGGACGCCGACGGCAAAGAGACGACGCTGTCCGACCTGCGGGGGCAGAAGGTGATCGTGTACTTCTATCCGGCGGCGTCCACACCGGGCTGCACGACCCAGGCCTGCGACTTCCGCGACAACCTCTCGTCGCTGAAGGGCGCCGGATACTCCGTGCTCGGCATATCCCCGGACCAGCCGGCGAAGCAGAAGCGCTTCCGCGACGAGAAGAACGTCAACTATCCGCTGCTGTGCGACCCGTCGCGAACGACGCTGGATGCCTACGGCGCGTACGGCGAGAAGCAGCTGTACGGAAAGACGGTGACCGGCGTGATCCGCTCGACCTTCGTCATCGACCAGGACGGCACGATCGAACAGGCGCAGTACAACGTCAAGGCCACCGGTCACGTCGCCAAGCTGCGCAAGGACCTCGGTCTCGACTGACGATCTACCATGTGACGCGAGCGGGAGTGGTGTAACGGCAGCCACGCTGGCTTTAGGTGCCAGTGCCTTCGGGCGTGGGGGTTCGAGTCCCCCCTCCCGCACCGAAGGGAATGGAAGGAGCAACCATGGCCGAGCAAGGTGAAACGAGCATTCTGGCGGATCCGGCAGTTCCTCCGGCGCCGGAGATACCGCCGTTGTTCGACTGGGCACTCCAGGGCCTTGTCAGGTTGGTGTACCAGCTTGACTCGACCATCGCCATCAGCCTGAACGTGCACGGGAGCCTGGTCACGGGCGACCTGTGCTCGCCTTTTCGGTGGGCAGAGGCGCACGATGCGCGCTTCGCGAAGGCAGCGGCCTTCGACACAGGCGAGTCCCATGTCATGGCGGATGAGATCCGGCAGGTCTACATAGACAAGGAAGAGCGCCAGAAGCGCCTCGGACCGGAGCCGTTCTCCTACATCCACCTGCTCGACGCCCGCATCTTCACGGGAACTTTTGCGATGCCCGAGCTCGGACACCCTGGAGTCCCGTGGCGCGGGATGGCCACGTCCATCGACGGTTGGTTCCTCGGCAAGTACCAGTCCTGACCGAGGGCTGGCTGTCCCGGCGACCGCCTCATTGCCGGCCGCGCACCTGGTAGCGGTGTTCCGGCCGGCCGGTGCTGCCGTAGTTGAGGTCGAGCTCGACCAGCCCGCGACGGAGCAGGTCGGCGAGGTAGCGCTGGGCGGTTGCCCGGCTGACGCCGAGCCGGTCTGCGACGTCGGCAGCGGAGACGTCGTGGCCGGCTGACCGGACCACGTCGAGGACCCGAGCCATGGTCGGCGGTAGGCGGCGGCGGTCGGCGACCCGGGCCGCGGGGCCCCGGAGCAGGCCGTAGAGCGCGTCGACGGTGTGCTGGTTCGCCACCGCCGACTCGTCGAGCCCCTCGTGGAGCTGCCGATAGGCCTGCAGCTGCTCGCGCAGCTGGTCGAACCCGAAGGGCTTCACCAGGTAGTACATGGCACCGAGTTGCATGGCCGTGCGAACGCTCGCGATGTCTCGTGCGGCGGTGATGACGATGAAGTCGGGCCGGGGGATCAGGTCGAGAAGGGAGAGGGAGCGCATCAGGTCGAGCCCGTGCCCGTCCGGGAGGTACAGATCGAGCAGTAGCAGGTCCGGCTGCAGCGACTCCACCATGGTGCGGGTCTCGTCGCACGAGTGCGCCTGGCCGACTGCCTCGAAGCCTTCCACGCGGCTGACCGCGTCGGCGTGTGCCTTCGCGACGCGGTAGTCGTCGTCGACCACAACCGTCCTGATCACGAGGCCTCACTCGCGACGGCGGCATCGGTGCGGTCCAGGTCCGCCACGGGCACCGGCAGGGTGACCGTGAACGTCGGACTCGGACCTGAGCTCACCTCGATGTGACCGCCGAGCTGGTTGACCAGCCGGTGGACCAGCGCCAGCCCCAGGCCGCGCTGAAGACCGGCCCGCGGGCTCTTGGTGGTGTAGCCGTCCTGGAAGAGACGGTCGACCAGCTCGGGCGGCACCCCTGGTCCGCTGTCGGAGACCGCGGCGGTGATGAGCCGGGCCTCGTCGTCGTAGGCAAGGTGCACGACGATCCGACGTGGCGGCGGCGCGCCCGTCACGGCGTCCATCGCGTTGTCGACGAGGTTGCCCACGATGGTGAGCAGGGCTTGCGGGTCAGGTCCAGGGTTGTCCAGCCGCGAGTCATCGGTCAGCTCGAGCAGCATGCCGCGTTCGGCGGCGATGGTGATCTTGGCGAGCAGCAGCGCGGCCAGCGACGCCGGCGCGATGCGGGAGCGCAGCTCCTCGGCCCGACCGGCGCTCGCCGTAGAGATCTCGCTGAGATAGGCCAGCGCCTCGTCGTACTCGCCCATGCTGAGGAGCACGGACAGCACGTGGATCCGGTTGGAGAACTCGTGCTGCTGCGCCCGCAGGGCGTCGGTCAAACCATGGACGCTGTCCAGCTCGCGCAGGAGGGCCTCGAGCTCGGTCCGGTCCCGCACCGTCACCACCGAGCCCACGTCCCGGCCACCGACGCGCACCGGCATCCGGTTGACGACGAGGAGATGCGCGTCGGTGAGGACGAACTCGTCCTGGCCTTCGATCTGGCCGCTGAGCAGGTCACGGAGTCGGCCGTCGGGCAACAGCTTGTCGAGGGGTTCACCCAGCGTCGCGCTGCGCAGCTTGAGCAGGCGCAGCGCCTCGTCGTTGACCATGCTGAGCCGGCCCTGGTGGTCGAACGCGATCACCCCTTCACGGATGCCGTGCAACATGGCCTCGCGGTCCTGCAACAACGACGCCAGGTCGTGCAGCTCGAGCCCGAACGTCATCCGTTTGAGCCGTCGTGCCAGCACCAGCGAGGCGAGAACGCCGACGAGCAGGGCCGCCCCTGTGTAGAGCAGCAAGACAGGGATCTCGTCCCAGAGTTGCCGCGAGACGTACTTCTCGAGGAAGCCCACCGACACCTCGCCGATGATGCTGCCGTCCGGTGCCCGCAGCGGTGCCTTGCCGTTTGCTGACGGGCCGAGGCTGCCCGGGTCGATGCCGACGTGCGTTCGCCCGTCGAGGGCGATCACGGGTTCCTCGATGCGCTGACCGACCAGTGCCTGGTTGGGGTGCGAATGACGTACGCCGTTGCGGTCGATGACCACCACGTAAGCGGCGCCGGTCGCCTTGCGGATCTGTTCGGCGATCTGCTGGACGTGGCTGTCGGCGTCGCCGGCCGCCATTTCGGCCCGTACCGAGTCATTGGCCGCGACACTCTGCGCGACCGTCAACGCCAGCCGCTCGGTATGACTGTCCAGGATCCGCCTGGTGACCTGTGAGTAAAGGGCGAAACCAAGGAGCATCGTCACGACGAGGATCACCAGCACGTAGCGCGTGATCACCGACGACATCGCCCTGGGCCGACGCACTGGCCGCTCCCTCCTCTTGCCGGGTACGAGTTTGCCTCACCGACCAGCCTTTCGCCGAGCCCTGAGCGCGTGAGCAAAAAGAGCAGAAGTCGCGGTAACGCGACTAACTCGGCAAAGCCGCAGAAGTCTGTGCCTCGGCCACAGTCGCTCCTACGGTGACGGCTCCTGGAAACCAAGGAGCAACACCATGTCAACGTCACCGCAACGTCGTGGTGCCTCGCCGGCCGGACTCGCCCCATCCGCGATCGATCTGGACGGGGTGACCAAGAGGTTCACCACGCCGAACGGATCCGTGTACACGGCATTGAGCGATCTGGACCTCCAGGTGGCCCCGGGTGAGTTCTGTGCGATCGTCGGCCCGACCGGTTGCGGGAAGTCCACAACGCTCACGCTGGTGTCCGGCCTGGAGCGCCCGTCCGTCGGCACGGTCACCGTGCACGGCGAGCCCGTTTCGGGCATCACACCGGGCGTCGGCTTCGTCTTCCAGAACGACGCCGTCCTGCCGTGGAAGTCGGTGCTCGACAACGTCGCCCTCGGTCCCCGCTTCCGGGGCACCTCGAAGACACAGGCCAATGCCGCGGCGCGTGACTGGCTTCGCCGCGTCGGGCTGTCGGGCTTCGAGGACCGCTTCCCGCACCAGCTCTCCGGTGGAATGCGCAAACGGGTCGCCCTCGCCCAGAGCCTCATCAACGAGCCGCAGATCCTGCTCATGGACGAGCCGTTCAGCGCACTCGACGTGCAGACCCGGGCGATCATGTCCAACGAGCTGTTGCAGCTGTGGGACCTCACCCGGCCCGCAGTCGTGTTCGTCACGCACGACCTCGAAGAGGCCATCGCGCTCGCGGACAAGGTCGTCGTCATGACCGCGGGACCGGGCGGCACGGTGAAGGCGACGTACGACATCGACCTGCCCAGGCCCCGCGTCGTGCAGGAGATCCGCTTCGAGCCGCGCTTCGTCGCCCTCTACCACCAGATCTGGGAGGCGCTGCGTTCCGAGGTCGACATCGCCTACGCCCAGACAACCGACGTGACCAGGGCGGCCTCCTGATGGCCGCCGTGACGCCGCTGACGAAAATCAGCGGGAAGAGCGAGACGGTGAAGACGCCGGGGAGCTACCAGGCGAAGGTCCGCAAGCACAAGCTGCTCGTCCATGCTGCCCAGCTCGCGGTGCTGACCGTACTCATCGGGGGATGGCAGCTGTTCGTCGGCAACGACTCCCGCAAGGTGATCCTGTACGGGAAGCCGTCGGGAATCGTCAACCAGCTGCACATCTGGGTGACCCAGGGAACGGCGCTCGGTTCGCTGGGCGACCAGATCAAGGTCACCCTCGAGGAAGCGTTCATCGGCTTCATCATCGGCACCGTGCTCGGCATCGTGTGCGGCATCGCGCTCGGCCGGATCCGGTTCCTGGCCGAGGTCTTCAGCCCCTACATCAAGGTGCTCAACTCCATCCCCCGGATCGTGCTCGGGTCCGTGTTCATCCTGGCCTTCGGCCTGGGCATCGAGTCGAAGATCCTGCTGGTCATCGTGCTGGTGTTCTTCGGGGTCTTCTTCAACGCGTTCCAGGGCGTGCGAGAGGTGGACCGCAACCTGATCGCCAACGCCACCATCCTGGGCGGCTCCCGCTGGCAGGTAACCCGCCATGTCGTGCTGCCCTCGGCGTTCACCTGGATCATCGCGAGCCTGCACGTCAGCTTCGGCTTCGCCCTCATCGGCGCGATCGTCGGTGAGTTCCTCGGTGCCTCGCAAGGCCTCGGCCAACTGATCAAACAGGCCCAGGGCACGTTCAACGCCAATGGCGTCTGGGCGGCCATGGTGATCATGGGCGTCGTCGCGCTCGCCGCGGAGTTCCTCATCACGCGCCTCGAGAACCGGCTTCTCCGGTGGCGCCCACCCCAGCTGTCCGGCCCAGAGCTCTAGCCGGTCACCCCCCGCAGGTCTCGTCAACATCCGGCAACAAAGAAGGAGATCCCGTGTCCCCCACCCGAGCCCTCGTAGCGGTCGGAATCGCGGCCGCACTGGCCGTGACCGGCTGTGCGTCGACGGCCAGCACCACCTCGTCAAACAAGAAGCAGCAGAACGTCGGCGCCACCGCCGGCGACAAGGTCAGCATCATGGTCGGCGGCCTGAACAAGCAGATCTACCTGCCGTTCATGCTGGCCGAGCGACTTGGCTACTACAAGGAACAGAACCTCAACATCACACTCTCCGACGAGCCGGCCGGCGTCGACGCCACCACGAACATGCTGGCGGGCAAGGTGAACGGCGTCGGAGGGTTCTACGACCACACCATCGCGCTGCAGGGCCTCGGGCAGTCGGCTGAGTCTGTTGTGTCGATGCTCGTCACGCCGGGCGAGGTCGAGCTGTGCCGCAACGACCTCAAGGGGAAGATCAACTCCCCCGCTGACTGGAAGGGGCGCAACCTCGGCATCACCGACACCGGCTCCTCGACCGACTTCCTCACCCAGTACCTCGCGACCAAGAACGGTGTCGACCCGAAGACCACCCACCGCATCGGGGTCCAGTCCGGGCCGACGTTGATCGGCGCGATGACGCACAAGAACGTCGACTGTGCGATGACCACCGAGCCGACGGTCTCGCAGCTGCTCGCCAACAAGCAGGCCTACATCCTGCTCGACATGCGGACCGCCGCGGGAACGGCGAAGTACCTCGGCGGGGAGTACCCCGCAACCTGCCTCTACATGATGACCAGCTACGTCGACAGCCACCCGGCGACCGTCCAGAAGCTCGTCAATGCCTACGTCAAGACGCTCAAATGGATCCAGGCACACACAGCCGCCGAAATCGCCGCGAAGATGCCAGCCGACTACTACTCCGGCGTCGGCCTGGCCGCGTACGTCAAGGCGCTGGCCGCCGAGAAGGGCATCTACAACCCGACCGGCATCATGCCTCCGACCGGCCCGCCCACCAACGTGAAGGTCCTCACGACGTTCAACCCCGCGGTCAAGGGCAAGACGATCGACGTCAGCAAGACCTACACCGACACGTTCGTGCTCAGCGCGAAGTAGCCACATCACGCACGGAACGCCCCTCCCCGCTTGCCGGAGGAGGGGCGTTCCTTCTGCGACCGACCGAAGCAGATGCGTCCGCGCGCTGCACCCCTAGTGCGATGAGGGGAGCGGGACTGACCCCTGGCGCCCAACCCACACGCGCGGCACGTTCTGCCGGCCCGCCGGGGTCCGGGGCGTGCTCCCAGTGAACCACCTGACGAGGCCTTGTACTACCTCGCGTCCCGATGTACCTTGTGACGCGTGGTAGTTGCGGCCGACGTGCTCAGTCAGCTCCGGCGAGGGGCGCTCGAGTACTGCGTGCTGGCCCTGCTCTCCGACGAGGAGCGTTATGGCTTCGACCTGGTCCGCAGCCTGGGGGCGATGGACGGCATGGTGACCGGCGAAGGCACGCTCTACCCCCTGCTGTCCCGGTTGCAGAAGGACGGTCGCGTCGCGAGTACCTGGCGCGACTCCGACGCAGGTGGGCCGCCTCGCAAGTACTACGCGATCACGGCCAAGGGACGTCGGGCCCTCGACGACTTCACCGCCGAGTGGGGTCGTTTCCGCGACACTGTCGACAACATCCTCGTGAAGGTGACGCCATGAGAACCGCCATGCACCCATTGGCCGAGGAGTACCTGAGTCGACTGCAGCACGCGGCACGAGCACTCCCGCCGCACGACAGGGACGAGCTGCTGGCGGAGCTGCGCAGCCATCTGGAGTCCGGGCTCGCCGACGGGGCCAGCGACGCCGACGTGCGCAACATGATCCAGGAGCTCGGCACTCCGGAGGAGATCGTCGCGGCCGCCCAGACCGGTGCAGGCCTTTCGGCATCCCCCGCCGTCTCACCACCCAGTCCGTGGGGCACGCTCGAGATCATCGCGGTGCTGTCCCTCACGGTCGGGACGTTCGTCGTCCCCATCGTCGGCCCGATCGTCGGGATCATCCTGGTCTGGGCCTCCACGCAATGGACCAGCCGGGAGAAAGCCGTCGCAACCGCGCTGACCCTGCTCCCCGCGCTCGTGCTCGTCCTGGGCGGGCTGGCGCTGGTCGTCACGAGCAGCGGCGCCGGCGGCGAAGGCAACCCGGCTCCGACGATGTCCGTCGTCCCCACAGGAGGCACCCCGTGACGTTGATCCTGCTCTTTCCCGTGCTCGTGCTCGGCGTCGTGGGCCTCTTCGGTCCGGCAATCGCCGGGGCCTATCTCGCCATCAGGCTCAACCGCAGGAATGAGCGCTGACCGACGCTCACGGAACCACCAGGTCGCGCAGGGCCGGTGCCAGGGCCCGAAATGCCTGGCTGCGGTGCGAGATCACGTTCTTCTCGGCCGCCGGGATCTCGGCCAGGGTCAGCGACGAGCCGACCGGCGTGAAGATCGGGTCGTAGCCGAACCCGCCCTCGCCGCGCGGCGCGCGGATGACCAGGCCGTCGATGCGCCCCTCGGCAACCCGCTCGTCCCCCGAGGGAAGGGCGAGCGCCGCGGCACACGCGAAGTGGGCCGCGCGATCCGCGTCGGCCACGTCGCCGAGCTGGGCAAGCAGCAGCTCGACGTTGGCGCGGTCGCCACCGTGCAGGCCGGCCCAGCGGGCGGAGAAGACGCCGGGCATGCCGTTCAGCGCATCGACGCAAAGGCCCGAGTCGTCAGCGACCGCCGGCAGCCCGGTGGCCTGCGCCACCTCGCGCGCCTTCTTGGCCGCGTTGGCGGCGAACGTCAACCCGTCCTCGACCACGTCGAGCACATCGGGGAACTGGTCCATGCCGACGAGCTCCACCGTGACGCCCGCCGAAAGCAGGATCGGTCGGAGCTCCACGACCTTGTGCGGGTTGCGCGTCGCGAGGACGAGTCGGGCGACCACCGGCTGGTCAGGAACCCAGCGCGGAACTCTGCGCCTGGGTGAGGTCGGTGCACCCGGCCGCAGCCAGGTCGAGCAGCGCGTCGAGTGCCGCACGGTCGAACGGCTGACCCTCAGCGGTCCCCTGCACCTCCACGTAGGCGCCCGCCCCGGTCATCACGACGTTCATGTCGGTCTCCGCGGTGACGTCCTCCTCATAACAGAGGTCCAGCAGCGGCTCGCCGCCCACGATGCCGACGGACACGGCCGCGACCGAGCCGGTCAGCGGCTCGGCAACGAGGGAGCCACGCTCGCGCAGCCACGACACGGCGTCGGCGAGCGCGACGTAGGCGCCGGTGATGGCGGCCGTGCGGGTGCCGCCGTCGGCCTGCAGCACGTCGCAGTCCAGCACGATGGTGTTCTCCCCGAGCGCCTTGTAGTCGACGATCGACCGCAACGACCGGCCGACCAGCCGGGAGATCTCGTGGGTCCGGCCACCGATGCGGCCCTTGACCGACTCACGGTCCGAGCGGGTGTTCGTCGACCGGGGCAGCATCGCGTACTCCGCGGTCACCCAGCCGAGCCCGCTGCCCTTTCGCCAGCGCGGCACGCCCTGGGTCACCGAGGCCGCGCAGAGCACCCGGGTCTTCCCGAACTCGACGAGGACCGAGCCCTCCGCGTGGTCGAGCCACCGTCGGGTGATCGTGACCGGACGGAGCTGGTCGGGCCGGCGGCCGTCGATGCGATCCATGCCCGGAACCTTAGATGAAGGACAGAAAACCTCAGACGTCGTACGCCGCACCGGGCTTGGCCAGCTCGAGCGGCCCGGTGAACGTCGTACCCGCCTCCGCCTCCGCCTGCCCCGCGTCGTACCACGGCGGCACGTGGGTCAGCAGCAGCCGGCGCGCGCCGGCCCGCGTCGCGTGCTCGCCGGCCTCCCGTCCGGTCAGGTGCAGGTCGGGCGGGTTGTCGCCGCCGTGCTGGAACGACGCCTCGCACAGGAACACGTCCGCGTCGCGAGCGAGGTCGACGAGCGCGTCGGTCGGCCCGGTGTCGGCGGAGTAGGTGAGGACCCGGCCGCCGTGCTCGAGGCGCATCCCCCACGCCTCGACCGG
>JAVEDB010000101.1 GCA_030841185.1 Actinomycetota bacterium
ATGGCCAAGGAGGTCGAGACCAAGGAGCAGATCGCCGCCACCGCGTCGATCTCCGCGGCCGACCCGGCCATCGGCGAGATGATCGCCGAGGCGATGGACAAGGTGGGCAAGGAAGGCGTCATCACCGTCGAGGAGAGCAACACCTTCGGCCTCGAGCTCGAGCTCACCGAGGGCATGCGCTTCGACAAGGGCTACATCTCGCCCTACTTCGTCACCGACCCGGAGCGCATGGAGTCCGTCCTCGACGACCCCTACGTGCTCATCGCCAACTCCAAGATCGCGTCGGTCAAGGACCTGCTCCCGCTGCTCGAGAAGGTCATGCAGTCGGGCAAGCCGCTGGTGATCATCGCTGAGGACGTCGAGGGTGAGGCCCTGGCGACCCTGGTGGTCAACAAGATCCGTGGCACCTTCAAGTCGGTTGCCGTCAAGGCGCCCGGCTTCGGTGACCGTCGCAAGGCCATGCTCCAGGACATCGCGATCCTCACCGGTGCCCAGGTCATCAGCGAAGAGGTGGGTCTCAAGCTGGAGAACGCCGGCCTGGACCTGCTCGGCCGGGCCCGCAAGGTCGTCGTCACCAAGGACGAGACGACGATCGTCGACGGCGCCGGAGACGCTGAGCAGATCGCCGGCCGGGTCAACCAGATCCGCGCCGAGATCGAGAAGTCGGACTCCGACTACGACCGCGAGAAGCTGCAGGAGCGCCTCGCCAAGCTGGCCGGCGGCGTCGCCGTCATCAAGGCCGGCGCGGCCACCGAGGTGGAGCTCAAGGAGCGCAAGCACCGCATCGAGGACGCGGTGCGCAACGCCAAGGCAGCCGTGGAGGAGGGCATCGTCGCCGGTGGTGGCGTCGCTCTGCTGCAGGCATCGGTCAGCGCCTTCGAGAAGCTCGACCTCCAGGGTGACGAGGCCACGGGTGCCAACATCGTGCGCATCGCGCTGGAGGCACCGCTCAAGCAGATCGCCATCAATGCGGGTCTCGAAGGCGGCGTCGTCGTCGAGAAGGTGCGCAACCTCGAGCCCGGTCACGGGCTCGACGCGGCGACCGGTGAGTACAAGGACATGATCAAGGCCGGCATCATCGACCCGGCCAAGGTGACGCGCTCAGCACTGCAGAACGCGGCCTCGATCGCAGCCCTGTTCCTCACCACCGAGGCGGTCATCGCGGAGAAGCCGGAGAAGGCCTCTGCGGCCATGCCCGGTGGCGGCGACGGCGGCATGGGCGGGATGGACTTCTAGTCCCACACCAGTTCGACACGACGGGCGGCTCCTCCTCGGAGGGGCCGCCCGTCGGCATTTCCGGTGGCGGTCGTGGTGTCTGTTCCCTACCGTGCGCGGGTGCCCATCCAGACCAGGTCCTTCGCGGCCGAGGACGTCGACGCGGTGGCGGCGCTGGCCGCCGACTCCTACCTGCATGCCCGGGCGGCCGAGCCGCTGCTCGGTGGCCGGCTCGGTGACCCGGGGCAGCTGCGGGCGCGCATCGCAGGCCTGACGGGGACGGTCGCGGTGCGCGAGGGCGAGCTCGCCGCTGCCTGGCTGGCGGCTCCCTCCGGCGGCGCGCAGGCGGCACCGGCGTGGGGTGTCGTCGGTGAGCTGGACGCGATCAGGGCCGCGTACGCCGTGCAGGCGGCCGGCTGGGTACCCGCCGGCGCGCGCACCCATACCGCGATGGTCAACGTCGCCGACGTTGCCCTGCACGACGCCCTCGTCGACCTCGGCTTCGGTCACGAGCAGGCCTACGCCGTGCGCACCCTCGAGGACCCGACGCCGGCACCGGACGGCGTCGACGTCCGGCCCGGAACGCCCGCCGACCTGGACGCGGTCCTCTCACTCGCTCCCGTGATCGGCCGCCACCAGGTGCAGTCACCGGTCTTCGCGCGCGTCGGTCCCTCGTTCTTCGGCCAGCTCGAGGAGTCGCACCGCGAGGAGCTGGCGAATCCCGAGGCGCACTACCTGCTGGCGTCGGTGGACGGCGAGGTCCTGGGCGCGGCGATCTGGTACCTCGGCGAGGAGGACTGGCTGGTCCCGCCGCAGTCCTCGGAGCTGGCCTGGGCCGTGGTCGCGGAGTCGGCGCGGGGGCGCGGCGTGGGGCTGGCCCTCACCGCTGCGGCGATGGCCGCGGCAACGGATGCCGGGGCCACCAGCATGGTCACCGACTGGCGGACGACCAACCTGCTGTCGTCCCGCTTCTGGCCGGGCCGCGGCTTCCGGCCGATCGCGCACCGGATGGCGCGAACCATCGACCCCGAGCCGGCCGACTGAGTCAGGTGTTCAGGGCTCCGACCGGGGCGACGACCCGGCCATGCTCCTCGCAGACCCACTGCGGGTCGGGCCCGAGGTCGGGCGTGACCCGCAGCTCGTGTGGCGGCTCGGCGTCCACCTCGTGCAGGGAGCACAGCGGCCACCGCCCGACCGTCTCGAGCAGGGCTTCCTGGACGTCCTGGGCGACCAGGCAGGCGACGTACTGGTGCCCGTCCGGCCACTGCTCGACCCACCACCGCCGGGCGGTGAGGACGTCGTCGACGATCGACACGGTGCGCGCCGAGTCCATGCCGCGGGCCGCCAGGTCGTGCAGTACCCGGGCGCGGGCTGCGAGCAGGCAGTCGGTCACGGCAGCATTGTGCCCATGGCGCTGCTCGTGGACGAACCCATCTGGCCGTTTCGCGACAGGTTGTGGTGCCATCTGGTCAGCGACACGTCGTACGAGGAGCTGCACGGGCTGGCGGACGCGCTCGGGATCCCGCGCCGTGCCTTCCAGGGCGACCACTACGACCTGCCCGCCGAGCTGCGGGAGCGGGCCGTGCAGCTCGGTGCCGAGCCGGTCACCGGCCGGGAGCTGATCATCCGGCTGCGCGACTCGGGCCTACGCCGGCAGCGAAAGACGTGACGCGGGTGGCTCGAGCCGCGCCATCCTCTGGTGCGGAGCGGCGGAGGGAGTGCTGGTGAAGCGGGACCTGCACAAGCACATCCATGGCACCGACGAGTCCTCGCGGGTGACGTCGCTCGAGCTGTTCTTCGACCTGGTGTTCGTCTTCGCCATCACCCAGGTGACGGCGCTGATGTCGCACGACCCCACCTGGTCCGGCGCGCTGCACGGCCTGATGGTCCTCGGTCTGCTGTGGTTCGGCTGGACCGCGTTCGCCTGGCTGGGCAACCAGGCCAAGGCCGACGAGGGCCTGTTGCGCAGCGGGCTGGTCATCGCGATGGCTGCGATGTTCGCGGTGGGCCTCGCCATCCCGGAGGCCTTCCACGACCTGCACGGGGGCTTGGCCGCTCCCCTCGTCTTCGTCGCCGGCTTCGTCGTCGGGCGGATGGTCCACCTCGGCGTCTACTTCGTGGCCGCCGGTGACGATGACGGGCTGCGCCGCCAGCTGCTCCGGACGGCGGTGCCCGTCGGGATCTGGGCGGTGCTGCTCCTGGCCGGCGCGCTGGCGGGGGAGTCCCTGCGCGTGGTCCTCTGGGCCGTCGCCCTGCTGGTGGACTACGTGGGGATCTTCACCACCTCCCGAGCGGGAGGTTGGCGGCTGCCGGCGCCGGCGCACTTCGCCGAGCGGCACGGCCTCATCATCATCATCGCGATCGGTGAGTCGATCGTGGCGACCGGAGTTGCCGGCGTCTCAGCGCCGATCTCCTGGGCGTTGCTGACCGCGGTGCTCCTCGGACTCGCGATCAGCGTGGCGTTGTGGTGGACCTACTTCGACGTCGTCGCGCCGGTCGCCGAGCGGGTCCTGACCCGGGCCACCGGACAGGAGCGCGCCCGGCTGGCGCGGGACTCGTACACCTATCTGCACTTCCCGATGGTGGTCGGCATCGTCTTCCTTGCCCTCGGCATGAAGACCGTCGTCAGCTACGTGGCCGACACGGGTCATCACGGGCTCGGGGACTCGCTCCCGACCGTCCCGCTCGTCGCGATGTACGGCGGCGTGGCGCTCTACCTCATTGCGCACGTCTGCTTCCGGCTGCGCAACATCCACTCGGTCAACAAGCAACGAGTCGTTGTCGCGGGGCTGCTCGTCGTACTGCTCCCGGTGGCCGCGCACCTGCCGGCGCTGGTCGCGGTCGGCGTCCTCGCGGCCCTGCTCATCGGCCTGATTGCCTACGAGGCGATCAGGTTCGCCGAGTCGCGAGACTCGATCCGGCACGCGGCGCACGACTGACGGCGCAGTCAGTCGACGTCCGCGCCACCCAGCTGCCCCAGCTCAGCGGAGACATTGCGCCGAGCCGCGGCCTCCCACGACGACCGACCAGTCTCCGTCGAGAACATCGGGTTGCGTCCGAGGAGCCCCTGCAGGACGGAGGTGCGCCCGCGCGTGAACGCGGCGTCGCCCAGATGTCCGTACTCGGCACGCACGGCTCGGACGTACGTCGAGTAGCCGCCCTCGTCCGACGCCAGGATCGCGAGGTCGGCGTCGCAGAGGACGGCACCGTCTCTGTCGCCCGCATCCGGTGCGTGCGTTGCAGTCAGGCGGACGAGTCTTGCGACATCGGCCGCGACGGGGTCGACAACTCGCAAGGTGGACAGCATCCCCTCGGCCAGCCGGGCACTGCGCTCCTCGTTGTCCGACGACGTAGGGGCGTAGACCGCGTCGTGGAACCACGCGGCCATCCGCACCACGTCGACGTCGTGCGCCTCGCTCGCCAGCTCGTCGATGTTGCGCAGCACGTCGTCGAGATGCGCAAGCCCGTGATAGTGCCGGTGCGGCTCCGCGTAGCGGCCGAGCAGCTCGGCGCCGGCCTGCGCGACGTCACCGCGGGCGCCGATCTGGGCGGCCGTCCGCAGCCAGGCCTCCGGCAAGTGCCTCATGCGCTGCCTGCCTCGGCGAGCTGCGGCGGCAGTGGTCGGGAGTGCACGACGGTCAGTCCCGAGACCGCCCTGGTGAGGACGACGTAGAGCCGGCGCAGCCCGACGTGCTCGCTCGGCTCCGCTGCAACGATGTCGGCGGGCTCCAGCACCACGACATGGTCGTACTCGAGGCCCTTGGCGAGCGAGGCGGGCACCACCGTCAGCCGGGAGGACACCTCATCGCCGGCCAATACCTGATGACCCACGTGGGCAACCGTGAGGGCGACGGTGACGTCGCGGACCGACCGGTCGGCGACGATGAGGCCGACGGACCCTTCCCGCTCGAGGGCCTCGGTGGCGGCAGCTGCCGCGGCGGCCGGCCCGTCGCTCGTCTCGACGAACGACAGCAGCCCGGGGTTGTCGCGCACGGACTCGGCGGCCGGGACACCGACCGCCATGTGCGGCAGCAGCCTGCTGGCCAGCTCGATCACCAGCGCCGGGACCCGGTAGCCCAGGCGGAGCACCTCGATGTGCGCGTCCGGCTTGCCGAGGTGGCCGAGCGTCTGCGACCAGTCCGCGGTGGCCCAGGGCGTGGTGCCCTGGGCGATGTCGCCGAGGACGGTGGCGGCGCCGGTGGAGCATCGTCGCCCGACCGCCCGCAGCTGCATCGGCGACAGGTCCTGCGCCTCGTCGAGCACGACGTGCCCCAGGCTGGGCTGCCGGTCCACCAGGTCCGCTACCTCGTCGACGAGCACAGCGTCCGCTGCCGACCACGGTGCCGTCGCCGGCCCACGCACCGGCTTGGCCCAGAGCAGCAGCACCTGCTCGTCGGTGCTCAGGATCCCGTCAGCCGCCGCGGCCAGCGCTCGGGCGTCGCCGAGCAGCCGGAGCACCAGTCGCACCGGGTCGACCGCCGGCCACAGCCGCTCGACGGCAGCGCGCACCGGCGCACTGCGCGCCACCGTGTCCTGCACGCGGTCGTCGGGCGACTCACCGGCGGCCTCCATCTTGCTCAGCACCGCCGAGGCCAGCCGCTGCGCGAGCATCGCCCGGGCGGCGCCGTAGCGCACGTCCCGCGTCGCCAGCTCCTCGATGATCCGGCCCATCTCGGCAGCGCTCAGCCGCCACTGCCGCGACCCCCTCGCCAGCACCAGTGGCTCGGACGGGCGGCGCACCCCGGCGTAAAGCGCCTGCCGCAGCACCTGCGCCATCCGCGGGTCGCCCTTCAGCGTCGCCACCCCCGCGGGCTCCGCCGTCCTGACCGGCACCCGGGCGACGAGGTCCTCGAGCGTCACCTGGGTGACATCCACCTCGCCCAGGGCTGGCAGCACCTGCGCGATGTAGGAGAGGAAGGCCGTGTTCGGCCCGACGACCAGCACCCCGCCCCGGCGCAGGCGGTCGCGGTGGGCATAGAGCAGGTACGCCGCGCGGTGCAGGCCGACCGCGGTCTTCCCGGTGCCGGGCGCGCCCTGCACGCACACCGTCTCGGCGAAGTCGGCTCGCACGATGACGTCCTGCTCGGGCTGGATGGTCGCCACGATGTCGCGCATCGGCCCGACGCGGGGACGCTCGATCTCGGTGGTGAGGATGGCGGACCGGTGGTCGGCCTCGGTGCGGTCCACGAGGTGCTCGTCCTCGTACGCCGTGACCTGCCCGCCCTCGAAACCGAACCGCCGTCGCAGCGTGACGTGCATCGGGTCGGCTCGGGTGGCCCGGTAGAACGCCGTGGCGATGTCGGCCCGCCAGTCGACGACCACCGGGTCGCCTGCGTCGTCGTGGACGTGCCGCCGGCCGATGTAGTAGCGCTCGGGCGGCGCCGTCTGCAGGTCGAGGCGACCGAAGAACAACGGGGTGTCCGGGTCGTCGAGCAGCGCGAGCGCGCGGTGGTAGAGGGCGCTCTTGAGGTACTCGATCGCCAGGGCGGCGCCACCGGCCTTCTCCGCGTCGAGCGCGAGCGTCTTGCTGCGCATCCGCTCAAGTTCGGCCCGAGCGGCCGTCAGATAGGCGCGTTCCGCGGCCAGGGCGGGGTCAGACCCGGCCCGGGCCGCCGGTGCTCCCGAGGTGGGCAGGCCGGTCGACATCCGGCCGGCACTCTACTGGGTGATCAGGAAGGATCGTGCAGGAAAGTGCGGGGGAAATCCTTCACGATCACCGGGGGGCGCTACAGCGCTAGCGTGGCTGGGCATGAGCGACCTTGCCGAGATCCGCGACCTGCTGGCCGGTGCACCGCTCGTCGACGGGCACAACGACCTGCTCTGGGAGATGCGCACCAAGGCGGCATACGACTTCGACCGGCTCGACGTCGGTGCCGGAACGCCGTCGCTGCACACCGACATCCCGCGGCTGCGGGCCGGCGGCGTCGGTGCCCAGTTCTGGTCCGTCTACGTCCCGTCGGACCTGCCGGGCGACACGGCCGTGACGGCGACGCTGGAACAACTCGACGGCCTGCACCAGATGGTGCGGCGCTACCCCGACCATTTCGAGCTGGCCCTGATCGCGGACGACGTCGACCGCATCGCCGGCGAGGGACGGGTCGCCTCGCTGGCCGGCATGGAGGGTGGTCAGTCGATCGGCTGCTCGCTCGGCGCGCTGCGGATGCTCTACGCGCTCGGCGCTCGCTACATGACCCTGACGCACAACCACAACAACCCGTGGGCTGACTCGGCGACGGACGAGCCCGCCCACGACGGCCTCACGGCGTTCGGCGTCGAGGTGGTGCGCGAGATGAACCGGCTCGGGATGCTCGTCGACCTCAGCCACGTCGCACCCGCGACGATGAACGCTGCCCTGGCGGCGGCGGAGGCACCGGTCGTTTTCTCGCACTCGTCGGCGCGGGCGCTGTGCGACCACCCACGCAACGTCCCGGACGACGTGCTGAGCAAGCTCCCGGACAACGGCGGCGTCTGCATGGTGACCTTCGTGCCCGGCTTCGTCTCGCAGGAGATCGCGGACGCCTGGCTGGAGGGCGACACCGAGGAGCGCCGGCTCAAGGCCGAGCTGCCCGACGCGCCCGCCGAGGTGGAGAGCCGGATGGCGACGTGGCGAGAGGAACGCCACCCGCCCACGGCCGCGACCATCGCGGACGTTGCCGACCATGTCGACCACGTTCGCGACGTCGCCGGGGTGGGTGCCATCGGCATCGGCGGTGACTACGACGGTGTCCCGTTCATGCCCGACGGGCTGCCCGACGTCTCGGCGTACCCGGCCTTGTTCGCCGAGCTGCGCGGCCGCGGCTACTCCGACGACGAGCTCCGGCGCATCGCCGGTCGCAACGTGCTGCGGGTGCTGCGGCGCGCCGAGCACGTGGCGCGCGAGGTCCAGGGACAGCGCGGGCCGTCACTCGCGACGATCACCGATCTCGACGCGGCGGAGTGAGCGCTGCGCAGCCGCCCGGGCCGCGCCGGGTGACCTTGGTGCTGTGCACCCCGGACGGTGACGTGCTCGGGGAGCTGCCGGCGTACGACGTCCCCACCCCCTGGTGGCAGGAGGTGCGCGAGGTGGTGACCGCGGCCCGGGACCTGCACGGAGCCGAGGTGACCGTCCTCCGGCTGCTGCAGGGCAACGCGAGCCCGATCGCCGCCGGCGGGCCGGTGACCTACCTCGCCGAGGTGGCGACCGCGCCGCGCACGCCGCTCGTCCCGTGGACGGGAGACCTGGGTGCGGCCGAGCCGCTGCGGCAGTCGTGGGCTCGACCCGGTGGTCCGGCCGCCGACGTCGCGTGGGCGGTTGCCGCATTGGAAGGGGCCGGTACGCCGGTGGCCGGCGTGCCCGAGCAGGTGCGCACGTGGAACCTGTCGAGCCTGTGGCGGCTGCCGACGGCCGAGGGCGGGGCGTGGCTCAAGGTGGTGCCGCCCTTCTTCGCGCACGAGGGCGCTGTCCTGTCGCGGATCGACTCGCACCTGGTCCCACCGCTGATCGCCACCGAGGGGCCGCGCGTGCTGCTGGCCGAGGTGCCGGGGGAGGACTTCTACGTTCCGCCGTCGGAGCTGCTGCTGCCGATGGTGCGGATGCTCGTCGGGCTGCAGGTGGCGTGGCGCGGTCGGGTCGACGAGCTGCTCCACCTCGGCGCACCCGACTGGCGCCGCGACTCGTTCGCAGCGATGGCGGCCGACGCCGTCACTGCCTCGGCGGCGAATCTCGACCGCGACACGGTGGTGGTTCTCGAGGGGCTGCTGTCCCGGCTGGGCCGCAGCTGGGACCGGCTCGCGGAATGCGGTCTGCCGGACACGTTGGTGCACGGGGACTTCCACCCGGGCAACGTGCACGGCACCCCGGAGCGGCTGGTGCTGCTCGACTGGGGCGACTGCGGTGTCGGCAATCCGCTGCTGGACCAGTCGGCGTTCCTCGAGCGGGTCGGGCCGGAGGACCGGCCGGCGGTGCTGGCGGAGTGGACCCGGCTGTGGCGGGAGGCGGTGCCGGGCAGCGACCCGGACCGGGCCGCGACGCTGCTCGCTCCGATCACGGCACTGCGGCAGGCCGTGATCTACACCCGGTTCCTCGCCGCGATCGAGGCGAGCGAGTGGGTCTACCACGCAAACGACCCGGGGATCTGGCTGCGGCGGGCGGCCCAGGCCGCTCGCACCGACGACGATCCCGCGGTGAGCGCCGATGCGCTGGGCTGAGGTTGAGCAGCGGCAGCCGCGACTGGCCGAGATGGCCCGCCGCCGGCTGGTCGGCCCCGGCGTGCTGCTCGTCGTCACCATCCGCCGGGACGGGTCCCCACGGCTCAGCCCCGTTGAGCCGTTCGTCCTCGACGGCGACCTGTGGCTGTCGATGATGTGGCAGTCCCACAAGGCGCTCGACCTGCTGCGCGACCCGCGGATCCTCGTGCACAGCATCGTCACCCGGCGCGAGGGCGACGAGGGCGAGCTCAAGCTGCGGGGAAGGGCCCGGGACGAAACCGATCCGCAGACGCAGCGCCGTTACGCGGAGGCGGTCGCGGAGTCGCTCGGCTGGCGGCCCGAGGTCGGCCGGTTCCACTTGTTCGCCGTCGACATCGAGTCGGTCAGCCTGCTCCGCTACGACGACCCGACCGGGGACCAGTACGTCGCTACCTGGCCGCCGGCCCGCGAGGTGGTCCGCCGCGGCACCACCGCGACCAGCGTCGGCGACCCGGAGGAACACTGGGACATCCTCGGGCCGGACGACCTCGCCTGACGGTCAGGCGGCGTCCAGGGTCGGCAGGTCCTCGCTGTCGACGATGCGGTAGGCGTAGCCCTGCTCCGCGAGGAAGCGCTGCCGGTGCGCGGCGTAGTCCTGGTCGAGGGTGTCGCGCGCGGTGACGGCGTAGAACCGCGCCGACCGCCCGTCGGCCTTCGGCCGCAGGATGCGGCCGAGCCGCTGCGCCTCCTCCTGGCGGGACCCGAAGGTGCCCGAGACCTGCACCGCGACCGCTGCCTCGGGGAGGTCGATGGAGAAGTTGGCCACCTTGGACACGACGAGCAGCGACACCTCGCCGTTGCGGAACGCCTCGAAGAGCCGCTCGCGCTCCTTCACGGTCGTCTCGCCCTTGATGACGGGCGCACCGAGCCGCTCGCCCAGGTCGTCGAGCTGGTCGAGGTACTGGCCGATCACCAGCATCTGCTCACCCTTGTGCCGGGCGACGAGCCGCTCGACGACGCGCGTCTTGGACATGGTCGTCGACGCGAAGCGATAGCGGTCCTCGGGCTCGGCCATCGCATAGGTGAGCCGCTCGGAGTCGGTCAGCGTCACGCGCACCTCGACGCAGTCCGCGGGAGCGATGTAGCCCTGCGCCTCGATGTCTTTCCACGGTGCGTCGAACCGCTTGGGACCGATGAGGGAGAACACGTCGCCTTCACGGCCGTCCTCACGCACGAGGGTCGCCGTGAGCCCGAGACGGCGGCGCGCCTGCAGGTCGGCGGTCATCCGGAAGATCGGCGCAGGCAGCAGGTGCACCTCGTCGTACACGACAAGGCCCCAGTCGCGCGCATCGAGCAGCTCGAGGTGGGTGTACACGCCCTTCCGGCGCGTGGTCATCACCTGGTACGTGGCGATGGTGACCGGCCGGACCTCCTTGCGGGCGCCCGAGTACTCGCCGATCTCCTCCTCGGTCAGCGTTGTTCGCTTCAACAACTCGTGGCGCCACTGCCGGGCCGCGACGGTGTTGGTGACGAGGATGAGCGTGGTGGCCCCTGCGCGTGCCATCGCGGCGGCGCCGACGATCGTCTTCCCGGCGCCGCAGGGGAGTACGACGACTCCGGAGCCCCCGTGCCAGAAGCCTTCGACGGCTTCCTTCTGGTAGGCCCGCATGGACCAGCCGTCCTCGACGAGCGCGATCGCGTGCGCCTCGCCGTCGACGTATCCCGCGAGGTCCTCGGCCGGCCAGCCCAGCTTGAGCAGGACCTGCTTGAGGTGCCCGCGCTCCGAGGGATGCACGGCGACGGTGTCGGGGTCGACGCGCACCCCGACGAGGGGCTGGACGCGTTTGCTGCGCACGACCTCCTCGAGCACGGCGCGGTCGTTGGTGATCAGGACCAGGCCATGGACCGGATCCTTCTCGAGCCGCAGCCGGCCGAAACGGGCCATCGTTTCGGCGACGTCGACGAGCAGGGCGTGCGGCACGGCGTACCGGCTGTACTTCAGCAGGACGTCGACCACCTGCTCGGCGTCGTGACCGGCCGCCCGCGCGTTCCACAGTCCGAGCGGCGTGAGCCGGTAGGTGTGCACGTGTTCCGGTGAGCGCTCGAGCTCGGCGAAGGGGGCGATCGAGCGCCGGCACTCCTCGGCGAGGGCGTGGTCGACCTCAAGGAGGAGCGTCTTGTCGGACTGCACGATCAGGGGGCCGTCGGTCACGAAGCGCCTTCCGCGGGGTGGTGAGGGTTCCAGTGTGTAACGACCTGGACCCCGCCCGCACTTCCTGACGCCGGCAGCCGCTCATGATCGCTAGTTGCGGGCGTTTCCCGAAGCCGGCTCCACTTTCTGCCCCGAACTATCGATCTTGGCCGGGTCGGGTGTCGCGGACGGCTTGAAACTAGGCGAGCAGCTCGTCGATCTCGAGGAGCAGGGAGTCCACGGCCTCGGACCCCGCGCGAGGAGCGGTCATCGTTGGGGAGGAAGTCGGCTCGTCGCGGTTGGAAGCGGCCGGGCGCCGACGCATCTGTACCTGTTGCACGGGCCACCTCCTGCTTCCTGTCGGGTGCCCCGTGACGCCGGGCCACCTACCCGCGATACAGACATCCAACCGCGCTCGTGTTACGAGGCGGTTTCATCGATGGCCGACACGCCAGTTATCCGGTGCAGCGCGAAGGTCCTTACCTCATTACGGAGGTGGTCGTACGCGCTGAGATACCCACCTTCGACGCTGATCGGTTCCACCACGCGTTGCGTCGCTGACCCTTCGGCACTCACGTAGCCGATCCACAGTGCAGTCCGCGACCGGCTCGCGTCGGCCAGCATGGCGAGGATGTCCGCGGCCGGTTTGCGCGCGAGCCGGCCGGGCCCGCCGGCGTGACCGGCCTGACCCGTCCAGGCATCCGGCTGGAGCTTCACCGCGGTGAGCGCCCGGTCCCCGGCGCGGACCGCGCGCACGGCCGCGTCGAGCAACGCCGCACTCGGCTCGCGGGCCGGTGTCGTCGCCAGCGGTTGCTGCCGGCGCGGGCTCGCCCGCTTGACCTCGGGGCGGCCGAGCAGGACGGCCCCGTCCGGACCCTCGGCCGCCGGCGCGTAGCCCATGTCGCGCAGCCGACCGAGGACCACGTCCACCGTTGCCTGCGCGGCGGCGACGGTCGGGGCCAGCCGGCGCAGCCTCAAGTCGGCACTCCGGCGGTCGGCGACCAGCTCGTCGAGGGTGCCTTCGTCGTCGCATCGGAGGTACGCCGAGGCGGCGCCCACCCGGAGGCGCCCGTGCCGGCGGGCCACGTCCTCGACGAGATAGGTCAGCGGCTGCGGCACGGGCGTCCGCGAGTGGCCGGCCAGGAAGGACAGCAGCTCGCTGGCGGACCAGCCGGCATCCAGCGCCCGGCGGACCGAGGCGTCGCTGAACCGGTAGACGGTGGCACCCCCGGTCGACTCGACGTCGGCCACCAGCCGGAGCCGGGACGCCAGCTCCCCCTCGAGCGGACCGGGCGCCACCGCGGTGAGGTCGGCCTGGATCAGCACGTGGTGCAGCGGCGTCGGCAGCAGCCGGCGCATGACGGAGACGGCCTCCTCGGTGCTGCCGGCGAGCAGTGGCCCGGTCGCCGACCCGGCGGCCCCCCTGCCGAGCAGGCCGATCACCTCCGCCTCACGGAGCGTGGCGCGCACCAGGCCGGTGCGTTCCGCTCCTCCCCGGCGCGGCGCGAACCAGTGCAGCCGCGCGGCCACTGACTCCGGCGTCGCCGCGGACCCGGGAGAGGCTCCGGTGACCTCCGCGAGCACGGCCCGGCGAAGCTCGGGCGCGGCCGCCCGGTCGAGGTCCGGCCCGAGCGGGGCGGCCGTGCGCCCGCGCTCGTCCCGCCGGCCGGCCAGCGAGGGGACCCGGGTGGTGGTCAGCCAGGCCTGTGCGAGGTCGACCCACCGCTCGGCCGGCTCTTGGACCAGCCAGGCGTCGAACGTCGCGGTCGGCAGCCACACCTCGTCCAGGTCGCCGCCCGCGCCGATGAGCCCGACGGCGGATGCGACCTCGATGACCAGGGTCAGCCGGTCCTCGTCGATGTCGAGGGCGGCGCTCGCGCGAGCCCGGTCTCGGACGCCCAGGCCGCCGGCCCGCAGCACCTTCGCCGGCTCGGTGCCCCAGAGCTCGAGCAGGTCCTCGACCGCGCGGATGAAGGCGAACGCGGCGCCCGCGGCCGTCCGGTCGACCTCGTGCGGGTCCCGCGACGTGAGCTCCAGCGCCGGTGCGGCAGACAACGCCGCCTCGTGCACCCGGCCGCCGCGCTGCCGCAGTCCGACCTCCCTCGGCAGCACCACCGTCATCGCATCGGTCGCCACCAGCAGACCGCGGGCCAGCAGCTCCTCGACCGGAGTGCCGGCGCTCGCCGCGTCGACGTCGCGGCGGGCGCGTTCGACCCGCCCGGTCGGCGGACCCCACGCGAGTGCGCCGAGAGCGGCCCGCGCTTCCGGGGACGCCCCGGCCACTAGCGCGTCGAGCCGGTCGTCGTCGGCGAAGAG
>JAVEDB010000136.1 GCA_030841185.1 Actinomycetota bacterium
GCCACAGCACCAGCCAGACCGCGAACCCCACGAGCGGTATCCACAGGAACACGTTGACGCTGGTGACGAGCTCCAGGGACAGGGCGACGCCGCCGATCTCGGCGATGAACGTGAGCAGCGTGACCGCAACCGACGCGACCAGGTTGGCCAGGCCCATCCGCGGCCCGAGCCGCTCGCGAACGAGGTCGAAGGTCGCGCGCCCGCTCACCGCGGCCACCCTGCCGGACATCTCCGCGAAGACGCAGATGCCCAGGACGCCGACGACGACCACCCAGGCGAGCGACATCCCGAACCGGGAGCCGACCAGCGCGTTGGTGACCAGGTCGCCGATGTCGACGAACCCGCCGATGGCGGTCAGGATGCCGAGGGCGACCGCGAAGAGCTTTTTCACGACAGCTGCTTTGCGGCATCGTCGAGCTGCTTGCTTACCGCCCGCAGCTGGGGGAGCACCTTCGACCTGAGGTCCTTCTCGTCCGAGCGACGGACCGCGATGCGCGCTGCGACGACGGCGTCCTCGGCATCGGAGAGCAGCTTCGTCGTCGAGTCATGGATCGAGTCGGTGCCGGTCGGCGGTTGCACCGCGCCGAAGGCGGCGGAGATGGAGCCGAGCCCGGACTCGTCGGCGGTGACGGTCTCGTCGGCGTACGGCTTGAACACCCGGTGGGCCAGTAGTGCCTCGACCGTGATCCGCGCGGTCTCGACCTCGCTCGTCGCCGCCTGCACCGACATGGCCGCCTTGGCCCGGTAGGTCGTCGCCCCGGTTGCGGGTGTGATGCAGCCCGACGTGCACAGAGCGACGGCGGCCAGCGGGAGCAGGAGCAGCCACCGTCCCGACCGGCCGGTGGACCTCGTCACCGAGACCCTCTGAGGAGGAAGAAGCTCAGCAGGACGAGCAGGCCGAGGAACATGAGCCACCCGGCGCCGAGAGCCCACCCGTCTGTCACAACGCCGAGGATCTCCGGTTTGGGAGGCGTCAATCCCGTCAGGGGATCTTGATTCCGACGCCCGCCCGGGCCGCGGGCTAGTGTCGCGGGCACGATGACCATCCGTGAGCGCGCCCTGGGTGCCTTCTACGGGCTCGCGGTGGGGGACGCTCTGGGGATGCCGACCCAGGGCCTGTCCCGCGAGACGGTTGTCGAGCTGTTCGGCCGGCTCGAGGGGTTCGAGCCAGGTCCCGAGGCCAACGAGATCAGCCGTGGTCTGCCGGCCGGCCGGGTGACCGATGACACCGAGCAGGCCGTGATCGTGGCGGAGGCGCTTGTCGAAGGGCGCGGCCGCGTGGACGCCGCCGTCCTGGCCGAGCGGCTGCTCGCCTGGGAGCGCGACGTGGCCGCTCGCGGCTCGCTGGACCTGCTCGGACCCTCGACGAAACGTGCCCTGACCGAGCTGCAGGGCGGCGCGTCGGTCGAGGACGCAGGGCGTTGGGGAGACACCAACGGGGCCGCGATGCGCGTTACCCCGGTCGGTATCGCGACCCCTCCGCAGCCGCTGCACCGGCTCGTCGCAGCGGCCGCCGATGCGGGTCGGGTCACGCACAACACCACGATCGCCATCGCCGGCGCCGCCGCCGTGGCGGCCGCGGTCAGCGCCGGGGTTGACGGTTCGGACGTGGACGCCGCGCTCGACGCCGGAGAGCGGGCCGCCGAGGTTGCCCGGACGCATGGCCACTACGTCGCCGGTGCGGACGTGGCCAGGCGGATCGGCTGGGCGGTCGCACTCGTCCGCGGCCGGGACCCGGACGACGCGCTGGACGACGTCACCGAGCTCGTCGGCACCAGCCTTGCGACGCAGGAGTCGGTCCCCGCGGCGTTCGCGATCGCGGCCCTGTCCCCGGACGACCCGTGGCGCGCCGGCCTGCTCGCGGCGGGGCTGGGCGGCGACAGCGACACGATCGCGGCGATGGCCGTGGCGATCGTCGGTGCGTGCTGCGGGCTGGGCGCGCTGCCGGCGGATGCCGCGCACGTGGTGCGGACGACCAATCATCTCGAGCTGGAGCCGCTCGTCGACGAGCTGCTGGCGCTGCGCGTCGCCGCCACCGGGGCGGCGTCATGACGAGGACACGCACGGAGCGGCTGCTGGTCGTGGGCAGCGCGATCGTCGACCTAGTGCTGTACGTCGACGCGGTGCCCGACCCCGGTGGCGACGTGCTCGCTCGTCGCTCCCTGACACGGGTGGGCGGCGCCTTCAACGTGTTGGCGGCGGCCGTGGCGGCTGGGCTGCCCACGGCGTACGTCGGACTGACCGGCGACGGGCCGTTCGGCACCCAGGTCCGTGCCGCGCTGACGGAGGCCGGGGTGGAGCTGGTGTTCCCCGAGCCGGCGGCGACCGACAGCGGCTTCTGCGTCGCGCTGGTCGACCGAGCGGGCGAGCGGACCTTCGCGACGACCGTCGGAGCCGAGGGCGGCCTCACCACGGAGCTGCTCGCGACCGTGGTGCCGCGCGAGACGGACGCGATCTACGTGTCCGGCTACGACCTCGCCTATCCGCACGGGCAGGCCATCGCAGAGTGGGTCCGCGGTCTCGGCGGTGCGCGCACGGTGTTGCTCGATCCCGGCCCCCTCGTCGCGGAGATCGATGCCGACCTGCTCGACCGGGTGCTGGAGTGCGTGTCCTGGCTGAGCCTCAACCTGCGCGAAGGCGTCCTGCTCACCTCGCACGCCGAGCCGAAGGCCATCGCGCGCACCGTGTTCGAGCGGGCGCCGGCCCTCGAGGGGGTCGTCATCCGGGACGGCGCGAACGGGTGCGACGTCTTCTGGGCGCCCGAGGAGGGACAGCACGTACCCGCTCCGGAGGTCCAGGTGGTCGACAGCAACGGGGCGGGCGACGTGCACGTGGCGGCCTTCCTGGCCGCGCTGACTGCCGGTCACGGTCCGGTCGGTGCTGCTCGGGCAGCCAACGACACCGCGGCCCGGGCCGTGACGACGTTCGGGCCGGGTGGCGCCTGATCCGCGCGCTCAGCCCTTGGAGTCGACGTATGGCGCGCAGTCGATCACAAGCTGCGCCGCCTCGCGCCGGTACTCGCGCAGTGCCCGCACTCGCGGCGCACCCGTGACGCCGGGTGCGGCGGCCTTAGCGCCGAGACGACCGACGGTTTGGGCCTGGCGCAGGATGTCCTTGTTCGGGAAGTCCCGCACCTCGAGGTCGATCGTCCCGTCGACCGCGGCCAGCTTGCCCCGCACCACCTCGTCCCAGGTCTGGTACTGCTCCTGGCCGAGCGGCTTGAGGGAGGTGTCGGCGTACGAGATCGCGGAGACCACCTGCGGGCAGCCGTCACCGCGATCGGTGTAGGCGCTGAGCTCGTTCGCGAGCGGGGCGTGGTGGCGCGAGCACCCCGGTAACGCGAGGAGCAGCACGACGAGGGCCGCGGCTGAGCGGTAGTGCCACCTCACCGTCTCATTATGACCGGAGCGCGTGCGCGTTCTCCCTGGTGGAGTCGCGTAGCCGGGGACGCGTCGTGACGAGTACGAGGGCGGCGACGGACGCGATGGCCTCCGCGACGAGGCTCAGCGTCTTCTCGCCGTACCAGAGCGGTTCGTACATCGACGGGAACGGTCCGATCGCTCCGACGTCGACGTAGCGGTAGAGCACGACCGCCACTACTCCGCCCAGGGCGACGAGCAGCGCCACCAGGTCTGAGATCCGGCGCCGGACCAGCAGGACGGCGATGGCCGCGAGGGCGGCGGCGGCCACCTCGACCCGGAACAGGTCGCCCTGGCTCACCGACCCCGAGGTGACGCTGTCGTAGCCGGATGCGAGGTCGATGTGTACGTAAGCGTCGACTGCGAGTCCGGCGGCAACGAGGACCCGGAGAACCGGTCGCGCTGTCGTTGCGTCCATCGTGCGCATGGCAATGCCTTCCTAGGACGTGGTGCACCCATAGTCCGACACGGCTGGCGCGCGGGATTGGTTCAGCGGCCTCGGCTGTCGCCGACGAGGTGACTACTCGGCGTACATGCGGTCCAGCGCATCGGCGTACTTCGCCTCGACGGCCTTCCGCTTGACCTTCAGGCTCGGCGTGAGGTCACCGTCCTCGATCGTCAGGTCCTTCGGGAGGATCGCGAACTTCTTGATGGTCTCCCACCGGTTGACCCGGCCGTTGATCTGGTCGATGTACCCCTGCACCATCTCGCGGGTCTTGTCGTGACCGACGATCTCCTCGTACGACGAGTCCGGGATGCCGTTCTCCTTCGCCCACTCCGCTATCGCGGCCTCGTCGAGAGTGACGAGGGCGACGACATAGTTGCGGCCGTCGCCATGGACGACGATCTGGCTGGCGTAGGGACACAGCGCCTGGAAGAGGCCCTCGATGCTCTGCGGCGCGACGTACTTGCCGCCGCTGGTCTTGATCAGGTCCTTCTTGCGGTCGGTGATGCGGAGCATGCCGTCGTCGAGCTCGCCGATGTCGCCGGTGTGGAACCAGCCGTCCTCGGTCAGCACCTCGGCGGTCTGTTTCGGGTTGTTGTGGTAGCCGCTCATGACACCCGGGCCACGGACGAGGATCTCGCCGTCGGAGGCGATCTTCACCTCGGTACCGGGAGCCGGCTCACCGACGGTGCCGAACTTCCAGTGCTCCGGCCTGTTGACGAAGGCGAAGGCGCTGGTCTCGGTGAGGCCGTAGCCCTCGAGGATCAGGATGTCCGCCGCGTGGAACCACTCCGCGATGTCGCGGTTGAGCGCCGCCGAGCCGGACACGAAGTAGCGCAGCCGGCCGCCGAACCGGTCCTTGATCTTGGTGAAGACGAGCTTGTCGGCGACCTGGTGCTGGGCCTTGAGGAAGCCGGTCGGCTCCTTGCCTTCCTGGCGCAGCGTGGACACCTTGTGGCCGACCACGAAGGCCCAGTCGAAGACCTTCTTCTTCGCCCCGCCCTCCGCGTTGGTCATCCGCTTGATGCGGCTGTGCGCCTTCTCGAAGATGCGCGGGGCGGCGGCCATGAACGTCGGCCGGACGACGGCGAGGTTGTCGATGAGGCGGTCGACGTTGCCGTCGACGGCGCTCGAGAAGCCGACCGCGAGCTGCGCAGCCTCGAGGACCTTCCCGAACGAGTGGGACAGCGGCAGCCAGAGGTACTGGAGGTCGTCCTCGCGCAGGATCCCCAGACTGTCGATGGCCACGCCCTCGTAGACCCAGCAGTCCTGGGTGAGCCGGACGCCCTTCGGCCGGCCGGTCGTGCCGGAGGTGTAGATGAGCGTTGCGAGGTTGTCCGAACCGATGCCCGCGACCGCCTTCTCGACTGCGTCGGGGAAGTCCTTGCGGTGCACCCGCCCGCGGGCAGCGAGCTCGTCCAGCGTGATGACCCAGTCGCCATCGCCGTCGCCGTCGAAGACGACGACCCTCTCCACGGCGGGCAGCTCGTCGCGGTGGGTGGAGACCTTCTCGACTTGCCCGGCGTTCTCCGCGAAGACGATGCGCGAACCCGAGTCGGAGAGGATGAAGCCGACGTCGTCGTCGCTCGTCGACGGGTAGACCGTCGTGGTCGCACCACCCGCGCACATCACGGCCAGGTCCGCCAGCAGCCACTCGACCCGCGTGGACGACGCGATCGCGACCCGGTCCTCCAGCGCTATCCCCAGCGATAGCAGGCCGGCGGCGAGGTCAGCGACCTGCTCGCCGGCCTCGGCCCACGTCATCGACGACCACTCGTCGCCGACCGGTGACCGGAACGCCTCCCGGTCCGGCGTCGCCGCGACCCGGTCGAGGAACATCCGGGCCACCGAAGGCGGCCGGTCCGACAGCTTCGGGTCGGCTTGGGCGGGCGCGTCGGGCATGAGTCCTCCGGCTGGTGCACACCTGATCGGGTGGGCTTGCCGGGCACGGTACCTATTCCCGCGGATGAATGCAGCCTTCCGTTGCCCGGTTGAGCGCCCGGCGAGGGAGGCTGTGGCCATGGAGATCCGGGACGCGACCGCTGAGGACTGGCCGGCCATCTGGGGGTTCATGCAGGGCATCGTCGAGGCGGGAGAGACCTTCTCCTGGGACCGGGACATCAATCCCGAGGTGGCTCAGGCGCGCTGGTTCCCGCCGCCTCCCGGCCGCACCGTGGTGGCCGTCGACGACGAGGGCCGCGTCGTCGGCACCGCTGTCTCAGGGCCCAACCACGGCGGCCCGGCGAGACATGTTTCGACCGCGAGCTTCATGGTCGACCCCGGGCGGGGCGGTGGCGGGATCGGCCGGGCGCTCGGGACCCACGTGCTCGAGCAGGCCCGTCGCGACGGCTTCCGCGCGATGCAGTTCAACGCCGTCGTCGAGACGAACGCACCCGCCGTCGCGCTGTGGAAGTCGCTCGGTTTCCGGGTCTTGACCACTGTCCCCGAGGCCTTCGACCACCCGAAGCACGGGTACGTCGGCCTGCACATCATGTTTTTCCGGTTTTGACGGATTCGGGGCGTAGTATCTGGGCCGGGTTCAGAACCAGCCCCGCTCGCCTTCCGCCGCGGCCGATGAGGATCTGTGACTGCAGAGATCGAGACGGCGTCGCGGCCTCATACGGGCTACCGGCACGAGGCCTTCCTCTATCGGGGCGACGACGACTTCCTGGCGGGGACGGTGCCCTTCGTCCGGGACGGCGTCGCGGCCGGTCAGCCGGTGATGGTGGCGGTCATCGCCGCCCGGGGTGACCGCCTCCGGGAAGCCCTCGGGTCCGACGCGGAGCAGGTGCACTTCGTCGACATGTCGGAGCTCGGCCGCAACCCCGCGCGGATCATCCCCGCCTGGCGGGCGTTCGTCGACGGCCACCAGGCATCCGGGCAGCCGGTGCGCGGCATCGGTGAACCGATCTGGGCCGGCCGGCGCGCTGCTGAGATCGTCGAGTGCCAGCTGCACGAGGCGCTGCTCAACATGGCCCTCGACCCGGACACCCCGCTGTGGTTGAGGTGCCCTTACGACGTCGACGCGCTCGATGGCCTGGTCCGCACGGAGGCCGAGCGCAGCCACCCGGTGCTCGTGGAGAACCGCGCCTACATCGGCAGCACGGTCTACGGCGGTGCCCACCATGCCGCGCAGGCGTTCGACCGCGACCTTCCCGAGCCGGCCGGGCCGACGGACGACACGGTCTTCGACAACATCAGCCTCGGCTTCGTGCGTGACATCGTGCGGGCCCATGCGCGGGTCGCGCAGCTGACCCTCGAGCGCACCGAGGCTCTCGCCCTCGCCGTGCACGAGCTCGCGACCAACAGCGTGCAGCACGGTGGGGGAGTCGGCAGGCTGCGCGTCTGGCACCAGACCGACGCACTCGTCTGCCAGGTCGGCGACCACGGTCGCGTGGTCGACCCGCTGGTGGGCCGGCGGACCCCGGGGCTGTCCCAGGAGCGCGGCCGAGGGGTCTGGCTCGCGAACCAGCTCTGTGACCTGGTGCAGTTCCGGTCCTCCGAGAAGGGGACGACGGTTCGCGTCTCGACGTGGTTGTAGGCGTCGAAGGCGGTGTGCCGCTGACCGTCGGCCCGTCCGCGCCGATCCACACGTTCAAACGGCGCGGCGGCCGCATCACCGGCGGTCAGGCCGATGCGCGGGCCCGGCTGTGGCCGGCGTACGGCGTCGAGGTCGACGTGGACGGGCCGGTGCTGGACCTGGAGTCGCTGTTCGGCCGACGAGCTCCGGTCGTGCTGGAGATCGGGTTCGGGATGGGCGAGGCCACAGCCGCCATGGCGGCGGCCCAGCCCGAGATCGACGTACTCGCTGTTGATGTGCACACGCCCGGCCAGGGCGCATTGCTCCGGTTGGTGGAATGGGAGGCGCTCACCAACGTGCGGGTCGCCGACGGTGACGCGCTTGCCCTGCTCGATCACCAGCTCGGCGACGGTTCACTGGCCGAGGTACGCGCGTTCTTCCCCGACCCGTGGCCCAAGCGGCGGCACTGGAAGCGCCGGTTGGTCGGGCCGCGGTTCGCGGCCCTGGTGGCCCAGCGGCTCGCGCCGGGCGGCCGGCTGCACGTTGCGACCGACTGGCCGCACTATGCCGAGCAGGTACGCAGGGTGCTGGCTGCCTCCGAGGTCTTCGACCTTGACCAGCCGGTGCCGTGGCGGGCGCAAACGAGGTTCGAGGCGCAGGCCGTCGCCGCCGGCCGGGCTGTGCACGACGTCGTCGCGCTGCGCCGCTAGCCCACTGTGCCGGTCTGACGCGGGTCTTCTGAGGCGGGTCTAAGGCCCGGTCTAAGGCCCGGTCTAAGGCCCCCTGAGCAGGGTCCGGACGGAGGCAGGACAGAAATAGGACATCGTCCGGATGTTGCGGCCCACCTCAGGCGCGCATCGTCTCCTGCGTCGGAACACGTACCTGAGGAGACAGCCATGCAGTCCACATTCGAGGCATTTGCCCCCGCCGAGATCGCCTACCGCCGGGAGCAGATCAGCGCCGACTTCGCCCGCGCCGGCTGGCGCAGCCCGCGTCGGCGCCACACCCACCACGCGCCGCGCACCGCGGTGACCCGTGCGTTCACCCACCTGCACGCCAGCGCGGGGGCGAGCTCCTGAGCACGCTCGCCGCGGCCGAGCCCCAGGGCTCGGCCGCTCCCCGTCTGTCGGTACTACCCGCGATGATGGGGGACGTGCCACCCGAGACCGCGCCCAGCCCTCTCGTCGGCCGGGCCGACGAGCTGGGGCGACTGTCCGCGGCCGTCGGTCTCGACGGCCCGGGAGCGGGCAGCGCCGCGGTGCTGCTCGCCGGGGACGCCGGTGTCGGCAAGACCCGGCTGCTCCGCGAGCTCCGCGACCGGGCGATCGACGCCGGCTGGCGGGTCGTCGTCGGCCACTGCCTCGACTTCGGCGACAGCGCACTGCCCTACCTGCCGTTCAGCGAGGCGTTCGGCCGGCTGTCGGCCGAGGCGCCGGCGCTCGCCGAGTCCCTGGTGGACGCCAGTCCGGCAGTGGCCCGGCTGATGCCCGGTCGGCGCCTGCTCGCCGCGACCGGTGACGGCGCCGAGCGCGTCGACCGGTCCGACCTTTTCGAGGCCGTCCACGCCGCACTGACCAAGCTGAGCGAGTCCGCCTCCGTCCTGCTGCTGGTCGAGGACGTGCACTGGGCCGACCAGTCGACCCGCGAGATGCTGAGCTTCCTCTTCTCCCGCCGGTTCGACGCTCCCGTCAGCATCGTCGCGTCCTACCGCACCGACGACCTGCACCGACGGCACCCGCTGCGCGCCACCGCCGCGGAGTGGGCGCGGTTGCCCGGCGTCACCCGGCTGCAGCTCGACCGGCTGCCCGACGTCGACGTGCGCGCGCTGGTCCGGGTTCTGCACCCCGCCCCCATGCCCGAAGGGGAGCTGCGCGACATCGTGGCGCGCGCTGAGGGCAACGCGTTCTTCACCGAGGAGCTGGTGGCCGCTGCGGCGATGGGCGGCCGGTCGCTGCCGACCGACCTCGCCGACCTGCTGCTGGTCCGGCTCGACCAGCTCGACGACGCGACGCGGCTGGTGGTGCGCGCCGCCTCGGTGGCCGGGCGGCGCGTCTCGCATGCCCTGATCGCCAACGTCGCAGGCCTTGACGACGCAGCCCTCGACCGGGCCCTGCGCGCAGCCGTCGAGGGCAACGTGCTCGTGTCCGTCGGTGCCGACAGCTACGCGTTCCGGCACGCGTTGCTCGCCGAGGCGGTCTACGACGACCTGCTGCCCGGGGAACGCGTCAAGCTGCACGGGCTCTACGCGCGGTCACTGTGCGACGGCGACGTCGAGGGCACCGCGGCCGAGCTGGCCCGGCACGCCCGCGCGGCGCACTTCATCGAGACGGCCATCCGGGCGAGCATCCAGGCGGGCGACGAGGCCATGACCGTCGGCGGCCCCGACGAGGCGGCGCGTCACTACGAGGTGGCCCTCGAGCTGGTCGCGGAGGCCCAGGCCGAGACCACTGACGAGACCTCCGTCGACCTGGTGGCGTTGACCATCAAGGCCAGTGTCGCGGCCGCGGCTGCGGGCAACCCCTTCCGGGCGCTCGCCCTCGTGCAAGACCAGCTGCGTGCCCTGGCACCGGACGCCCCTCCGCTGCACCGGGCCGAGCTCTTGCACGCGTTGGCCGCCACCGCTGTCCTGAGCGACACCAACGTCGACATTCTCGAGACGACGACCGAGGCCCTGCACCTGATCCCCACGGATCCGCCGTCGCCGCTGCTCGCGCGGGTGATGGTCATGCATGCGCGGGCCAACTCCGACCGTCGTCGTGATGACGACGCCACCCAGTGGGCGGTGCGGGCGCAGGATCTCGCCCGCGAGCTGGACCTTCCCGATGTCTTCGCCGACGCCACCACGACGCTCGCCTACATCGACGAGCGGGCCGCCGACCCCGACTGGTCGCGCCAGACGCTGGAAAAGAGCATCGCCGAAGCGCGGTCCGCCGGCGAGGTGGCGGCCGAGCTGCGTGCCCTCTTCCTGCTGGGCAGCCTGCACTTCGAGCACGGGCGGCTCCTCGAGGCCCGGGCCGGATTCGAGGCCGGCGCCGACCGGGCCCGCGAGCTGGGCCGTCCCTGGGCGCCCTACGGTCTCGACGCGCGTGCGCTCGCCGGGATCGTCGCCCACGTGCAGGGCGACTGGGAGGGCGTGGAGCGCATCATCGACGTGTCCGCGCAGTCGCCGCCGCCGATGGCCGAGGCGGTACTGGCCGGGGTGGGCTTGTACGTCGCGGCCGGCCGCGGCGACGTCAGAGCACTGGAGCTGATCCCGCAGCTGCGTTCGTGGTGGGAGCGCGACGGGATGATCGCGATCCTGATGGGCAGCGCGG
Source organism: Actinomycetota bacterium (assembly GCA_030841185.1). Taxonomy (GTDB): domain Bacteria; phylum Actinomycetota; class Actinomycetes; order JACCUZ01; family JACCUZ01; genus JAVEDB01. The sequence goes on from JAVEDB010000136.1 coordinate 10,699, forward strand.
CCATCGACCTGCACGGCGACCGCGGTGACCTGGCGGCGGCCACCGCCTCCTACGACGACCTGGTGGTGACCGTCTGCCGGCTGTGGCAGCGCGACTCGTTCCAGGCACAGATCCGGCTGGCCGCCCTGATGCTGGCCCATCTGGCGGCCGAGACCACCCGGGTCGGGGTCGACCAGCGCGCCGAGCTGGCGCGCCGGGGCGACGAGCTGGTCAAGGTCGCCGACGCAGCTGCGCAGATCACCCCCCGCAAGGGCAGCCGCGGGCCGGAAGGCGATGCGTGGGTCGCGCGGGTCGAGGCGGAGCACGCGAGGCTGCGCTGGCTGGCCGATGTCGAGCCGCCGCCCCAGGGCGAGCTCGTCGCGGTGTGGGAGGCGGCGGTCGCGGCGTTCGAGCGGTTCGGTCACATCTTCGAGACGGCTCGTTCGCGAGCCCGGCTCGCCGCAGTCCTGCGCGCGGCAGGACGACCGGCGGAGGCGGCCGCAGCGGCCGACGCCGCGAGAGAGGTCGCTCGTCGGCTCGGTGCCGATCCGCTGCTGTCCGAGCTGCGCACGCTGAGTCCCGGGGGCGCCGCCGGGCGCCGCTCGGCAGCGTCGCCCGCGGACGACACGCTGACCGCGCGGGAGCGCGAGGTGCTGACCCTGGTGGCTCAAGGCCGCAGCAACCGCGACATCGGGAAGCAGTTGTTCATCAGCGCCAAGACGGTGAGCGTGCACGTGTCCAACATCCTGGCCAAGCTCGGCGCGGCCGGGCGCACTGAGGCGGCGGCCGTCGCACGGCGCCGAGGACTGCTCGACGACTGAGACGGGGCGACACCGACCGGCACGACCGACAGAGACTCGACCGAAAGAAGCTCGACCGAAAGAAAGAGGCAGGCGTGACCAAGCGGGGCTGGCTGCTCTTCGCCGCGATGGCGGTGATCTGGGGCGTTCCCTACCTGTTGATCAAAGTGGCGGTCGACGAGGTGGCGCCGTCGACGTTGGTGCTCGCTCGGACTGCCCTCGGCGCCGCCTTGCTGTTGCCGATCGCCTTCGCCCGTGGCCAGGTCGCCGCCGTGTTGCGTCGCTGGCGGCCACTGCTGCTGTTCACCGTGATCGAGATCTGTGTCCCGTGGCTGTTGCTCGGCTTCGCCGAGCAGCGACTCTCGAGCTCCCTCACCGGCCTGCTGGTGGCCGCGGTGCCGATGGTCGGTGCCCTGCTCGCCCGCTTCGGGCCCGAGCGCGAGCACCTCGACGCCCGTCGTCTGGTCGGGCTCGTCGTCGGCCTGGCAGGCGTTGGTGCGCTCGTCGGGTTCGAGGTGGGCTCCGGCGACGTCCGCGCGGTTCTCGCCATCGCGGTGGTGTCGATCGGCTACGCGGTTGCTCCGATGATCCTCGCGCGGTCGCTCTCGGACCTTCCGGGTCTCGGGGTCGTCGCGGTCTCCCTGGGCATCGCGGGGATCGCCTACCTTCCCGTCGGTGTCGCCCAGGCGCCGTCCGAGTGGCCGTCCGGCAAGGCCGTGCTCGCCGTCGTCGTCCTCGCTGTCCTGTGCACGGCCGTCGCCTTCCTGCTGTTCTTCCAGCTGATCGCCGAGGTGGGTGCGGCACGGTCAGTCGTGATCACCTACGTCAACCCCGCGGTGGCGGTCCTGCTGGGTGTGGTGGTGCTCGACGAGAAGTTCACCGTTGCCACGGGGGTCGGATTCCTGCTGATCCTCACCGGGTCGGTGCTGGCGACCGCACGCTCGACGGCCCCCGACCGTGCGGCCGACTCCGCCGCCCCGGTCGCGAAGCCGAGCCCTCCGGTGCTCGCGCAACCGGTCCCCGAGCCGTGACGAGGTGCGGCTCCGTAGTGAAGTAGGTCCGGCGATCTGTCGATAAGACGCCGTGGCCAAGCATCGCTCGGAGGCCGAGCAGCAGGTCGCGGAGCTGCTCCGGACCGCCAAGGAGTCGCTCCGCCTGAGCGTCGCATTCCTGAGCCGGCTCGACGGGACCACCCAGCACCTCGAGGTCGTCGAGTCCTCGGTGCCCTTCCTGTTCCGTGAGGGCGTCACCCAGCCGCAGCAGACCACTCTCTGCCAGGCCATCCTGGACAAGAAGCTGCCGCCCGTGATCCCGGACCTCAAGGCATTCCCGGAGGCGATGAAGCTGCCGGCCGCACGGCTGCCGAGGATCCGCAGCTACGTGTCCGTCCCGGTGGTGCTGAGCGACGGAACCCTGTACGGGACGTTCTGCGCTGCTGGCCTCACCTCGGACAAGGCGCTGACCAAGCGGGACAAGTCCCTGATGGACGTCCTCGCCCATGCGGCGTCGGTGATCATCGAGCCCGGGGTGCGGCAGCAGGCACGCGAGGCGGAGATCGAGGCACGGTTGGCCCCGATCGTGGCCGACGGCGGTCCCGTCGTACTGCTCCAGCCGATCGTGGCGTTGGCGACCGGGATCCGGGTCGGGTCCGAGGCATTGAGCCGGTTCCCGCTCGAGTGGGCCAAGGCCCCAGACATCTGCTTTGCCGAGGCGCACAGCGTCGGCCTCGGCGACCGGTTGGAGCTGCTGGCGCTCGAACGGGCCGCGGACCACCTGGACTCGGTCGGCGGGTACGTGTCGATGAACGTCTCTCCCGGCACGTTGCTGACGCGTGCGTGCAGTGACCTGCTGTCCCGGCTGCCCCTGGACCGCGTGCTGCTCGAGCTCTCCGAGCACGACCCGGTGGAGGACTACGACTCCCTTCGCTCCGTGCTCGGTCCGCTGCGTGACCACGGGATGCGCCTGGCCATCGACGACGTGGGCGCCGGCTTCTCCTCGATGCGGCATATCGTGTTGACCGCACCCGACGTGATCAAGCTGGACCGGAGCATCGTCGCCGGTGTCAGCAGCGATCCGGTGATCCGGACGCTGGTGCGGTCCCTGGTGGACTTCGGCCACGGTTGCGACTCGCAGGTCGTCGCCGAGGGTGTCGAGACCGCCGACGATGCGCTGGCGCTGCGCGAGCTCGATGTCGACTACGGGCAGGGCTGGTACTTCGGCCGTCCGGGTCTGGCTCAGGACATGGTCGGTTTCGTCGACTACGACCCGCTGGGGAACCACCGGTCCAGCAGCTCGTTGCCGAACTTGCCCGTCGGGTCGTAGCGCGCCATCAGCGCGGCGAAGTCGGCGTACCGTTCGTAGGCCGCCGCGAGTGTTTGCTGGTCCGTCGCGAACAGCTTTCCCCAGTGCGGTCTGGGGGCGAACGGCCCGAGCCGGTCCTCGATGTCGCCGAGGACCGAGCCGACGGCCGCGGTGTCCGGCACCCAGGTGAAATGGATGGCCACCGTGTCACGCCCGTAGCTCGGACTGAGCCAGAGTTGGTCGGCGGCCACCGTGCGGATCTCGGACACCTGTACGAGGGGAGCGATGCGGTCGCGGATCTCCCCGAGGGCCGCCAGGGCCGCTGCGGCGTGCTCGCGCGGCAGGAGGTACTCCGACTGCAGCTCCTTGCCCGCACTCGGCGTGAACTCCATGCGGAAGTGCGGCAGGCGCAGGTGCCACGGCCCGGGTACGCCGAGCTGCTCGGTGCACACGTCGCCGGAAAGGCCGGCGATCGGGTGGCGGGCGCGGTCGGCGAGGGTCGCGCCGTACCAGCGATCCGGCGCATGGGGTGGTTCGTCGGGGTCGACGAGGACCTTTCGCCACACCTGCTGGATGGAGTCGCTGCGCCAGTCGGTGAACAGACTCACGCTGTAGCCGCTGGCAAGGATCGCGGGGAGGTCGGTGGCCAGAGCGGCGGCGGGCAGGTCCTCGTATACCCACTGGCTGAGCTGGAAGGTCGGTACGACGTCCAGCGTGACGCGGGTGACGACGCCCAGGGCGCCGAGCCCGACGACAGCGCCGCGGAACTCGTCGCCGTGCGTATCCCGGCTGATCTCGCTGACGACGCCGTCCGCCGTCACCAGCTGCAGCGCCCGGACAGCCGTGGCGAGGTTGCCCACGGTGGTGCCGGAACCGTGCGTCCCCGTCGCGATTGCCCCGCCGACCGAGATGTGGGGGAGCGATCCGAGGTTGCGCAGCGCGTAGCCGGATTCGTGCAGCTGGGCGGCAAACTCGCCGTACCGCATGCCGGCGCTCACCGTGACCGTCGATCGGTCGGGATCCACGCTGCACATCGGGGGGAGTGCTGCGACGGTCACCTGGTCGCTGGTGCTGTCGGCGATGCGGTTGAACGAGTGTCCCGAGCCGAGGGCGCGGATCCGCGGGCTGCCGCCGACGAGATCCTGCAGCTCGGTCAGCGAGGTCGGCGAGTGAAGGCGCGCCGCGCGGAAGGTGACGTTGCCGGCCCAGTTGGTCAGCCGTGAGGTCATGGGTGACCCTATCCGGGGAGTGAGCCATGCTTGGTCGTCAGTCTGGAGGTGTCCATGGCAAACCCGTTCCGCCGACCGGAGTCGCGCAGCGCCGAGCGCGACCCGCGGCTGCCGCCCGGCCAGTACGACACGGGCTCCTCGTTCCCGGTCCTGACCGCGGAGGTGACGCCGCGACTGGACACAGCGCAGTGGACCTTCCGGATCGACGGGCTCGTCGACGAGCCGGTGACGTGGACCTGGGACGAGATCCAGGCGCTGCCTCGCTCGACGTTCGACGGCGACATCCACTGCGTCACGACGTGGTCGAAGCTGGGGACGTCGTTCGCGGGTGTCTCGGTGGACGTGCTGCTGGACGCGGCGTCCGTCTCGCCGACGGCAACGCACGTCGTGGCCTGGAGTCACACCGGCTACACGACGAACCTGCCGATCGCGGATGTGACCGGCGGCAAGGCCTGGGTGGTCTGGGAACACGAGGGACAGCCGCTGCCGGTCGAGCACGGCGGGCCGGCTCGGCTGCTCGTGCCGCACCTGTACTTCTGGAAGTCGGCCAAGTGGGTCGCCGGGCTGCGGCTCCTCGACCATGACGAACCGGGCTTCTGGGAGACGCGCGGCTACCACGACCGGGGCGACCCGTGGCGTGAGCAGCGCTACGCCGGTGACTGAGGCGTCGCTGCCCCCGTTGCCACAGATCGGCCCGGTGACCCGGCGGCCGCCGGTGGGCGGTCCGCCCCGGACGTGGCAGACGGGCACGGTCGTGGAGATCCGCGACGAGACGCCGCGGATGAAGACCTTCCGGCTGTCGCTGGCGGAGGGCGCCGTCCATGTGCCGGGGCAGCACCTGATGGTCCGGTTGACAGCGCCCGACGGATACACCGCGCAACGTTCGTACAGCATCGCGTCGGCGCCGGGTGAGGGCAGCGAGGTCGAGCTGATGGTGGAGCGCCTGGTCGATGGCGAGGTCTCGGGTTACTTGCACGACGAGCTCCGGGTGGGCGACTCGCTCGAGGTACGCGGCCCGTTCGGTGGCTGGTTCGTGTGGAACGGACGCAGTCCCGCGCTCCTGGTGGGCGGGGGCTCGGGAGTGGTCCCCCTCATGTCGATGCTGCGACACCACCGCGCGGCAGGGATCACCCAGCCGATGCGGCTGGTGGTCTCGGTCCGCTCGCCCGAGGACCTGCCCTTCGCCGACGAGTACGCCGAGGAGACGACGCTCATCTTCACTCGGCGTACCCCCGACGGCTGGGCGCGGCCCGCCGGACGGCTTGATGCGGCCACGCTCGAGCCGCTGCTCATCGATGGCGCGACCGCGTATGTCTGCGGGTCCACCGGGTTCGCCGAGCACGCCTCGCAGTTGCTGGTGTCGCTGGGCGCACCGGTCGGCTCGGTGCGCGTCGAGCGGTACGGCCCGACCTCCTGAGGCGTGCGCGCGCCCGGGCTCCGTCTCAGGGCCTCGCGGCCGGCGTCCTACGCCGAAGGACCGGCGACCCCGATGAGGTTGCCCTCGGGGTCGGTGAACCGACCGACGACGAAGTCTCCGGACTTCGGTTCGGGCCCCATCATGCGTTTTCCGCCGAGACTCTCAGCCTTCTGCAGTGCGGCCTCGACATCGGGAACGCCCACGTAGAACAGGACGTGGGGCTCGTAACCAGCGCCACCGCCGACCCCACCGTTGATGCCGCCGTCGCCGTCAGCGCCCGCAGCCACGAATCCATACTCGCCGGGCCGCGAGACCTTCTCGGAAACCGCGTCGCGAGTCTGGAACTCCCAGCCGAACAGCTCGCCGTAATAGCCATGCAACGTGACGGGGTCGCTTCCGATGATCTCGAAGTGCACCACTGGCTGTCCCACGATCAGTCCTCTCCTCGCCGAGCGTTCGGCGCACGCTAGCGCCGACGGCCGCGTATGCCATCGTGAAGGCGTGATCTGGATGATCTTGGCGGCCTTGCCGGCGGTCGCGGCCGTGGCGCTACTCATGCCCATCGTCAGGAAACCGAAGATCACTTTGACGCTGGAAGGCGGGAACCTGCACGTGGCGCAGGGTCTCTTGGATGCGCTCTACAGCCTCAAGGGACGCCTCGACCTTCCGCTCTCGCAGATCCAGGGGATAGCCGTCGCATCTCGAGAGCAGGTTCCACGCACCGGCCTTCGGCTACCGGGCACGAGCGTCCCGGGAGTGATCCGCGCGGGCTGTTACGGCACCGGCCCGGCGCGCGACTTCTGGAACGTGCGACGCGGCGACACGGTGCTCGTCATCCAGATGCGTCCCGGGGCTTCCTACCGCAGGGTCATCCTGCAGGTCGACGATCCCGAAGCCGAAGCTGCCCGCCTCATACCCACAGTGGGTGCGTACAACGGCCCGTTCTCGGCATAGCGCCGGCCAGGGGCGTCATTCGCGCTGGGGTAGGTGGTCCAGGGCGGTGCGCCAGGGTCGGGTGATGGGGATTTGGGCGGGGTCGATCCAGCGGGGTGGGGTGAAGACGGGGAGTCGGTGTTCGCCGATGTGCACGGTCCAGCCGTGTTGGTGCAGGAGGAGGTGGTGGTGGTCGCAGCCGAGCACGGTGTTGTCCAGGGAGGTGGTTCCGCCGTGCGCCCAGTGCTGGATGTGGTGGACCTGGGTCCATTCGGGGGGACGGTCGCAGCCGGGGAAAGCACATCCG
>JAVEDB010000155.1 GCA_030841185.1 Actinomycetota bacterium
TATGCGGGCGTCACCTCTCCGCTCGGCGACAAGGACATCGACTTCGTCGTCGTGCGCGAGGGCACCGAGGGCCCGTACGTCGGCAACGGCGGCGTCGTCCGGCCCGGCACGCCCCAGGAGATCGCGACCGAGGTCAGCATCAACACGGCGTACGGCGTGGAGCGGGTCGTCCGGGATGCGTTCCGTCGTGCGCTGGCCCGGCCCCGCCGCTCGCTGACCCTGGTCCACAAGACCAACGTGCTCACGCACGCCGGAGGCCTCTGGGCCCGCACGATGGCGGCCGTGGCCGAGGAGTTCCCCGACGTCACCACTGACTACCTGCACGTCGACGCGGCGACGATCTTCATGGTCACCCAGCCGGAGCGGTTCGACGTCGTGGTCACCGACAACCTCTTCGGCGACATCCTCACCGACCTCGCCGCGGCCGTGACCGGCGGCATCGGTCTGGCGGCCAGCGGCAACCTCGACGTCAGCCGCTCCAACCCCTCCATGTTCGAGCCGGTGCACGGGTCGGCTCCCGACATCGCCGGACGCGGCACCGCCGACCCCACCGCGGCCATCCTGTCCACGTCGATGCTGCTCGACCATCTCGCGCTGCCCGCGGCCGCGGCGCAGGTCGAGACCGCCGTCGAGGCGGACCTCCTGCAGCGACCGGCCCGGCCACGGAGCACCCGGGAGATCGGCGACGCGATCCTCGAGAGGTTGTAGGCCGGACCGCGAGTGCGTCGGCTACCGTCGAACCATGGCCAGTGACGTGACGATCCAGTCCATCCCGTCCACGAGCCGACGCTCGCCCGAGGAGCGCGCGCGCCTGCTCGAGAACCCCGGGTTCGGCCAGATCTTCACCGACCACATGGTCACCGCGCGCTACTCGCCGGCCGATGGCTGGCACGACGCCCAGCTCAGTGCGTACGCGCCGCTGACCCTGGATCCCGCGACCTCGGTGCTGCACTACGGCCAGGCGATCTTCGAAGGGCTGAAGGCCTACGCCCAGCCCGACGGCGGGGTCGCCCTGTTCCGCCCGGACCAGAACGCGGCCCGCTTCCAGCGGTCCGCGCGTCGGCTGGCGATGACCGAGGTGCCCGAGCAGCTGTTCCTCGAGTCGATCCGCGTCCTCGTGGAGGCCGACCGGGACTGGGTCCCGCAACGGACCGGCGAGGCGCTCTACCTGCGCCCGCTGGAGATCGCCACGGATGCCTTCCTCGGCGTCCGCCCGTCCCAGGACTACCTGTACCTGCTGTTGGCCTCGCCCGCCGCCAACTACTTCCCCGGCGGTGTGCGCCCGGTCTCGGTATGGCTCTCGACGGAGTACGTGCGTGCCGCGCCGGGCGGCACCGGAGAGGCGAAGTGCGCCGGTAACTACGCCGCGTCGTTGGTAGCCCAGGCCGCCGCCGCGGAGCAGGGGTGCGACCAGGTCGTGTGGCTCGATGCGATCCAGCACAAGTACGTCGAGGAGATGGGCGGCATGAACCTGTACTTCGTGCTGGCCGACGGACGGCTTCTCACCCCGGCCCTGACGGGCACCCTGCTGCCGGGCGTCACCCGCGACTCCATCCTCACCCTCGGTCGCGACCTGGGACTCGATGTCGTCGAGGGGCACATGACCACGGAGGAATGGGAGGCCGGCTGCGCCGACGGGTCGATCAGCGAGGTGTTCGCGTGCGGTACCGCCGCCGTGATCACCCCGGTGGGCGAGGTCAAGTACGCCCGCGGCGCCTTCACGGTCGCGGACGGGCAGCCCGGTGCCGTCACCATGAAGGTCCGCGAGTCCCTGCTCGGCATCCAGCAGGGCACCGCGCCCGACCCGCACGGCTGGATGCGCCGGATCGGCTGAAGTCCGGCTGCTGGCCGGTTCGGTCGCCGGGCCAGGGGTACGGGGGCAGCAGCGAGCACCCCGTCCACGAGAGGATCAGGCCATGCCGAACGAGGCCGACGGCACCGCGCTGCCCGACAACCCGGAGACCGAGAGGGCCATCGCCGAGGGCATGGCGGCCGGCGACACGGAGGCCGTCATGCGTGCCGTGGCGAACTCCGAGGTGGTCGTCCCGCAGGCGGCTGTGACACCCGGTGACGAGGCACCTGACGGATCGCTCTCGCTGCCCGTCATCGAGCAGGACGGGACGCAGTACGTCCCCGTCTTCACCTCCGAGGCGTCGATGAGCAAGGGAGCCCCCGAGCTGAGCGAGGCCGTGGCGGTCTCCGCGGCGGAACTCGGTGCGAACTGGCCGTCGGACGACCTGTGGCTGGCGGTGAACCCCGGCACCGAGGAGGGGCTGACGCTGCCCCCGGACGCGGTGAAGTCGCTGCCCGTCTACGCGGACGACCCGGAGTAACGACCGGGTCGCGAGACAAGCCTTCCCACGGGTTGGCAGATGTGCGAGCATTCCCGGTGATGAACGTCTCGATCATTAGCCCGTAGCGCGCCGGTCCACGACCAGCGCGCCGACCTCCCGCATTCCGCGGGGGGTCTTTTCTTTGGAGCAGACGATGACCGGTACCGGCCCCTCCGGATCCGACGACTTCCACGTCTACGACACGACGCTGCGCGACGGAGCCCAGCAGGAGGGGCTCACCCTGTCGGTCGCGGACAAGCTCGCCATCGCGGGCCACCTCGACGACCTCGGGGTCGGCTTCATCGAGGGCGGCTGGCCGGGCGCCAACCCCAAGGACACCGAGTTCTTCCGGCGCGCCCAGGGCGAGCTGCACCTCAAGCACGCTCAGCTGGCCGCATTCGGAGCCACCCGGCGTCCCGGCGCCAATGCCGCGGACGACCCGATGGTCGCGGCGTTGCGGGAGAGCGGCGCGCCGGTGGTCACGCTCGTCGCCAAGAGCCACGACGTGCACGTCGAACGCGCCCTGCGCACCACGCTCGAGGAGAACCTCGCGATGGTGCGGGACACGGTGTCGCACCTGCGCGCCGAGGGCCAGCGGGTCTTCCTCGACGCCGAGCACTTCTTCGACGGCTACCGCAGCAACCCGGCGTACGCGCTGGAGGTGTTGCGCGCGGCGGCCGAGGCCGGTGCCGACGTCGCGGTGCTGTGCGACACCAACGGGGGGATGCTGCCCGCGCAGCTCGCCGACGTCGTCGGTCACGTCATCGAGTCCGGACTGCGGCTCGGCATCCACTGCCACGACGACGCCGGCTGTGCCGTCGCCAACACGCTCACCGCTGTCGACGCCGGCGTCTCGCACGTCCAGGGCACCGCGAACGGCTACGGCGAGCGCACCGGCAACGCGAACCTGTTCACGGTCGTCGCGAACCTGGAGCTCAAGTACGGCCGGTCGGTGCTGCCGGAGGGACGGCTCGCGGAGATGACGCGGGTCGCGCACGCGGTATCCGAGGTCACGAACGTGGCCCCCAACCAACATCAGCCGTACGTCGGGCAATCGGCCTTCGCGCACAAGGCGGGCCTGCACGCGAGCGCCGTCCGGGTGGACCCGATGCTCTACCAGCACGTCGACCCGGAGTCCGTCGGCAACGACATGCGGATGCTCATCTCCGAGATGGCCGGCCGCGCCTCGGTGGACGTGAAGGGCAAGCAGCTCGGTTTCGACCTCTCCCCGGAGGTCATCGAGGACGTCGTCGGCCGGGTGAAGGACCTCGAGTCGCGCGGCTGGACGTTCGAGGCCGCGGACGCGTCGTTCGAGTTGCTGCTGCGCGACGTGGTCGCCGGTGAACGGCGGCGCCACTTCACCCTCGAGTCGTGGCGGGTGATCGTGGAGCGTCGCCCCGACGACACCGTGGCCAGCGAGGCCACTGTCAAGGTCGTCACCAAGGGGGAGCGGGTGGTGGCAACCGGCGAGGGCAACGGCCCGGTGAACGCGCTGGACCGGGCCCTGCGGTCCGCTCTCGAGCAGACCTATCCCGAGCTCGCGTCACTGGAGTTGCGCGACTACAAGGTGCGCATCCTCGAGGGCACGCACGGCACCGAGGCCGTCACCCGGGTGCTCGTGGAGACCGGTGACCAGGAGACCGAGTGGGACACCGTCGGGGTGCACGAGAACGTCATCGAGGCGTCCTGGATGGCGCTCGAGGACGCGGTCACCTACGGACTGCTGCGCCAAGGGCATGAACCGCCCGGGTAGCCTCCACGGGTGCGCATCGCCAGGTACTCGTCGCAGGGAAGGGTCACCTTCGGCGTCGTCGAGGGCGACCTCGCCGACGCTGCGGCGTTGACGGTGCGCGCGGTCGACGGCCACCCGTTCGCACCGTTCGAGATCGTCGGTGAGCCGGAGTCGCTCGGCTCGGTGCGGCTGCTCTCACCGGTGCTGCCGAGCAAGGTGGTGGCCATCGGACGCAACTACGCGGAGCACGCGAAGGAGATGGGCGCCGAGCCGGACGACGTGCCCATCGTCTTCCTCAAGCCCTCGACGTCCGTCATCGGACCGGGCGACGCGATCCGCTATCCCACCGGCATCTCGTCCGACGTCCACTACGAAGGCGAGCTCGCCGTGGTGATCGCCCGGCTGTGCCGGGAGGTTCCCGTCGAGCGCGCCCGGGACGTCGTCCTCGGGTTCACGTGTGCCAACGACGTCACCGCCCGCGACCTCCAGCGGGCCGAGACGCAGTGGGGCCGGGCCAAGGGCTTCGACACGTTCTGCCCCATCGGGCCGTGGGTCGAGACCGACCTGACCGAGACGCTGGCCGGCGACCTCGCAGTCACGACGACCGTGAACGGCGAGCTGCGCCAGGCCGGCCGGACCTCGCAGATGATCCACGGCGTGGCTGAGCTCATTGCGCACGTCACGCAGGCGATGACCCTCCTGCCCGGGGACGTGATCCTCACCGGGACACCTGCGGGTGTCGGTCCGCTCCACGTCGGTGACGAGGTGGCGGTCACCATCGAGGGCGTCGGCACCCTGACCAACCCGGTGGCGGCTCGTGCCTGACAGCACCGTGCGCGACCGGGTGGCCCCGTCGCCGACTGGCGACCCGCATGTCGGCACGGCGTACATGTCCCTGTTCAACCTCGCGTTCGCGCGCCAGCAGGGTGGCACCTTCGTGCTGCGCATCGAGGACACCGACCGGGCGCGCTACGTCGCGGACAGCGAGGAGCAGATCTTCGACTCGCTGCGCTGGCTCGGCCTCGACTGGGACGAGGGCCCCGACAAGGGCGGCCCCTTCGCGCCGTACCGGCAGTCGGAACGGACCGAGTCCTACCGCGTCCACGTGCAGAAGCTGCTCGACCTCGGGCACGCCTACTACTGCTGGTGCTCCAGCGAGCGGCTCGCGCAGATGCGCGAGGAGCAGCAGAAGGCGAAGCGGCCCACGGGCTACGACCGGTTGTGCCTCGGCAAGACCCGCGAGCAGCGCGCCGAGCTGCCCGGGTTCAGCGAGCAGCCGGTTGTGCGGATGCTGATCCCCGACGACGTGTCCCTGGTCTTCGACGACGTCGTGCGCGGAGAGGTCAAGGCACCGCGTCCCGACGACCAGGTCATCGTGAAGGCGGACGGCCTGCCGACCTACCACCTCGCCAACGTCGTCGACGACCACGAGATGCACATCACCCACGTCGTACGGGGTGAGGAGTGGATCAGCTCGACGCCCAAGCACGTACTGCTCTACGACTGGCTCGGCTGGGACCGGCCGGCGTTCGTGCACATGCCACTGCTGCGCAACGCCGACAAGTCGAAGATCTCCAAGCGCAAGAACCCGGCCGCCCGGCTGCTGTGGTTCCGGGACCAGGGCTACCTGCCCGAGGCGCTGGTGAACTTCCTCGCGCTGATGGGCTACTCGATGCCCGAGGGCAAGGAGATCTTCGGGTTCGACGAGATGGTCGCGGAGTTCGACTGGGCCCGTGTCAACACCGTCGGGCCGGTGTTCGACCTGGACAAGCTCAACTGGCTCAACGGGCACTACATCCGCGAGCTGCCGGTCGACGAGCTCGCCCGACGGATCACGGACCACCTCTCGCACGCCGGCGTGCTGCCGCCGGCGCCCACCCCGGAGCAGCGCGCGCTCGTGCTCGCGGCCACCCCGCTCGTCCGTGAGCGGATCGCGGTGCTGGCCGAGGTCGAGGGCATGCTCGGCTTCCTCTTCGCCGGCGAGGACCTCGTCGTCGAACCGGAGGCCGCCGCGGCGGTCCTCACCGGCGACGCCGGAGCGGTGCTCGCCGCGGCGAGCACCGCGCTGGAGGGGCTCGGCGACTGGACCACCCCGGCCATCGAGGCGGCGTTGCGGGCGGCGGTGGTCGACGGCCTCGGCATCAAGCCCAAGAACGCGTTCGGCCCGGTACGGGTGGCCGTCACCGGACGCCGGGTCTCCCCGCCGCTGTTCGAGTCCCTCGAGCTGCTCGGGAGGGACACGACGCTGCGCCGGCTGCGCGCGGCGGCCGGGCTGGTCGCCCCGCCCGCAGCCCCGTGAGCGAGCGCTACCCCCGGCTGCTGGCCACCATCGGCCGGACGAGCGGGTGGCGCATCCTGCTCGGCCTCTTCCTCGCGGCCGTGGTGCTGGTCTCCTCGGGCGTCGCCGTCGTCTTCCTCGCCTCCGCCGGTGCTGCCCTGGTGGGCGTCCACGACCCGTTCTCCCGGCGAGCGCTCGGGGTGGACCAACCGCTCGGGCTGCTCGCCAACAACCTCGCCATCGCGATGATCACGCCGTCCGTGGTCCTCGCCGTGCTCGTCGCGCACCGCGCGCGGCCAGGGTGGCTCGCGTCGGTGGCCGGCCGGTTGCGATGGTCGCTGCTCGTGCGGTTCTGCGCGATCGCTCTCGTGGTCGTCGGCATCGCGTTCCTGGCCAGCATGCTGGTGCCCGGCCAGAACGCCGGCGTCGTGCACATCCCGGGTGCGGGACGGCTCACCGCGCTGCTGGTCGTGATCGCGCTGTCGACGCCGTTGCAGGCCGCGGGCGAGGAGTTCGGCTTCCGCGGCTACCTCACGCAGCTCATCGCCGCCCGGACCGCCCGACCCGTCCTGGGAGCGGTCGCAGCCGGGGCGGTGACGGCGACGCTGTTCGCTCTCGCGCACGGCACGCAGGACCCCTGGCTGTTCTCCGACCGGCTCGCCTTCGGGCTGGTCGCGTCGTGGCTGGTCTGGCGCACGGGTGGGCTGGAGGCCTCGATCGCGCTGCACATCGCGACCAACGTGATCAGCCTCGGCTACAGCGCTGTCACCGGTTCACTCGACGACACGCTGCACGCCGCCACGCTCGACTGGTCCTCCGCGGTCATCGACATCACCAGCATCCTTCTCTTCGCGGTGGTGGTCGACCGGTGCGCGCGGCGGTGGCACATCGTCGTACGCCGTGAGGTGGGCCCGTCGGGAGCCGACGACCCCACCGGGAGCAGCGATTTTGGCTCGGTCTCCCGCGGTCGGCTATCCTGAGTGCCGGCCTGGTCCAGGCCATTGGGGTATGGGGTAATTGGCAGCCCGGCTGATTCTGGTTCAGCTAGTCTAGGTTCGAGTCCTGGTACCCCAGCGTCAGTGGGAGCGGTCCGGGCGACCTCCGTTAGACTCCCTGTCCGCGGTTCTTCTCCGCGGTGTGGCCCCGTTGTGTAGCGGCCTAGCACGCCGCCCTCTCAAGGCGGTAGCGCGGGTTCGAATCCCGTCGGGGCTACGAAGAACAAGGGTCCAGGTCGTCGACCTGGACCCTTGTCATTGTGCGGCTCCTCAGCTGCCGCTAGCCGGTGCTCCGGCTTCGGTACCACTCGCGCCAGATCAGCCGGTGCACCGGGACCCAGCGGGGAAGCGAACGCAGGCCGGGGATGTACGGCAGCAGGATGAAGCCGAGGCTGAGGACGGCCATCAGCGCCCAGATGATCGCGTCCGCGTTGGCGCCCCAGGAGTTGGCCTCGCTGCTGAACGGTTTGATCTGGTACCAGAAGGTGTACAGCCAGAGCCACTCCTGTCCGGGGTAGGCACCTGTCTCGTTCATCATCCCGGACTGGTCACCGGCCAGATGCTCCTTGACCGCCTGGTCCTCGAGATACGTACCGTCGGCCAGGAAGAGCGTCGAGGTCGTGTAGTCGGTCTGGAAGAACCGACCTCCGAGGGCGAGCGGGCCGTCGAGAGCCCCGCTCTGGGCCTGCCGGAGCAGCGCCGCCGTCATCTGGGGTACCGGACCGTAGTCGCCGGTCGCGACCTTGGCCGGGTCCCCGTCTGGTGCCTTGCCGAGGGCGGCGTTGAAAGCGGCTGCCCAGGCCACCTGCTGGGTTCCGCTTGCGCCGTCCCACTGCGCCAGGGCGCCCGACACGGAGGGGTCGAGACTGGTGCGCAGCGGCACGACCACGAACTGTCGGGCTGGGTCGACCGGGATGCGCACCCCGGCCCACTTCTGCAGGTTGATCGGCCCGATGCTCTGCCCGGCCCCCTTGAGATCGACGTAGGGTGCGCCGTAGCTCGCCGTCCCGCTGGAGCCGTCGAGCTCGGCGGACGCGGTTGCGACGAAGTCGGCCGGTGCCGCTGTGGCCCACCGTTGCAGCGTGATGGCCTTCTCGTCCGGTGAGCTCCAGAGCGCGGAGAGGGCGACCGTCAGGAGGCTGACCACCGTGAGCGCAACGGCGAACTCCTTGACGATGTCGTAGCGCCGGTTCAAGCCGCGCCATGGCTCCGCCGCCACGTCGCGGGTGCCTCGACCCGCGGCGCCATCCGGGCCGTCGATCGGTGGGACTACGCCGCGTCGACGAACCAGCAGGACGTGCCAGACCACGATCAGGGCGAGGACGGTCGGCACCAGGGCGACATGCACGAGTAGTGCCTGGCCGACATCCATGACGTTGAACCAGGCTCCGATGCCGACCGAGTTCAGCCCGTCCTTGGCTTCAGCGGAGATCCACTGCGAAGCGAAGTTCGTCTGGACCAGGTAGCCGGTGAACGCCGCTCCGATCGACGCGAGGAACGCGATGGCGCCACTGACCCACGTCAGGACGCGGCGACCGCGCCACGCGGCCATCCAGAACTTCCCCCACAGGTGCACGACCATCACGAAGAAGAAGATCTGCACCGACCAGAAGTGCAGGCTGTTCACGAAGTGGCCGACGCCAGAGGTGTGGTACCAGGTCGGCCCCGCGAACGCGAGCACCATGCCGGACGCGATGATGACCGCCAGCGCCGCGAGGGTGAGGACGCCGAAGACATAGATCCAGCTCGAGACATATGCGGGTTGCTCGTCGGGGAGCAGTCGCTCCGGCGGGAGATTGTCGAACATGCGGTGACGCAGCTTCGAGGTCCACATCTGGTCGTCGGGGGACCCGTGGCTCACGATCGGGCGCTCGGGGGCGGCGACCACGCGCGCGGTCATCGCTTTCCTCGGGGGAACGGCAGGAGCACCGCCAGCAGGAACACGGCGATCATCAACGCGATCGCGATGAGGTTTGCCACGGCGATCTGGATCGGGCCCAGGTGGACGTAGTGTCCAGACGAGCTCAGATCTACCGCGAAGTGCAAGACCAACGGCATGGCGCCTCCACAAGGAAGTCAGCTCTGCGTGCGCACCGTGGCAGGTGCTGTCGACGCATTCGTGACCAGGCGCCTGGCACGGGTCCGGGGCACGGGCCGAGGTCTCGGCATCGTGCGCGAAGGCCGCGCGTCGGTGCCGCTGGGGCCAACGTACGCCCTATGGGGTGCTTGCGCCTGCGCTCAGGGGCACCAGTTCTGTCGGCGGGGTCGGTCGGTTTGACGCGGACGTGGCCAGCCAGAGTGTCAGCAGCTCTGCAGCCATGGGCCGGGCGATGTGGAACCCCTGCGCCACATCGCATCCCCAGTCCCGCAGCATGTCCATGGCGGCCTGGTCCTCGACGCCTTCGGCCACCATCTGCATCCCGAGCTCGTGGCTGAGCTCGATCGTGCTGCGCACGATGGCCGCAGCCCGTGGGTCCGAGCTCATGTGGGTGACGAAGGCCCGATCGAGCTTGAGCTCCTCGACCGGCAGCGCCTGCAGGTATGCGAGCGACGAGTAACCGGTCCCGTAGTCGTCGACGGACAGGCAGATGCCGATGGCGCGCAGCCCGTCGAGAACCCGGGTCGAGCGCTCGGCGTCGGCCATCAGGATGTTCTCGGTGATCTCCAGCACCAGCGCCCGCGACGGCACCCCGTGCTCCTCGAGCAGGCGCGAGACCTGCAACGGGAGCTCCGCGTCCAGCAGGTTGGACACCGATAGGTTGACCGCGACCGACATGTCGTGACCCATCGCTCGCCAGGCGGCGAGGTCCCGGAGAGCGAGCTCGAGGACCTGGATGGCGACCCGTCGCATCAGCCCGGCCTGCTCGGCGATCGGCAGGAAGCTGTCCGGGTAGAGCAGGCCACGGACGGGATGGGCCCAGCGCACGAGCGCCTCGGCGCCGGATGTGATGCCGGTCGACAGGTCCACCTTCGGTTGGTAGTGCACCACCAGCTCGTCGGAGTCGAGCGCGGTGCGCAGCTCCTCGAGTGTCTCCAGCCGGCGACGCGACCCGCCGTCCCTGGCCGGCTCGAACACCGCGTAGGGAAGCTGCCCCCGCTTCGCCTCGTACATCGCCACGTCGGCGTGCTGAAGCAGCACGGACGGTGTTCGGCCGTGCCCGGGGAACAGGGAGATACCGATGCTCGCCTCGACGTGCAGCGGCATCCCTTCAAGGACGAAGGGCTCACGGAGGTGTACGCCGACCTCCCGTGCCATGTCGCTCGCGGTCACCACGTCGGTCCCGAGGAGCACGATGCCGAACTCGTCGCCGCCCATCCGGGTGAGGATTCCCTCCGGGCCGATGGCCTCTACTAGTCGAGCGCCCACCAACCGGAGGAGGGTGTCCCCCGCCTGGTGCCCGTAGCTGTCGTTGACCTCCTTGAAGCCGTCCAGGTCGATCAACAGAACAGCGGCCGGCCGGCGCGTACCGGCTTCGTCGGTCACCCCTTCGAGCTGCTCGAGGAAGTAGCGCCGGTTTCCCAGCCCCGTGAGGTCGTCGGTGCGCGCCTGCCGTCTGGCGTCGGCCAGGGCTCGCACCTCGCGGAACGTCAGCGAGGTGCGGAACAGAGCCGCGATGATCGTTCCGGCAGCGAGCAGGACCATCGCCAGCGCGGCGCTCGTGGGTTCGAGGCTGCCCCACACGAGCAGTCCGACGGCGACCAGGGTGAAGCTCGCCGGCAGGGCAAGGATTGCCCAGCCGTCGCTGGGCGGCGCCGTGTCCCGGTCCGTCGTCCGGGTCCATGCGGCCACCGCGATCGGGACGATGCCGACGAGCCACACGCTGTCGAGCCAGGCGCCTCCGACGTAGGTGTCACCCGCCACCTGCAGGAGATAGACGCTGTCCGCCACGACGAACGCCAGCATGCCCAGCCCAAGCAGCCACCAGGTCGAGGAAGGGCGCCACCCCATCGTCGCGAATACCCCGACGACCAGGGCGAGCAACAGCAGGTCGGCGATGGGGTAGGCGAGGTTCATCATGGCGGCTAGGAAGGAACCGTCGGTGGCACTCAGGACCGGCCGCAGGACGAGCCCGACGGCGACGGAGCCGACGCCCAGGCCGGCGACGAGGCCGTCGAGCCACATCGAGGCCAGCCACCGCTTGGTGTGTGCCCTCAGCAGCAGCACGACACAGGCATAGCCGAAGGGGTACAGCGGCAGCCATAGCGCATCCGCGACCGAGGGAAAGGGCTCGGGGCTCAGTGTGCTCACATAGGCGATGTAGACGATGTTGCCCGCGGCATAGCTGAGGAGTCCGATGCTGAGCAGCCCCCACGCCAACCGCTCCTGCCGGACCAGTGCGGCCCGAGCGGCCACCACGATCCCGGCCAGCACGTACATCGTGTCCTGCACCAGCTCGTAGAAGGGAGTGCCGTCCACGAAGCGGTGGACGGCGGGCACCAGTGTGGCCAGGTGGGCTGCCAACAGCAGGCAGAGCAGGACGATCGCGCCGCGGACGAGGCCGCGGCGAGCCTGCGGGAGGAGGAACTCCTCGGTCCGCAACCTGCCCATGCTCCGAGGGCGAGACAACAGGTCTCCCATCGGATGACAAGCACGCGCCGGTGAGCGTGCCCTGGTGGCCCGCCCCGGTCGTCCCCTGCGCATCGACCCGCTTGGACCGAACGTTGAGCGTTTCGGGTCCTCGGGCGCAATTGTGGGGGACGAGCGCTGCTAGGGCGTCTGGAGCGACTCGCTCAGCTTGGCGCCGGCCGCTGCCACGATCTGGGCGTGCAGGCGCCCGGGCTGGCGGGTGAGGCGCTCGATCGGCCCCGAGACGGACACGGCGGCGACGACCCGGCCGCCGGGTCCGCGCACCGGCGCCGACACCGACGCGACGCCCGCTTCCCGCTCGCCCACGCTTTGGGCCCACCCGCGACGCCGGACGGCCGAGAGGGCGGTCGCGGTGAACCGCGCGTCGCGCAGGCCCCGGTGCAGCCGCTCTGGCTCCTCCCAGGCCATCAGGATCTGCGCCGCCGATCCGGCCTTCATCGTCAGCGTGGTCCCCACCGGAACGGTGTCGCGCAGACCGGTCAGCCGTTCCGCCGCTGCCACGCAGACCCGGCTCTCGCCCTGGCGGCGGTAGAGCTGCGCGCTCTCGCCGGTGATGTCGCGCAGCCGGGTCAGCACCGGTCCCGCGGCCGCGAGCAACCGGTCCTCGCCGGCTGCCGCGGCGAGCTCGCCCAGCCTGGGCCCGAGCACGAACCGGCCCTGCAGGTCGCGGCCGACCAGCCGGTGGTGCTCGAGCGCGGTTGCCAGCCGGTGCGCCGTCGGGCGGGCCAGACCGGTGGCCTGGACCAGGGCGGCGAGGCTCGCCGGCCCCGCCTCGAGGGCCCCCAGAACGATGGCGGCCTTGTCCAGGACGCCGACTCCGCTACTCTTGTCCATGTACCGATACTGCCGTCTCATCTCGTGAGACGCAAGTCTGGAGGACCCATGGGGCGCACGCTGGCCGAGAAGGTGTGGGAGGCCCACGTCGTACGCCGAGCCGCGGGTGAGCCCGACCTGCTCTACGTCGACCTGCACCTCATCCACGAGGTGACCAGCCCGCAGGCGTTCGACGGGTTGCGCCAAGCCGGCCGGGCCGTCCGGCGTCCCGACCTCACGCTGGCGACCGAGGACCACAACGTCCCGACCCTGGACATCGACCGCCCGATCGCCGATCCGGTCTCGCGCGTGCAGGTCGAGGCGCTTCGCAGCAACTGTGCGGAGTTCGGCGTGCCGATCTACCCGCTCGGGGATGCCGACCAGGGCATCGTGCACGTCGTGGGTCCCCAGCTGGGCCTCACGCAGCCCGGCATGACCGTCGTGTGCGGTGACTCACACACCTCCACGCATGGTGCGTTCGGTGCCCTCGCTTTCGGCATCGGTACGAGCGAGGTCGAGCACGTCCTCGCCACCCAGACCCTGCCGTTGAACCCGTTCCGGACGATGGCGGTCACCCTCGAGGGAGAGCTTCCCCCCGGCGTGAGCGCCAAGGACCTCGTCCTCGCCGTCATCGCCGAGATCGGCACGGGAGGCGGACAGGGCCACGTCATCGAGTTCCGGGGTTCGGCGATCCGCGGCCTGTCCATGGAAGCCCGGATGACGGTCTGCAACATGTCGATCGAGGCGGGCGCGCGGGCCGGCATGATCGCTCCGGACGAGACGACGTTCGACTACCTCGAGGGGCGCCCGCACGCTCCGCAGGGCGCGGACTGGGCTGCGGCGCTCGACTACTGGCGGACCCTGGTGACCGATGACGACGCGGTGTTCGACCGCGAGGTCGTCATCGACGCGACCGGGCTGGCGCCATTCGTCACGTGGGGGACCAACCCGGCGCAGGGGGCACCCCTGACCGGCTCGGTGCCCGACCCCTCGTCGTACGCGGACACCAACGAGCGCGTCGCGGCGGAGAAGGCGCTGACCTATATGGGACTGCAAGCCGGCACCCGGCTGCGCGACATCCCCGTGGACACCGTGTTCCTGGGCTCGTGCACCAACGGCCGCATCGAGGACCTGCGCGCGGCTGCGGGCGTCATCAGGGGCCGGAAGGTCGCCGACGGCGTGCAGATGCTCGTCGTACCGGGGTCGGTGCGGGTTCGTCTCGCGGCGGAGGAGGAAGGGCTCGACGTGGTGTTCACCGATGCCGGGGCCGAGTGGCGCCACGCGGGATGCTCCATGTGCCTCGGGATGAACCCCGACCAACTCGGGTCGGGCAAGCGCAGCGCGTCCACGTCCAACCGCAACTTCGAGGGTCGCCAGGGCAAGGGTGGCCGCACGCACCTCGTCTCGCCGCTGGTCGCCGCGGCCACCGCCGTGCGCGGGACGCTGTCCAGCCCGGCCGACCTCCTTCCCACCGCACCGAAGGACTGATCGCGTGGACAGCTTCACGACTCTGACCGGGCAGGCCATGCCGCTTCAGCGCTCGGACGTCGACACCGACCAGATCATCCCCGCTGTCTATCTGAAGCGGGTCACCCGCAGCGGCTTCGAGGACGGCCTGTTCGCGGCGTGGCGCACCGATCCGGCGTTCGTCCTCAACCAGCCGCAGTTCGCAGGCGCGACCATCCTCGTCGCGGGGCCGGACTTCGGCACCGGCTCCTCGCGAGAGCATGCGGTGTGGGCCTTGCGTGACTACGGGTTCCGCGCTGTCATCGCGGCGCGCTTCGGAGACATCTTCCGCGGCAACGCCGGCAAGGGCGGGTTGGTGACCGCCCAGGTCGACCAGTCGGTCGTCCGACAACTGTGGGCAGTTCTCGAGAGCGACCCGGCGGTCCCCGTCACCGTCGACTTGCAGACCCGCACCGTGTCCTGGCTCGACGTGACGGAGCCGTTCGAGCTGGACGACTACACCCGCTGGCGGCTGCTGGAAGGTCTCGACGACGTCGATCTCACCTTGCGGCACGAGGAGTCGGTGAGCCAGTTCGAAGCGAACCGACCCGGTTGGCTGCCGGCAACCGCCTGACCCGCGTTCGAATCGCAGGTCCGAAAAAACCCGCGACACAAAGGGTTTTCCGCGCCCGGTATTTGTGGGACGGACCAACGGGGCATAGCGTCGCCTACGACTCGAGATACCACTCGACACCGTCTCCGGAGGGGAAGTACGTGAACAAGGCTCAGCTCATCGACAAACTGTCCGACCGTCTCGGCAGCCGCAAGGCCGCCAACGAGGCCGTGGACGCAGTCCTCGACACGATCACCCGCGCCGTCTCCACGGGTGAGCGCGTGGCGATCACCGGGTTCGGCGTCTTCGAGAAGGTGGCGCGTCCGGCGCGCACCGGTCGCAACCCCCGGACCGGCGCCGCCGTGAAGATCAAGAAGACCTCCGTGCCGAAGTTCAAGGCGGGTCAGGGCTTCAAGGACGTCGTCAGCGGCGCGAAGAAGCTGCCGGCAGCGGCCGCTTCGGCAGTCAGCTCGGCCGCCGGCGCTGCGTCCAGCGCTGCCGGACGCGGCCGACCCACGGCCAAGAAGTCCGCCGCGAAGAAGTCGACGGCGAAGAAGTCGACGGCCAAGAAGTCGACGTCTGCCCGGAAGTCGGCGGCGGGTCGCACCCTCGCGACCAAGTCGCCCGCGAAGAAGGCCACCGTGAAGCGGTCCGCCGCGAAGACGCTGGCCAAGAAGACCCCGGCCAAGCGCACTGCCAAGAAGTCCACGGCGAAGCGCACCGGGCGCTAGTCCCGACCTGACGGCAACGGACCGGCCACCTGAGGGTGGCCGGTCCGTTCCGCGTCTCGGGTGGAGCGATCACCGACGGTCGGGCAACGTGGCGATCGTGAGGAACCGCACCTGTGGGGGCGACGCGTCCGGCGCCAGCTCGACGCGCACCCGCTGACCTGACCTCAGCAGCCGGACGCCACTGCCGCCCAACGCCCGTGCGTCGTAGTCGAGCTCGGTGCCGTCGTCCAGCAGGACCGATCCCGACCGCGACACCGGGTCGTAGCTGCGCACCGTCGCCTGCACGCGGCCAACCTACCGGCGCAGCTGGCGCACCACCTCGGCGGAGCGCGGCCCGAGCCCCAGCGCCAGTGCCGCGAGGAGATCCGCCTCGGTGTCCACGTCGCGGCGCAGCGACGGAACGCCGGGACCGGACAGGTCGACGGCCCCGTCCGCGCGGTGCAGCTCCGCCGATCCCGGACCGAACCTCGGCACGAACGGGCTGCCCGCCCGCGCGAGCAACATGGTCGTCCCGTCCCCGCCGGCGTCGCGGACCATGCTCAGCGGATGGCCGGACGCCAGTCGCAACGCATCGTCCAGCTCGTCGGGCCGCAGCGCCGGCAGGTCGGCTGACAGCGCACCCAGACTGCTGCCGGGGTGCCGGTCACCAGCCACCTGCGCGCCGTGCAGCAGCGCCGGGTTCAGTCCCGAATCGGGTTCGTCGGCCGCGACGGTGGCACCGATCCGGCGGAGCCCCGCCGCCGCCCCCTCGTCGTCGGTGACCACGATGACGTCGTGGACGAGGGACGCCGCAAGCGCGGCCGCCACGGTGTCCAGGCAGAAGGCCAACGCCAGCTCCTCCCGGCGGGCACCGGCCACCCGGGTCAACCGCGTCTTCGCCGTCGTGAGTCTCTTGACCGGCACCACCAGGCACCACGGCGCCGTCTGAGCTGTCACCGGCGCGATCCTGCCAGTCGGCTCGACACGACCCCGCACGGCCGCGAGACTGTGCCGGCTGCGCACCGGCGCGGTCGAGGAGGTGGAAGGCGTGGGGCGCCGCAAGATCGGCTTCTGGTACCGCCTCGCCGTCGTCCTGCTCCGCCGGCCCCTTCTCCTCCTCACCAAGCAGGACTGGCAGGGCGCGGAGAACCTGCCCCGGGAGGGCGGCGTTGTGGTCGTCACCAACCACGTGTCGCACTTCGACCCGCTCGCGTTCGCGCACTTCCTCTACGACAACGGTCGACTGCCGCGCTTCCTCGGCAAGGAGGGCCTGTTCCGCATCCCCGGCATCGGCACGCTGCTGCGGGGGGCGCAGCAGATCCCGGTCTTCCGGGAGTCCGACAACGCCGTGCAGGCCTACTCCGCCGCTGTCGACGCGGTACGCCGAGGTGAGCTGGTCGCCATCTATCCGGAAGCCACGATCACCCGCGACCCCGGGTTGTGGCCCATGCTCGGCAAGACCGGCGCGGCCCGGGTGGCTCTCGAGACGGGCGCTCCCGTCATCCCGGTCGCGCAGTGGGGGCCCCAGGAGGTGCTGGCGCCGTACGGGAGGTCGCTGCGGCTCTTCCCACGCAAGACGATGAAGCTGCGCGCCGGACCGCCGGTCGACCTGTCGGAGTTCTCCGGCCGGCCGATCGACACCGAGCTGCTGCGCGCCGTCACCGAGAAGATCATGCAGTCGCTCACGGCGCTGCTCGAGCAGATCAGGGGGGAGCAGGCACCGCCGGTGCGGTTCAACCCGCGGGCGGCGGGGTTGCCGGTGGTCGGCGACCCGCGGCGGAACCGCGCGGACAAGCGGTGGTCCGCATGAGTCGCGTTGCAGTGCTCGGTGCCGGGTCGTGGGGTACCGCGTTCAGCATGGTGCTGGCCGACGCGGGTCAGGATGTCGCGCTGTGGGGGCGGCGCAGCGAGGTCTGCGAGCAGGTGACGCAGAAGCACGAGAACACCGACTACCTGCCAGGCATCGAGCTGCCGTCGGCGGTCTGGGCCACGCCCGACCCCGCCCAGGCACTCGACGGTGCCGACGTCGTGGTGCTCGCCGTCCCGTCGCAGACCCTGCGGTCGAATCTCGCTGAGTGGGCCCCCCTGCTGCCCTCGGAGGCGGTGCTCGTGAGCCTCATGAAGGGCATCGAGCTGGGGACCACCAAACGCATGAGCGAGGTCATCGCCGAGATGACGGGGGCGGACGCAGCACGCATCGCGGTCGTCTCCGGCCCGAACCTCGCCAAGGAGATCGCGCTCCGCCAACCTGCGGCCAGTGTCATCGCGTGCGCCGAGGAGGACGTCGCAGAGAAGCTGCAGCTGACCTGCATGACGTCGTACTTCCGTCCCTACACCAACTCCGATGTCGTTGGCGTCGAGCTCTGCGGCGCTGTGAAGAACGTCATCGCGCTCGCGGTCGGGCTGGCGCACGGGATGGGGTTCGGCGACAACTCCAAGGCCTCGATCATCACCCGCGGTCTGGCCGAGATGACCCGCCTGGGCGAGGCGCTCGGCGCGGATGCGGCGACGTTCGCCGGTCTGGCCGGCATCGGCGACCTCATCGCGACCTGCATGTCACCGCTGTCGCGCAACCGCACGTTCGGCGAGAACCTCGGGCGCGGTATGTCGCTCGAGGAGGTCATCGCCGCCACGAAGCAGACTGCCGAGGGCGTCAAGTCGTGCGAGTCGATCCTCGCCCTGGGGCGCGCCTCCGACGTTGACATGCCGATCACCGAGCATGTGACCGCGGCCGTGCACGACGGGCTGCCCCCGCGCGAGATTGTGCGCCGCATCATGAGCCGCAGCGCGAAGTCCGAGGGCGACTGACGCCTTAGCCCGGTACGCCGGAGGCCAGCGCGGCCGCGAGGTCCTGCCAGAGGTCGTCGACATCCTCGATGCCGACCGACAGGCGGATCAGCGACTCCGGGACGTCGGCGCTCTCCCCGGGCCACCGCCGGCGGCGCTCCAACGAGGACTCGACCCCGCCGAGGCTGGTCGCGTCGACCCAGAGCTGTGTCGCCTCGGTGACCCGGGTCGCTGCCTCCGCCCCACCCGCCACCTCGAAGCTGACCATCGCCCCCTGGCCGGGATAGTGCACTGCGCTCACCTCCGGGTGGGACGCGAGCCGCTCGGCGAGCGTGGCAGCGGTCTGCTGTGCCTGGCGCACGCGCAGGTGCACGGTCCGCAGCCCGCGCAGGGCCAGCCAGGCCTCGAACGCGCCCGGCACCGATCCCTGCCGGCTGCGGGTCGCGACGAGCCGCGCGGCGAGGGCCGGGTCACGGACTACGGCGGCACCGAGCAGAAGGTCGGAGTGCCCCGAGAGGTACTTGGTCACGCTGTGGACGACGACGGCGGCGCCGAGGGCAAGCGGCTGTTGCAGAACCGGGGTCGCGAAGGTGTTGTCGACCACGCCGAGCGCGCCGGTCTCCGTCGCGAGCCGCAGCAGCTCGGGCACGTCGGCCAGCAGCAGCATCGGGTTCGTGGGTGACTCGACCCAGACGAGGTCGGCGCCGCGGATGGCTTCCGCGGCGACCGCGCGGTCGGTCAGGTCGGCGGGACGCACCCGCAGCCGACCGCGCGCCTCGTGCTCCCGCAGCAACGTGAGCGTCCCGTAGTAGGCCTGCTGCTGGGCCACCACGAGCCCGCCGTCGGGCACCAGGTCGAGAACGGCGGCGGTCGCGGCCATCCCCGACGCGAACGAGGTGGCGAGGCCGCCCTCGAGGGCCCCGATCGCGTTCTCGAGCATCTCCCAGGTCGGGTTGCCGTAGCGGCCGTAGCCGACCTCGCCGCCAGCGTGGTAGGTCGACGCGAGGACGAGCGGCGCGTTCAGCGGCCCGTCCGGGACGCGGGGCGGGCGCCCGGCGGTGACGGCGATGGTGCCCGTCTCCAGGCCGGACAACGGGTTCTCGCGGTGTCGACGGTCCATGGCCGGAAGTATCCCGGCACTGCGCCGATCGGTAGGCTCGGGGCCGATGACCGAGCAGCCGGGGACCGAGCCGACGACGCACGCGCAGCCGGCCCCCGCCGGGCGGCGCCCGCGGGTCGCCGTCGTCTTCGGCGGCCGCAGCAGCGAGCACGCCGTCTCGTGCATCTCCGCCGGCAGCGTTCTCGCCGCCATCGACCGCGACGTCTACGACGTGGTGCCGATCGGCATCTCCCGTGACGGGCGCTGGGTGCTGGCGGCGGACGAGCCGGCCAAGCTCGCCATCACCGGCGGGCGGCTCCCCGAAGTGGAGGAGTCGGGTTCCTCGGTGGTGCTGGCCGGTGATCCCACCAACCGCGGCATGGTGGTGCTCGAGCCCGGCAGTGTGCCCCGCGAGCTCGGTGCCGTCGACGTCGTGCTGCCGCTGTTACACGGCCCGTACGGCGAGGACGGCACCATCCAGGGTCTGCTCGAGCTCGCCGGACTCAGCTACGTGGGAGCGGGCGTCTTCGCCTCCGCCGCGGCGATGGACAAGGGACACATGAAGGCGCTGCTCGCCGCCGCCGGTCTGCCCGTCGGCCCGTACGCCGTGGTCACCCCTCGTCAGTGGGCCACCGACCCGGCCGCCGTCCGGGAGACGGTTACCGCCCTCGGCTATCCGGTGTTCGTGAAGCCGTGCCGGGCCGGCTCGAGTGTCGGCATCACCAAGGTGCACGACGCCGGCGCCCTCGACGCCGCCCTCGAGCTGGCTCGCGGGCATGACCCGAGAGTCATCGTCGAGGCGACCATCGAGGGCCGGGAGATCGAGTGCGGCGTGCTGGAGGGACTCGACGGCGGCGAGCCGGAGGCCAGTGTCCCCGCCGAGGTGGTGGTCACCGGTGACCACGAGTTCTACGACTTCGACGCCAAGTACCTGCCGGACGAGGGCACTCGCCTCGACGTACCCGCCGATATTCCCGATGACGTCGCGCGGCGGGTCCGCGAGCTGGCCTGCCAGGCCTACGACGCCCTCGCCTGCGAGGGGCTCGCCCGGGTCGACTTCTTCCTGCTCCGCGACGGCCGGGTCATCGTCAACGAGGTGAACACCATGCCGGGGTTCACCCCGTCATCGATGTTCCCGCTGATGTGGCAGGCGTCGGGTCTGGACTACGCCGCGTTGGTCGACCGCCTCATCCGCACCGCGCTCGCCCGCCCGCAGGGGCTGCGTTAGGGCGTCGCCGGGTCGTAGCGGCGGACCACCGTCGCGAGGTCCGTCAACGGTGCGGTCGCCTCAGCCCGCGGGACCGACGCCGGGACGCTGACCTCGACGACAGCCGTCCGCCGGACCGTGCTGAAGCGGTAACCCCGGACCGCGTCGGCGAGGAACCACTCGACCCCGTCGATCTCCAGCACCTCCGAGGTGGCCACGAGCCCCGGGGGAGCGCCCACGCCGCACCGCAGTACCACGGCCGGGTCACCCCATGCGGCCGTCAACGGGGACTTCGGAGCGGTGCCGCGACGGTGCCGCCCGTCCACGGTGGCGGGCAGCGCGTCGACGAGGCGCTGGCAGGTGGCGCGCGCCGGCTGCCCCGGGGCAGGTACGGCGACCGCGACGCTGCCCGGTCCGCAGCCGGCAGCCAGTGCCGCCGCGGCGAGGATCGCCAGGCGTTGCGGGCGCCAGCTCAGAGGTGGACGACCGGGCAGGTGAGCGTCCGGGTGATGCCGTCGACGCCCTGCACCTTGGCGACAACCAGCTTGCCCAGCTCGTCGACGTTGCGCGCCTCCGCCCGGACGATGACGTCGTAGGGTCCGGTGACATCCTCCGCCTGGGTGACGCCCTTGATCTCGGCGATCTCCCTGGCTACTGCCGCGGCCTTGCCGACCTCGGTCTGGATGAGGATGTAGGCCTGAACAACCATCTGCGGGCCTCCGTATCGTCGGCAGCGGTCTCGCTCGCAGGCGAACCTATCGGATGGGCGACGTGGGAAGGGGAGCCGATGGCCGGGGAACCGGGCACCGTGGGTGAGCTGGGCGAGTTCGACCTCATCCGGGCCATCACGGCACGGCTGCCGTCCGGACCCGATGTCGTCATCGGGGCAGGCGACGACGCCGCGGTGGTGCGTGCGAACGACGGTGCCGTGGTCGCGTCCACCGACCTGCTCGTGGAGGGGCGGCACTTCCGCCGGGACTGGTCCGAGGCGTACGACGTCGGGCGCAAGGCGGCTGCGCAGAGCCTCGCCGACATTGCTGCGATGGGCGCCGTTCCGACGGCGCTGCTCGTCGGACTGGCCGCACCACCGGCGCTTCCTGTCGCGTGGGTGCTCTCGCTGGCCGACGGGCTGCGCGACGAGTGCCAGCCGGTCGGTGCCAGCGTCGCCGGCGGGGACGTCGTCCGATCTGACTCGCTCTGCATCGCCGTCACTGCGTTCGGCTCCCTTGAGGGCCGCGCTCCCGTGACGAGGGCGGGCGCCCAGGTCGGGGACGTCGTCGCGGTGGCGGGACGGCTCGGCTGGGCGGCAGCGGGCTACGCGATCCTGTCGCGGGGGTTCCGGTCACCGCGGGTGCTGGTCGAGGCCCATCGCCGCCCGTCGCCGCCGTACGCCAAGGGACCGCAGGCAGCCACCCTCGGTGCGACCGCGATGATCGACGTGAGTGACGGCCTGGTGCAGGACCTCGGCCACGTGGCCGAGGCCAGCGGGGTCCTCATCGACCTCGCCTCGGGGGTCTTCGACGTGCCCGAGGTCTTCCAGGACACCGCCCGGGCGCTCAGCGCCGACCCCATGACGTGGGTGCTGGGCGGAGGAGAGGACCACGCCCTCGCCGCGTGCTTCCCGCCGGAGACCGAGCTGCCGGACGGCTGGCTCGTCGTGGGCCGGGTGCGCGAGCAGGGGACGGCCGGCGGTGCGGCGGTGCTCGTCGACGGGGAGCCCTACGACGGCCCCGCGGGATGGCAGACGTTCAGCTGAACGTCAGCGGGTGACCTTGCCCGCCTTGAGGCACGAGGTGCACACGTTCATCCGCTTCGGGGTGCGCCCGACCATGGCCCGGACGGTCTGGATGTTCGGGTTCCAGCGCCGCTTCGTGCGTCGGTGCGAGTGGGAGATGCTGTGACCGAAGCCCGGCCCCTTGCCGCATACGTCACAGTTGGCAGCCACGGGTAACTCACTCCTGGACGAAGACGAAGACGGAACAGTCGGGACGGACTCGAGGGTCCGGGGCGCCACGGGACACGCCCGGGCGACCGACCCAGCCTAACCGACGTCGGCGCGGCGGCGCCAACCGAGCGCCCGGCGGGAGCGCGCTCGCGGTTACCCTGCGCCTCATGTCGTCGGACCGGTTCGACCCGCCGACCCTGCGCGCGTGGGTCGCCGCGGGTTTGCATGGCCTGGCGGACGCCCGCGAGGAGATCGACGAACTCAACGTCTACCCCGTCCCGGACGGCGACACCGGGACGAACATGCACCTCACGGTCGCGGCCGCGGCGGAGGGGCTGGACGACCTGGCCCCGGACGCGGACCTCGCCACGATGCTCTCGACCCTCGCGCGGGCCGCCCTGCTGGGTGCGCGCGGCAACTCGGGAGTCATCCTCAGCCAGATGTTCAAGGGCTTCGCCGACGGGCTCGCCGGCTCGGCCGGTGACCCGCCCGAGGTCGCGGCGGCGCTGCACGCCGCCGCGGACGCGGCGTACGCGGCCGTGGGAGACCCGGTCGAGGGCACCATGCTCAGCGTGCTCAAGTCGGGCGCGGAGGCCGGCGCGGCAGCCGCCGATGGCGGGCTGTCCGCGCTGGTGACGGCAGTGGCCCAGGCCGCGCGCGAGGCACTGGGCCGCACGACTGAGCAGCTCGACGCGTTGCGCGCCGCTGGCGTCGTGGACGCAGGTGGCCGGGGCGTGTGCGTGCTGCTCGACGCCCTCGAGGGAGTGGTCACCGGCTCGGCCCCGCAGTCGGCCCGCGCCGTCCCTCGCCGCGGGCGGCCGGCCACGCCTCTCGACCACGGGGCCTTCAGCGGACCGGCGTACGAGGTGATGTTCCTGCTGGACGCCCCCGCCGACACCGTCCCGGGGCTGCGCACCGCCCTGGCCGCACTTGGCGACTCACTCGTCGTCGTGGGCGGGGAGCCCACCTGGAACGTGCACGTGCACGTCGACGACGTGGGCGCGGCGCTCGAGGCGGGGATCGCCGCGGGGCGGCCGCACCGGATCCGCGTGACGAGCCTGCTGGACGGGGTCGCCGCCCGCGCCCGGCACGGCGAGCCCGCGGCGCAGGCGCCGGCCAGCGGCCGTGCCGTCGTGTCGGTAGTGGCCGGCGACGGACTCGAAGCGCTGTTCAGCGCGGCGGGGGCAACCGTCGTCCGGGGTGGCCCGGGGCGGCGCGCCTCGACAGCAGAGCTGCTGGACGGGATGCGCCGGGCCGGAGCGCACGACCTGATCGTGCTCCCGAACGACGCCGACAGCCTCGGGGTCGCCGAGGCCGCGGCCGAGCACGCCCGGGCGGACGGCCTGCGGGTGGAGGTCATCCCCACCCGGGCCACCGTCCAGGCCCTGGCCGCACTCGCGGTGCACGACCCGACGCATCGGTACGAGGACGACGTGGTGACGATGACCGC
>JAVEDB010000178.1 GCA_030841185.1 Actinomycetota bacterium
GACGCCCGGGGCGAGGTCACCCAGCTCAGCTCGCTGACGATCTCCTCCTTGCGACCGACTCCGACGCCTGAGTACGCTCGCCCGGCCCCCGCGGACACCGGCAACGGAGTGAGCACGAAGTGAATCCTGAGGACCTGCGCTACACCCGAGAGCACGAGTGGGTCCGCGAGGACGGGGGCACGGTCCGCGTCGGCGTCACGGACTTCGCCCAGGAAGCGCTCGGCGACATCGTCTTCGTGACGTTGCCCGACGTGGGTGCCGAGGTGACGGCGGGACAGCCGTGCGGTGAGGTCGAGTCGACGAAGAGTGTGTCCGACATCTACGCGCCGGTCTCGGGCACCGTCGTCGCGCGCAACCAGACGCTGGATGCATCCCCGGAGCTCGTCAACTCCGACCCGTACGGCGAGGGTTGGATGATGGAGATCCGCCCCGATGACCCGGCGAGCGTGCAGGGCCTGCTCGACGCGGGGAGCTACGAAGCCGGCCTCGAGTCACCCTGAGAAGCACGACTCTGGGCCGTCCGGGTCGGCTCCGCCCGGACCGGTTGACCCTCCCGATTGCGCGACCTAGGGTTCACAACTATGAACCTCGACCATCGGTCGAGGTTCGTCGTCGGGGCCCCAATGGCACCGACCGGATGACGTCTGCGGCTCGGACCGTGGCGGAGAGGCCCCTAGATGCCGTTCTGCACCCAGTGCGGGCACGCGAACCCCGACGAGAGTCGCTTCTGCAGCAACTGCGGCGCGGCTCTGCAGCGCACGGCCACGGCCGGTGACTCCTCGACGACGACGATCACGATCAGCGGCATGGACCACGGGGAGGCCGCCGAGAAGGCCGAGGGTCTGTCCCCGGCCGACCAGGCGGCAGTCGACGCGTTGCCGCCGGGCTCCGCGCTGCTCGTCGTACGCCGGGGCCCCAACTCGGGGAGCCGCTTCCTGCTCGACTCCGACGTCACGACGGCCGGTCGCCACCCCGCGAGCGACATCTTCCTCGACGACGTCACGGTGTCGCGCCGGCATGCCGAGTTCAAGCGCACCGCCGAGGGGTTCACGGTCAACGACGTCGGGTCCCTCAACGGCACCTACCTCAACCGCGAGCGCATCGACGAGGCGGCCCTGGCCGGCGGGGACGAGGTGCAGATCGGTAAGTACCGGCTGATCTTCTACCCCAACCAGCAGTCCGCGGGTGATCACGGATGAGCTCGGCGGCGCCTGATCGGTCGCTGATGAGCATCGGGGAGGTGTTGGCGGCGGTACGCCGGGAGTTCCCCGATGTGACCATCTCGAAGATCCGCTTCCTCGAGTCGGAGGGCCTCGTCGAGCCGGCGCGCACGCCGTCGGGTTACCGCAAGTTCAGTCACCGCGACGTGGAGCGGCTGCGCTACGTGCTGGCCGCCCAGCGCGACCAGTACCTCCCGCTGCGGGTCATCAAGGAGCACCTCGACGCGATCGACCGGGGCCTCGACCCGCCGGCCGCACCCGACACCCGACCGCGCGTCCCCGAGGGCATCCTCGCCGGGACCCAGGCGGCCGGGGTCCGCGCCTTCCAGGGGGAGGCCAGTGAGATCCGGCTGTCCCGCAGCGAGCTGATCCAGGCGGCGGGCATCGACGAGGAGCTTCTCGAGCAGCTCGAGGGCTTCGGTCTGGTCGGCCCCCGCGCCGGCACTGCGCACTACGACGCGGACGCTCTCGTCGTAGCCAAGACGGTCGCCGAGATGCGCGACTACGGCCTGGAGCCCCGCCACCTGCGAGCGTTCCGCACCGGTGCCGAGCGCGAGGCGGGCCTCGTCGAGCAGGTGGTCTCACCGCTGCTCCGGCAGCGCGATGCGGAAGCCAACGCGCGTGCCGAAGAGGTCGCCCGGGAGATGGGTGCGCTGTCCGTGCAGCTGCACACGGCGCTGGTCCGGTCGGCGCTTCGCAGCATCGTGCAACGCTGAAAAGGGTTCACCCGCGAGCCGCGCCGTGGAACTCTGGCGGGACGCCCTGCGGCGGGTAGTGTGGCGAACGTGAACGAGCTCGACGTTGTCGGCGTCCGGGTCGAGATGCCGTCGAACCAGCCGATGGTGCTCTTGAAGGAGTCCGACGGCGAGCGTTACCTGCCCATCTGGATCGGTGACGGCGAGGCCAAGGCCATCGCCCTGGCCCAGAACGGCATCCTGCCGCCGCGGCCACTCACCCACGACCTGATCCGCGACCTGTTGCAGGCGGCCGGCCAGGAGCTCGTCCAGGTGCGGATCACCTCCCTGCAGGAGGGCGTGTTCTACGCCGAGCTGGTGTTCGCCAGCGGGCTCGAGGTCAGCGCCCGCCCCTCCGACGCGATCGCGATCGCGCTGCGCACCGGGTCGCCGATCTTCGGGGCCGAGGAGGTGCTCGAGGAGGCCGGCATCGCCATCCCGCACGAGCAGGACGACGAGGTCGAGAAGTTCCGGGAGTTCCTCGACCAGATCTCGCCGGAGGACTTCGGCGGTCCGGCCCACTAGGTCGCGGGCAGTCAGCAGAACCCTCGACCTGAACCTGAGGTCCAGGACACGCCCGGGCTGGCGGGGGCCGGCGCGCATCGTTGACCGGCCTCGTTCCGGGCCGTACCGTTCCGGATGAACGCCCTCGTTGTAACTTCAGCGCTGTGATCATGATCGGTCGCGGGCGGAGTTCTTCCCCCGTAGGGCGCGAGACGGAGGCCGGCGTGAGCAGCTCGGGTGACGGACCGAACGACCAGGTCACGGCGTCGGCCGCGCCGGTGGACCCCGTCGCTGCGGCAGCGGCCCGCGAGCGAGCCGGTCGCCAGGGCCTGCTCTTCGACGACGACCTGCCCTCGCTGCCCGAGGACATGGGCTACCGGGGGCCCACCGCCTGCGCCGCGGCCGGCATCACCTACCGCCAGCTCGACTACTGGGCGCGCACCGGCCTCGTCGAGCCGGGCATCCGGTCCGCCCACGGGTCGGGCAGCCAGCGCCTGTACAGCTTCCGCGACATCCTGGTGCTCAAGGTCGTCAAGCGGCTGCTCGACACCGGGGTCTCCCTGCAGAACATCCGCACCGCCGTCAGCCACCTCCGGGAGCGCGGCGTGGACGACTTGGCGCAGATCACGTTGATGAGTGACGGCGCCACGGTCTACGAGTGCACGTCGGCCGACGAGGTCGTCGACCTGGTGCAGGGCGGTCAGGGCGTGTTCGGCATCGCTGTCGGACGGGTCTGGCGTGAGGTCGAGGGCTCGCTGGCCCAGCTGCCGGGGGAGCGGGCCGGGGACGCCGGCCAGGCGCCTGGCGAGCATGCCAGCGACGAGCTCTCCGCGCGCCGCAAGGCGCGCAAGACCGGCTGACGGCCCGCGCCGTCCGCCTCGTCCGCGGCTCCGCCGCGTTCGCGAGGTAGAGTCGTCGCGCTGTCGACTCCGCACGGGAGAGTCCCCGCCGCACCTCGTGTGTCGGGGCGCCGAAGGGGCAACATCCCCGGAACCTCTCAGGCAACCGGACCATGCGGGCGAGGCAACTCTGGAGCGCGGTGACAGAGGGGGAGACCGGACGACGCCACGGCGTCGCCCGGAAGGCGACCCCCTGGAGGCCCGCGTGACCACCGCCCCGCCGCCCGCTGCGCCGACCAGCGAGCTCGACCTCGGAGTCCCCTTCTCGCGCCGGCACATCGGCCCCGCTCCCGAGGACCAGGCCAAGATGCTCGCCGTGCTCGGGCACGGGTCGCTCGAGGAGCTGGTGGCGGCCGCGGTACCCGCCGCGATCCAGGGCGGCGAGCCCCTGCAGATCGAGACGGGCCACGCCGAGCACGAGGTGATCCAAGAGCTGCGGGCACTCGCGGACCGCAACCAGGTGCTGACCTCGATGATCGGTCTCGGCTACTACGGGACTGTCACCCCGCCCGTCATCCTGCGCAACGTGCTGGAGAACCCCGCGTGGTACACGGCCTACACGCCCTACCAGCCGGAGATCTCGCAGGGACGCCTGGAGGCACTGCTCAACTTCCAGACGGCCGTCTCCGACCTCACCGGGCTGCCGATCGCCGGCGCGTCACTGCTCGACGAGGCGACGGCCGCCGCGGAGGCAATGACCCTCGCCCGCCGGTCCAGCAAGGCGCCGGCCGGAGCGCGGTTCGTCGTCGACGTGGACTGCCTGCCCCAGACGATCGCCGTCGTGCAGACGCGGGCGGAGCCGCTCGGCATCGAGGTCGTCGTGGCCGACGTGCGCGCCGACGGACTGCCCGAGGGTGACGTGTTCGGCCTGCTCGTCCAGTACCCCGGGGCGCGCGGGGCGGTCCGGGACTGGAGCGATGTCATCGCAGCCGCCCACGAGAGAGGGTCGGTCGTCGCGATGGCGGCCGACCTGCTGGCCCTCACCCTGCTGCGCTCGCCCGGTGAGCTGGGGGCGGACATCGCCGTGGGGACGTCCCAGCGCTTCGGTGTCCCGCTCGGCTTCGGTGGCCCGCACGCGGGTTACATGTCGGTCCGCAAGGGCCTCGAGCGCAACATGCCGGGTCGCCTGGTCGGCGTCTCCAAGGACGCGGACGGGAACCCGGCGTACCGGTTGGCGCTGCAGACCCGGGAGCAGCACATCCGGCGCGAGAAGGCCACGAGCAACATCTGCACGGCCCAGGTCCTGCTCGCGGTCATCGCCGGCATGTACGCCGTCTACCACGGGCCGGAGGGACTGCGCGGCATCGC
Source organism: Actinomycetota bacterium (assembly GCA_030841185.1). Taxonomy (GTDB): domain Bacteria; phylum Actinomycetota; class Actinomycetes; order JACCUZ01; family JACCUZ01; genus JAVEDB01. Next base: position 4,666 of record JAVEDB010000178.1, read on the forward strand.
CCGTCGCGTGCACCGCTATGCAACCGTGCTGGCCGCGGGGCTGCGAACCGTCGACGGCGTCGAGGTCGTCGAGGAGGCGTTCTTCGACACCGTCCTCGCGCGGGTGCCGGGACGTGCCGGTGCCGTTGTCGCCGCCGCTCGCGACGCGGGCGTCAACCTCTGGCTCGCCGATGACGACCACGTCGGCATCTCTGTGGACGAGACGACCACCCGGCGGGAGCTCGACGTCGTGTGGGCGGCGTTCGGGGCCCACGGGGCGGACGTCGAGGCACTGGACCGGGCGGCGGAGGATGCTGTCCCGAGCGGACTGCACCGGGACAGCGACTACCTCACCCATCCGGTCTTCTCGGCGCACCGCTCGGAGACGGCGATGCTGCGCTACCTGCGCCGGCTCGCCGACCAGGACCTGGCGCTGGACCGCTCGATGATCCCGCTCGGCTCGTGCACGATGAAGCTCAACGCCACCGCCGAGATGGAAGCAATCACCTGGCCGGAGTTCGCGGCCATCCATCCCTTCGCGCCGATCGAGCAGGCAGCGGGCTACGTCGAGCTGATCAGTCAGCTCGAGGCGTGGCTGGCCGAGATCACCGGGTACGACGCGGTCTCGCTGCAACCGAACGCCGGCTCGCAGGGTGAGCTCGCCGGGCTGCTCGCGATCCGCGCCTACCACCGCGACAACGGCCACGCGGAGCGCACCATCTGCCTGATCCCGTCCAGTGCGCATGGCACCAACGCCGCATCCGCCGTGATGGCGGGGCTGCGCGTGGTGGTGGTTGCCTGCGACGACGCGGGCAACGTCGACATGGGCGATCTGCACGCGAAGGTCCGTGAGCACGCAGACGACCTGGCGGCGGTGATGGTCACCTACCCGTCGACGCACGGTGTGTTCGAGCAGGAGATCACCGAGCTGTGCGCGCTGGTCCACGAGGCCGGTGGCCAGGTGTACGTCGACGGAGCCAACCTGAACGCGCTCGTGGGCGTGGCCCGGCCGGGCGCCTTCGGTGCCGATGTGTCGCACCTGAACCTGCACAAGACGTTCTGCATCCCGCACGGCGGCGGCGGGCCGGGCGTCGGGCCAGTGGGCGTCCGGGCGCACCTGGCGCCGTACCTCCCGAACCATCCCCTCCAGCCGGCGGCGGGGCCGGAGACGGGGGTCGGTCCGATCGCGGCCGCGCCATGGGGCTCAGCGGGGATCCTGCCCATCTCCTGGGCGTACATCCGCCTGATGGGCGGCGAGGGGCTCACCCGGGCTACCCAGGTGGCGATCCTCAATGCCAACTACGTCGCGGCCCGCCTGACGCCGCACTTCCCGGTGCTCTACACCGGGCGAGGTGGCCTGGTCGCTCACGAGTGCATCGTCGACCTGCGCGGCATCACCCGCGAGACCGGCGTGACGGTGGAGGACGTGGCGAAGCGGCTCATCGACTACGGGTTCCACGCCCCGACGATGTCCTTCCCGGTGGCCGGGACGCTGATGATCGAGCCGACCGAGTCCGAGGACCTGGCCGAGCTGGACCGCTTCTGCGCGGCGATGATCTCGATTCGCGAGGAGATCGGCCGGATCGCTTCCGGTTCGCT
>JAVEDB010000184.1 GCA_030841185.1 Actinomycetota bacterium
TGCTCGTCGACGAGCTGCGCCGCGAGCGGGAGGGCGTGGTCTGGATCAGCGAGATGCTCCCGAAGCCGGCGGTGATCCAGATCCTGAGCCACGCCAGCGTGTTCGCCTGCCCCTCGGTCTACGAGCCGATGGGAATCGTGAACCTCGAAGCCATGGCCTGCCACGCGCCGGTGGTGGCGACGGCGACCGGGGGGATCCCGGAAGTGGTTGCCGACGGGGAGACAGGGCTGCTGGTGCCGATCGAGCAGGCCGACGACGGAACCGGCACGCCGGTGGACGCGGGCCGGTTCGAGGCCGACCTCGCCGACCGGCTCAACCGGCTGCTCGCCGACGAGCCGATGGCGCGCGCGATGGGTGTGGCCGGCCGGCGCCGCGCGGTCGAGCACTTCTCGTGGACGACGGTGGCCACGCGGACCCTCGACGTCTACCGGTCCGCGCTCGGCCCGTCCTGACCCGGCAGCGGCGCGTTGCACGCGGCCTCGACTGCCCGGCGCGACGCAGCCGCAAGGCGCCGCAGCGCAGCCGAGCGCAGCACGACCTCCGGACCGCTGACCGCACCGCCCTCGTGCCGGTCCGCGAGCTCCGCGACCGCCCCGATGCGTTGTGCGGTCAGCAGCAGCGTGTGAGCCCGGGTCGGGAAGCAGGCCGGCAGCAACGGTTCGGCCGCCGCGCGACCGGCTGAGAGCAGGTCCTCGGCGGCCGGGTCCCACCGGGCGACGTCGAGCCGGGTCAGCGACTCGGCTGCGGCGCCGAGCTCCTCGGTCAGCGCGCGCTCGGCCTCAGCCACCGAGAGAACTGCAGGACTGCTCGGCGCCACGGCGTACGCCGTCCAGGTGGCCCGTGCCGTCGGCAGCAACGCGAAGGCCGGGCCGTCTCGGGTGAGGACCGCCTCACCCAGGGCCACGGCTGCCTCGTTCACGCCCGGCGGCCCGGGCAGGCCCTGCGGGTCGCCCGGCGTGGGCAGCGCCAGGCGCAACCTGGTCACGCCGAGGGCGCGGAGCCGGCCCAGGGCCAGCGAGATGCCGACCGGGGCCGGTTCGGCCGGGAGGCCAGTCACCCGGTGCGGCGGGTCGTCGGGACCGACGACGTGCATGGTGGCGTCGTCGAGGCTGACCATCCCGAACAGGGCCGCGTTGCCCCACGCGACGAGCCGGGCAGCCCGGGAAAGCGGCACCATCGGGCCAGGTTAGGCAGCCGGCACCCGGCCCGGTCCGACCGGGACCGGTGGGTAGGTTTGCGGCATGTCCGACGTCCTCGACTTCCGCGGGGTGTCGGTGCTCCGGGACGGCTCGACGCTGCTCGACGGGATCGACTGGCAGGTCAGCGAGGGGGAGCGCTGGGTCGTCCTCGGCTCCAACGGTGCCGGCAAGACGACACTGCTGCAGGTGGCCGCCGCCAACCTCCATCCCAGCAGGGGCGCCGCGAGCATCCTGGGAGAGACTCTTGGCGCCGTCGACGTGTTCGAGTTGCGGCCGCGGATCGGCCTGTCCAGCGCGGCGCTCGCCGACCGCCTCCCCGGCCGGGAGACCGTGCGCGACGTCGTGCTCACCGCGTCCTACGCGGTCGTCGGACGCTGGCGGGAGCGCTACGAGCAGCAGGACGCCGCCCGCGCCGACGAGCTGCTCGCGGCGCTCGGCGTCGAGGCAATGGCCGGCCGGCGGTTCGGGACGTTGTCGGAGGGCGAGCGAAAGCGTGTGCAGATTGCGCGAGCGCTGATGACCGACCCGGAGCTCATGCTTCTCGACGAGCCGGCGGCCGGCCTGGACCTGGGCGGCCGCGAGGACCTGGTACGCCGACTCGGCGACCTGGCCCTCGACGTGTTCGCCCCGGCGATGGTGCTCGTCACCCACCACGTCGAGGAGATCCCGCCCGGCTTCACCCACGTGCTGCTGCTCAAGGACGGCCGAGTGGTCGCGGAGGGACCGCTTGAGACGACGCTCACCGCTGACGCCCTCAGCAAGACCTTCGACATCGACCTGGAACTGCAACGGTTGGGTGATCGTTGGTCAGCACGAGCGACGCGCAACACCTGAGCGTTCCCACGCCGCCCTCCCGCACCTAGGATCGCTCGCGGCAGGGGAGGAAGGGACCACGGTGGAGGACTACGGCTGGGCTCTCTGGCTCGCTCTGGGGATCGTGCTCGGCGTCGTCGAGGTCACCACGTTGGACCTTACCTTTCTGATGCTCTCTGCTGGTGCGCTCGGTGGTGTGGCCGTCGCCCTGCTCGGCGGCCCGGTGATCCTGCAGGTCGTCGTGGCGCTCGTTCTCGCGCTGGCCATGCTGGGCGTCGTCCGGCCGGTGGCGCTGCGTCACCTGCGCACCCCGACGGCAACCCGCACCGGGGTCGCGGCTCTGGTGGGTTCCGGCGCGGTCGCCATCGAGCGCGTCGACGCGCACGGTGGTCTGATCAAGCTCAAGGGCGAGGTCTGGTCGGCCCGCACGTACGACCCGTCGAAGGTCATCGAACCCGGAGAGTCCGTCGAGGTCGTCCAGATCGACGGTGCCACCGCTGTTGTCTATGAATCGGAGCTCTAAGTGGGATCGATCATCGCTCTTGCCGTCCTCATCGCCCTCGTCCTGCTCGTCCTGGTCATCATCGCCAAGACGGTTCGGATCGTTCCCCAGGCACGGGCCGGCGTGGTGGAGCGTCTCGGTCGCTACCAGCGGACGCTCAATGCCGGGCTCACGATCCTCGTCCCCTTCATCGACAAGCTGCGCCCCCTCATCGACCTGCGTGAGCAGGTCGTGTCGTTCCCGCCGCAGCCGGTCATCACCGCTGACAACCTCGTCGTCGGCATCGACACCGTCATCTACTTCCAGGTCACCGATGCGAAGTCGGCGACGTACGAGATCGCCAACTACATCCAGGGCATCGAGCAGCTGACCGTCACGACGCTGCGCAACGTCGTCGGCAACCTGAACCTGGAGGAGACGCTCACCTCCCGCGACCACATCAACGCCCAGCTGCGCGGCGTGCTGGACGAGGCGACCGGGAAGTGGGGCGTGCGGGTGAACCGCGTCGAGATCAAGGCCATCGACCCGCCCGCTTCCATCCAGGACTCGATGGAGAAGCAGATGCGTGCCGACCGGGAGAAGCGCGCGACGATCCTCACCGCCGAAGGGTTCAAGCAGAGCCAGATCCTCACCGCGGAGGGCGAGCGGCAGGCGTCGATCCTCAAGGCCGAGGGTGACGCCCAGGCCCAGGTCCTGCGGGCCGACGGTGAGGCACAGGCGATCCAGAAGGTGTTCGACGCGATCCACGCCGGCAACCCCGACCAGAAACTGCTCGCCTACCAGTACCTGCAGATGCTTCCGCAGATCGCCCGCGGCGACTCCAACAAGGTCTGGATCGTCCCGAGCGAGCTCGGCGAGGCGCTCAAGGGCATCGGCAGCATGCTCGGTTCCGGCGACACCGGCGAAGCGCCACCGCGGCCGCCCATCCAGCCCGTCTGAGCTATCCCTCAGGGCTTGGCGGCGAGCTGCCCGGCGATCTTGAGCACCAGCTGGACGTACCAGTCGGCGTGGTTGTAGTGCCAGATGGCGCGGTAGAGCGCCGCCGGCCCACGCCCCGCACCGTTCGCGCAGAGATAGTGGGCGGCGGTGAAGATGGCATCGGCGGGGCTGTTGATGTCGGTGCTGCCGTCGCGGTCACCGTCCACGGCGTACGACGCGAACGTCGATGGCAGGAACTGCATCGGGCCCTGCGCACCCGCGTACGACGTGCCGGCATTGCGCCCGTGGCCCGACTCGACCTGTCCGATCGCGGCGAGCACGGTCCAGGGCAGGCCGTTGCACGTCTTGGCGGCAGCGATGTACAGCGCCCGGAAGTCCGTGGGGACACCGACGGCCTTGGCCCGGGCCACCCGGGCGAGGGAGTCCTGCGCCACCTGCGCCGACAGTGCCGCCAGCATTGCCGCGGCCGCCGCGGCCTCCTCGAGGGAGCGGGCCTTGGCGCTAAGTCGAGCGAGTGCCGCGCCGGACTGACCGAGCAGCGCCTGCAGCTCGTCGTACTTCCGCTGCACCTCGGCCACGGTGACCACCGAGTTCTCCGCGGCCGCCGCCAGCGCCCCCGCGCGGACTCGCAGGGAGGTGGAGGAGACGTTGCCCACCCGGGCCACGGCTGTTCCGACCGCGATGATGCGCTGGATGTACGCCACTCGCTGCAGGGCGTCCGATGCACTGGTGGCGTCGAGCACGCTTGCGTAGAGCGCGGCAGTACCGCCGGCCATGTACAGCGCGCGCACCCGGCCGTTGACCTGCTGCTGCTGGCGCTGCGCGGCCAGGCGGGCGGCATCGGCCTGGGCGTCCGCGGTCACGCTGACGTTGACGCCGACGGCCAGGCGGGACAGCGCCTGCTCGTAAGCCATCCGGGCTCGTTCGACTTTGGGCTGCAGGGCGGCCACCTCGGCGGCGGCCTTGCGGGCCTCGGCGCGAGCATGCGACGCCGACTCGGCGCTCGCCGAGTGCGCCGGCAGACCGACCACGAGCAGGACGCCGAGCACCAGCGCGGCCGTCCGGCGGATCGAGATCACGGTTCGTACGTCGACCTCCCGGGCCCAGGTCTTGACCGCAGCAGCCCCGCCGGGAGCGGGCCGGGCATCGCATAGAGTCCGCGCGGTGACCGCCGGACGGCCCTCGTGAGCGGCTGGGAGATGGTCGCCGTGCTGCTCGCCGGGGTCGGGGCAGGCACGGTGAACACGATCGTGGGGTCGGGGACGCTCATCACGTTCCCCGTGCTGCTCGCCGTCGGGTACCCACCGGTGCTCGCCAACGTGAGCAACACGGTCGGGCTCACCCCCGGGTCGGTGAGCGGGGCGCTCGGCTACCGCGCGGAGCTGCGTGGCCAGCGTCGCCGGCTCACCGTGCTCGGTGTCGCGTCCGTCATCGGCGGGCTCGTCGGCGCCATCCTGCTGCTCACGCTGCCCTCGTCGGCCTTCCGGGCCATCGTTCCCGTCCTGATCGGGCTCTCGCTGCTCCTGGTGGTCTTCCAGACGCGCCTCGCCGAGCGCTACGCGCGGCCGACGGCCCCCGCGCCCGACGGTGCCACCCCGGGGGTCGGGGCGCGGCTCGTGGCCGGCGTGTTCGGATCGGGGGTCTACGGCGGGTACTTCGGCGCCGCCCAGGGCGTCCTCCTGATCGCGCTGATGGGCGTCTTCCTGCGGGAGGACCTGCAGCGGATCAACGCCGCGAAGAACGTCCTGGCCGCGCTCGTGAACGGCACCGCGGCGGTGGTCTTCGTCTTCGTCGCCGACGTCGCCTGGCAGGCCGCCGCCCTGATCGCCGTCGGCTCGGTCGCCGGCGGCCAACTGGGGGCGAGGATCGGCCGGCGGCTGCCGGCGTCGCTGCTGCGCGCTCTCATCGTCGTGGTCGGGCTGGCCGCCATCGCGAAGATCCTTGTCGGGTAGCGCGCGGCCTAGCCCGAATGGGGGCGACTTGAGTCAACACAACCCCATGATCAGGTCAGCGGATGGATAAGCGCCGTGCCCCGATGTGTCCTCTCCGTACCGTCACGACCACACGGAGTAATGACTGAGGGAGCCTTCATGGCTGTACTGGTCTTGGACGTCGTGACCGACGATCTGCGCGAGCAGGCGTGGAAGATCTACCGGGAGGCCTTCGATCCGCTGCGCCTCACTGCCGTTCAACGACACGTCATGTACCCCGAGGAGTTCGACGCCGTCATGGCCGACGCGAGGGTGGCCAAGTACCTGGTCTACGACGCCCTCGGTGGGCTCCAGGGCATGGGCACGATGACCAACCAGCTGCGCGCGATGCCCCTGGTGTCCCCGGAGTACTTCGAGGGCCGCTGGCCCGGCCCGTACGCCGAGGGCCGGATCTACTACATCGGTTTCGTGGGCGTCCATCCCGCGGCCCAGGGGACCGGGGTGTTCGTCGAGATCGTCCAGCACATGACGAAGCGGGTCGCCGCGGTCGACGGGGTAGCGGTGCTCGACTTCTGCACGCACACGAACGAGCGGCTCAAGCTTCCCCGGGCGATCCGCACGCTGGTGGCCAGCTGGGCCTCGCACGTGGAGATGGTGGAGCTGGACGCGCAGACCTATATCGGGTTCGACTTCATGCGGGCCGGCTGACCACCGGTCGCAGCACCAGGTCCTCCGCGGCTGCCGGTCGCCCGAAGTGCCAGCCCTGCCCGAATTGGACGCCGAGGCGGTTCAGCAGGGCGTACTGACCGGGCGTCTCGATGCCCTCGGCCACGACCTCCAGGCCCATGGCGAGGGACATGGCCACCACCGCCCGCACGATCTCCTCGTCATCCGCGTCGTCCTCGATGCCGGAGACGAACGAGCGGTCGATCTTGACCTTGGACACCGGGAAGCGCCGCAGGTGGCTGAGGGATGAGTGGCCGGTCCCGAAGTCGTCGACGGCGAGGCTGACACCGAGCTCGCGGAGCTGGGTGAGCAGCAGCGCGGAGCTCACCGGGTCGGCCATCATGGCCGACTCGGTCAGCTCGAGGATGAGCAGGTGCGCGGGCACGCCGTAGCGGCGCAGCTCGGCTTCGACGTGCGCGACCAACGAGGAGTCCTGCTGCAGCTGACGGGCCGACACGTTGACCGACATCCACAGGTCCGGATCCGCGGCGGACGAGCGCGCCCGCCAGCTGGCGAGCTGACGGAGCGACTCGGACACGACCCAGGCACCGATCTCGACGATCAGGCCGGTCTCCTCGGCAACCGGGATGAAGTCCAGGGGCGAGATCATCCCCTTGCCGGGGTGGGCCCAGCGCAGGAGCGCCTCGACGCCCCGGATCTCGCCGTCCGCGAGGGAGACGATGGGCTGGTAGTGCAGCAGCAGCTGGTCGCGGTCCAGCGCGTGCCGCAGCGCGAGCTCGGTCTCGACCCGCGCCCGGACCGAGTCGCGCATCGAGGTGTCGAAGACGACGCACCGGTTCCGCCCGGCGTCCTTGGCGCGGTACATCGCCGTGTCGGCGTCGCGCAGCAATCCCTCGGCCGTCGAGGGGCCGATCGAGGATGCCAATCCGACGGACACCGTTGTGACCAGGGATGCATCGGAGACGGTCATCGGCGTACGGAAGCCGTCGATTACCTCCGCGGCCAGGTTTTGCCCGTCATTGTTGCTGCCGGCTCCCACGAAGCGTGCCAGCACGAACTCGTCGCCACCGATCCGCGCCAGCAGGTCCGTGGGCCCGGCTATGCCCTCGAGCCGCGCCGCAGCGGCGTTCAGGACCCGGTCGCCCACGTGGTGACCCCACGAGTCGTTGACGAGCTTGAACCCGTCGATGTCGAGGAAGAGCATGTCGACCCGGCCCCCGTCGGTCTCGGACCGGCGGATCAGGGCGTCCACCTGCTCGACCAGGTGTGGCCGGTTCGACAAGCCGGTCAAGGCGTCCCGAGTCGCCTGGTGACGCAGGCCCTCCTGGGACCGCGCGTACCCACGGACCGCGCCGACGGCGCGCACGAGCAGCAGCAGGGTGATGAGGGCGGCGCTGACGGCTCCGACCCAGCTGACGGCTTCCGAGTCGTACCACGCGACGAGCAGGGTCGGGGGGAGCAGCACCGCGACGACCAGGATCGCGAGTCGGCCGTTGGACCAAGCCTGGACCGGGCGCAGCTGTGGCTGGCTGAGGGAGCGCATGGACGGGTGCAGGGCAGCCGCCCCGAGACCGGCGAAGCCCAGGATGAAGGGCAGGTCCATGACAGGGGAGCCGACGAGGTGTCCCTGCGTGCCGATGTAGGCGTAGCCGACGTCGCCGACGAGCAGCCAGAACGTCCCGGTGGCGAGGAACCAGTACGACGCCACCAGCTTGGTCGAGGTCCACGACAACAGCACGATCACGAAGAGCACGACCACGTCGACCACGGGGTAGACGCCCTGGACAAGCGCGAACGCGGACAGGCTGCCCTGAGTGGCGGTGGGCAGCGTGAAGACGACGACCGCGACCGCGCCGACCGAGACAGTGACGATCAGGCCGTCGGTGAGCTCATGGAGACCGCCCCGAACACTGCGTCGACTGAGCAGGATCGCGATGAAGGCGGCCAGCGTGAAGCCGTACCCCGTGAGCGTCGCGGCGTCGGCGAGTGGCGCCGACGCGCTCCCCGACAGCACCTGCCGCAGCACCGCGCCGACGAGGAAGAGCCCGGCACCGAGCGCAAAGAACGTCCACGGGCGCCGGTGCGCGGGGCGGTTCCGAGACCGGCCGACGAGCAGGGCGACGGCGGTCGCCACGCCCATCAGGGCCATCGGGAGCGCGGCTAGCCCCGTGTGGCGTAGCACGACCAAGGCGGTGGCAAGGAACAGCGCGAAGGCGACGAAGGACCACGCCAACGTGTCCGGCAGGCCCTGCCGGTCCTCCGCGCGTACGCCCCCTGGCGCCTCGTGCATGTGTCAACCCTCTTTCGCCTATGTACGTGAGTCGGACGAAATGCCCACCCGGTTGAGCGATCGGGTACGGCAGGATCAAGGCGTGAGCACCCGGATCACCGACCCGGCGGATCCACGACTGGATGCCTACCTCCGGCTCACCGACATGGACCTGCGGCAGGCGCGGGAGCCGGCAGAAGGAATCTTCATCGCCGAGGGGGAGAAGGTCATCCGCCGGGCGCTCGACTCGGGCTGCGAGATGCGCTCGATGCTCCTCGAGGAGAAGTGGCTGCCGACGCTCGCCGACGTCGTCGCCGCGACGGCGGCACCGGTCTACCTGACGGACCGGAAGGTCCTCGACGCCACGACCGGGTACGCCGTGCACCGCGGCGCGCTGGCCGTGATGTCACGCCCGGCTCCGCGCCCGGCGGAGAGCCTGCTCGAGGGTTCGACCAGGCTGCTCCTGCTCGAGGACGTGAACGACCACACCAATGTGGGGCTCATGGTGCGGTCCGCCGGAGCGCTCGGGATGGACGCCGTCCTGCTGAGCCCTGCCTGCGCCGACCCGCTGTACCGGCGCGCGGTCAAGATCTCGATGGGGGCGTCGCTCACCGTCCCGTGGGCCCGGTTCGGGACGTGGCCCGGCGGCCTTGATCAGTTGACCACGGCGGGCGTCACGGTCCTCGCCCTGACTCCGGGGCCGGCGGCGACCGATCTGCGGGCACTGCACGTGCAACCCGACGACCGGGTCGCGGTGCTGGTGGGCTCCGAGGGAGCCGGGTTAAGGACGAGCACCCTGCGCCGGGTCCCGCAGCACGTGCGCATCCCGATGGGCCCCGGAGTGGACTCCCTCAATGTCGCCGCGGCAGCGGCGATCGCGATGTACGCCGTGGGCCCGGGCCGCCGCCAGGGGCAGCAGCCGGGCGCTCAGAGCCGCCGGTAGCGGGCCTCACAGCAGGAGTAGGCGCCGAAGCAGACCAGGCCGGCCGCCGCGGCGAGCAGCAGCAGCTTGCCGAACGGAGCGCCGGCGACGCTCTTGAGAGCGACGTCCAGGCCGCCGGCCTGGGCCGCGTTGTGGTCGGCGGCGGCCTTGATCACCAACGCGCCGACGAGCCCGAAGACGCAGCCACGCGCCACGTAGCCCACCTGCCCGAGGCGGCGCACAACGGCGTACGTGCGCGGCGACATCTCGCCGCGGCGCAGCAGCTCCTCGAACTCGGTCTTCACTCCCCGCCAGATCAGCGCGAGCGAGACACCGATGATGACCAGACCGATGACGACGAACAACGCCCGGCCCCCGGACGCATCGAGTGCCCGCGACGTCATGTCTCGCTGCTTCGTGCTGCTGCCACCTCCGCCGATCGCCATCTTGGCCGCGGTCGCGCTGAACAGGAGGTAGAACAGCCCGCTGGCGAACGACTCGGTCTTCTTCATGGCGCGCTTCTTGGCGTCCTGCTCGTCCTTCCTCCCGAAGGCGCCCTCCCCGAGGCGCCAGAGGGCGTACGCGAGGAAACCGACCGCGACCGCGGCGAGCAGCCACCGTCCGAACGGCTGCTCGGCGATCTTCTGCAGCGCCCCTTGCTGGTCGGTGCGGGCCGAGCTGCCGAGGGCCACCTGGGCGGCCAGCAGGCCGATCAGCGCGTAGACCACGCCGCGGGCGACCAGCCCGACCCGGGCCACCGCGGCCAGCGTGTCACTCCTCGCGGCCCGGTCGGCCGAGCCCAGCAGGCTGGTGTCGGGGTGCAACGTCATGTCCCTCTCCTCGTGCGGGTCCAGGGGGTCGTGCAGCGGCCCGGCGTACGCAGGTGCTAACCCCGGCCTACCCGCGGTGGTCGTCGCGGAAGCCTCCGGGGCACGCCGGACGGTTAGCATCGGCAACGACAGCAACGCCGGGAGGCAGGGAGCAGGCGTGGGGATCACCGCTCGGGCGGCGCGGCTCACCGCGCTGCTCGGGATCGCCGCCCTCGTGGCCGCCTGTGGGTCATCAGGGGGCGCCGCCGACTCCGCAGCCCCGACCGCGAGCGGGCCGACCACGGCCAGCAGGTCCCCCAGCTCGCCTTCGCCGTCCGGCCCGACCACGCCGGCGTCCGCGCCGCTGCGCGCCGGCGAGCGGTTCCTGGATCTCACGATCCCGAAGGCATACGAGCCGGTGGCGCCCAACGGCGGCAAGGACGAGTACCGGTGCTTCCTGTTGGACCCGAAGCTCACCGCGGACACGTTCGTGACCGGGGTCCAGGTCCTGCCCGGCCGGCCCGCGATCGTCCACCACGCGATCGTGTTCCGGGTCGCACCCGGTGATGTGCCCGGCGCCCAGGCGGCCGACGTGCGTGACCCCGGCACCGGCTGGACCTGCTTCGGTGACGCCGGTATCCAGGGGCGGAACGGAGCGCAGGCGGTGCGCTCGCTCGACTCCGCGCCGTGGCTGGCGGCATGGGCACCGGGCGGAGGGGAGAGCGTGTTCGGTGCCGGGACCGGTGTACGCCTGGCCGTCGGCAGCCGGCTGGTCCTGCAGGTCCACTACAACCTGCGGGCGGGCGCCACCCCTGACCGCAGCGGTCTGCGGTTGCGGCTGGCCTCCGGCCGACTCGCGCTGCGCCCGCTGGAGACGATGCTCCTCGTCGCACCGGTGGAGCTGCCGTGCCCGAGCGGGCAGAGCGGCCCCTTGTGTGACCGGGAGAACGCGGTCCTCGACCTGATGCACCGGTTCGGGCCGGAGGCAGGTACCACGGTTGCCGGCCTGCAGCTGCTGTGCGACGGGACCCTGGGGGCGGTGCGCGCCGGACCCACCCAGCACTGCGATCGCCGGGTCCAGCAACCGATAGTGGTCCGGGCCGTCGCGGGTCACATGCACCTGCTCGGCCGGTCGATCAAGGTGGACCTCGATCCGGGCACGGCAAAGGCGCGCACGCTCCTCAACCGGGCCGTCTGGGACTTCGACAACCAACGGGCCACGCCGCTACCCCGGCCGGTCCGGGTCGGACCCGGCGACACGCTCCGGGTCACCTGCACGCACGACGCCGGCCTGCGTCGCCTGGTGCCCGAGCTGCAGAGCGAGCAACCGCGCTACGTGACATGGGGCGAGGGCACCTCGGACGAGATGTGCCTCGGCATCGTGATCGACACCCGGTCCTGACCAGGGAGATCAGCCTGAGCCACGGCGTTTCCAGGCGTCGAGCAGCTCGGCTTCCCGCACCGGGCCGATCCCGGGGGAGTCGGG
>JAVEDB010000185.1 GCA_030841185.1 Actinomycetota bacterium
TGACGGCCTGATGTACGGCCTCCCGGAGGAACGCGAACAGAGCCGCGGCGCGACGCCCGACGAGCCGCCCGAGCTGCGCGAGGCGTTCGAGCGGACCGTTGCCGCCGATGATCGCGTCGAGCCCCGCGACTGGATGCCGGAGGCCTACCGCGCGACGTTGATCCGTCAGATCGCCCAGCACGCGCACTCCGAGATCATCGGGATGCAGCCGGAGGCCAACTGGATCACGCGCGCGCCGTCGCTCAAGCGCAAGGCGATCCTGCTCGCGAAGGTCCAGGACGAGGCCGGCCACGGTCTCTACCTCTACGGCGCGGCGGAGACCCTGGGCATCGGTCGTGACGAGCTGCTCGACCTGCTGCACGCGGGCCGGCAGAAGTACTCCTCGATCTTCAACTACCCGACCCTGACGTGGGCCGACATGGGTGCCATCGGCTGGCTCGTCGACGGTGCGGCCATCGTCAACCAGGTGCCGATCACCCGCTGCTCCTACGGCCCCTACGCCCGGGCCATGGTGCGCATCTGCAAGGAGGAGTCCTTCCACCAGCGGCAGGGCTTCGAGGTCCTGCACACGCTCTCGCACGGGACGCCGGCCCAGCACGACATGGCTCAGGACGCGGTCGACCGCTGGTGGTGGCCGTCGCTGATGATGTTCGGCCCCCCGGACGACCAGTCGCCCAACTCGGCCCAGTCGATGGCCTGGAAGATCAAGCGGTTCTCCAACGATGAGCTCCGGCAGAAGTTCGTGGACATGACCGTCCCGCAGGCCGACGTGCTCGGGCTGCGACTGCCCGACCCGGACATCCGCTGGGACGAGAACGGCGGCCACTACTCCTTCGGCGAGATCGACTGGCGCGAGTTCTTCGCGGTGCTCAAGGGCGACGGCCCGTGCAACGCGCAACGGATGGCACATCGGGTGCGCGCGCACACGGACGGCGCCTGGGTGCGCGAGGCCGCCACCGCGTACGCCGAGAAGCACCGCCCCGCGACGGTGGCCGGCGCCGCATGAGCGAGCGCGACTGGCCGCTGTGGGAGGTGTTCGTGCGGGCCAAGCGCGGCCTCTCGCACCAGCACGTGGGGAGCCTGCACGCACCGGACGCCGAGATGGCGCTGCGCAACGCTCGCGACCTCTACACCCGGCGCAGCGAGGGCGTGTCCATCTGGGTCGTCCCCGCAGCCGCGATCGTCGCGTCCAGCCCGGACGAGAAGGACGCGTTCTTCGAGCCGGCGGGGGACAAGGCCTACCGGCACCCGACGTTCTACGACATCCCCGACGAGGTGCGCCATCTCTAGTGCCGAGCCGGCGGTCGTCGGCTACGCGCTGCGGCTCGGCGACGACGCCCTGATCCTGGCGCACCGCCTCGGCGAGTGGATCGCCGCCGCACCGCAGCTCGAGGAGGACGTGGCGCTCGGCAACATCGGCCTCGACCTGCTGGGCCAGGCGCGGTCGCTGCTGAGCTACGCCGCCGAGCGGGAAGACGTCGGCCGGACCGAGGACGACCTGGCCTTCCTGCGCGACGAGCGCGCGTTCGTCAACGTGCAGATGGTCGAGCACCCCAACGACGACTTCGCCGTCACCATGGCCCGCCAGCTGCTCTTCTCCACCTACCAGCTCGGCCTCTACGACCGGCTGCAGACCTCCGCCGACGAGACTTTGGCCGGCGTGGCCGCGAAGGCGGTCAAGGAGGTCGACTACCACCGCGACCACGCCACCAAGTGGGTGCTCCGGCTCGGCGACGGGACCGAGGAGTCGCACCGCCGGATGCAGAACGGCCTGGACCGGATGTGGCCGTTCGTCGACGAGCTCTTCGCCGGCGACGACCTCGAGCGTGCGCTGGCCGGCGACGGCGTGGCCGTCGACAGCGCCGCGCTCCGCCCCGAGTGGGACGCCTACGTGGACGGCGTCCTGTCCGAGGCGACTCTGGAGCGGCCCACGGCGAGCTGGACCGGGAGCGGCGGTCGCCGCGGCGTCCACACCGAGGCGTTCGGCTACCTGCTTGCCGAGATGCAGCACCTGCACCGCTCGCACCCGGGGGCGTCATGGTGACCCTGACGCTCGAGCATGCCTACGAGGTCGTCGCGGCGGTGCTGGACCCGGAGGTTCCGGTCCTCACGATCGCCGACCTCGGGGTGCTGCGCGACGTCGCGTTCGACGACGACGGTGCGGTGGAGGTGACCATCACGCCGACCTACTCGGGGTGTCCGGCGATGGACGCGATCCGCACCGACATCGGCCGGGCATTGACCGACGGCGGCTTCCCGGCGTTCCGCGTGCGCACGGTCCTGTCGCCGGCGTGGACGACGGACTGGATGAGCGACGAGGGCAAGCGCAAACTGCTCGCCTACGGGATCGCGCCACCTACTCGGCGTACGCCGGAGGGCGGGCCGGTCGCTGTCGGCCTCTCGGTGCGCTGCCCGCAGTGCGGGAGCCCGGACACCCGCGAGACCAGCCGGTTCGGCTCGACGGCCTGCAAGGCGCTGTGGGTCTGCACCTCCTGTAAGGAGCCGTTCGACTCCTTCAAGGCGATCTGACGGTGACCGAGGCCCCCACGCTTCGCCGGCACGCCGTCTTCCACCCGCTCGAGGTGGCGCGCGTCGAGCCGCTGACCGACGACGCCGTCGCCATCACGTTCGCGGTGCCCGACGAGCTGCGCGACGACTACGCCTTCACGCACGGCCAGCACCTGACGGTGCGCCGGACCATCGACGGCGTCGAGGTGCGGCGCAACTACTCGATCTGCGCGCCGTCGACGAGCGGGGTGCTCCGGGTGGCCGTCAAGAGGTTGGAGGGTGGGGCGTTCTCGGCGTACGCGACAGGCACCTTGCGCCCCGGCGACGTGATCGACGTGATGACCCCGACGGGACGGTTCCACACCCCGCTGGACCCGGCGAACGCCAAGCACTACTGCGCCATCGCAGCGGGCAGCGGCATCACGCCGGTGCTGTCGATCGTGACCACGGCGCTCGAGGTCGAGCCCGCCAGCGAGGTCACCCTCGTCTACGGCAACCGCACGACGACCTCGGTGATGTTCCTCGACGATCTGGCCGACCTCAAGGACCGCTATCCCACCCGGTTCCGGCTCATCAACATCCTGTCGAGGGAACCCCAAGAGGTCGAGCTGTTCTCCGGCCGCATCGACGCCGCGAAGGTGCGGCAGCTGCTCGAGCGACTGGTACCGGTGGAGACGGTCGACGAGTGGTTCCTCTGCGGTCCGTTCGCGATGGTCGAGCAGGCGCGCGAGGTGCTGACGACGGCGGGGGTGCCCGCCGGCCGGGTGCACATGGAGCTGTTCCACGTGGAGGGCGAGGCCCCGCGCGAGTCCCGGACCGAGGCGTCCGTTCGCGACCAGGGCTCCAGCTCGGTGACCGTCCTGCTCGACGGGCGGGCGTCGACCCTGGACGTGCCGCGGGGTGACCAGGCGATCCTCGACGCCACCCTGGCCGTCCGCGCCGACGCGCCGTTCGCGTGCAAGGGCGGGGTGTGCGGCACCTGCCGGGCGCGCCTCGTGGAGGGCGAGGTCGAGATGGCCCGGCACTACGCGCTCGAGCAGGACGAGATCGACGCCGGCTTCGTGCTGACCTGCCAGGCACGCCCGCTGTCGGACACCGTCGTGGTGGACTTCGACCAGTAGATTGGCGCCATGACGAGCCCGGCCGACACCCAGTACGAGGACCTGCTCCGCAGGGTGATGGCCGAGGGCGCCGCGAAGTCCGACCGGACCGGCACCGGCACTCGCAGCCTGTTCGGGCAGCAGCTGCGGTTCCCGCTCGAACGCGGCTTCCCCCTGGTCACCACCAAGCGGGTCCACTTCCGCTCCGTCGCCTACGAGCTGCTGTGGTTCCTGCGCGGCGACGGCAACGTCGAGTGGCTGCGGGAGCACGGCGTGACCATCTGGGACGAGTGGGCCGCGGCCGACGGCGACCTCGGGCCGGTCTACGGCGTGCAGTGGCGTTCCTGGCCGACTCCCGGCGGGGGTCACGTCGACCAGATCTCCGAGGTGCTCGAGACGTTGAAGAGCAACCCCAGCTCGCGGCGGATGGTCGTGTCCGCCTGGAACGTCGGCGACATCCCGCAGATGGCGCTGCCGCCGTGCCATGCGATGTTCCAGTTCTACGTCGCCGACGGACGGCTTTCCTGCCACCTCTACCAGCGCAGCGCCGACCTGTTCCTCGGCGTGCCGTTCAACATCGCGAGCTACAGCCTGCTGACCCACATGTTCGCGCAGCAGGCGGGCCTCGCTGTGGGCGACCTCGTCTGGACCGGTGGCGACTGCCACATCTACGACAACCACGTCGACCAGGTGCGTGAGCAGCTCTCCCGCGAGGCCTACCCCTTCCCGCGGCTCGCGCTGCGGCCGGCGGCGTCGCTGTTCGACTACACCTACGAGGACTTCGAGGTCATCGGCTACCAGCACCACCCGGCGCTGCGCGCACCGGTTGCGGTGTGACGCTCGGGCTCATCTGGGCGCAGGCAGCCAACGGCGTCATCGGCGACCACGGCCGGCTGCCCTGGCACCTGCCGGAGGACCTGCGGCGGTTCAAGGCCCTGACGCTCGGGAGCACCGTGGTGATGGGCCGGGCGACCTGGGAGTCGCTCCCGGACCGGGCCCGGCCGCTGCCGGAGCGTCACAACGTCGTGCTCACCAGGCAGCCCGGGTGGCGAGCCGAGGGCGCCACACCGGCCGCCTCGCTGGAGGAGGCGCTGGCAGGCGCGGAGGGGGACACCTGGGTCATCGGCGGAGCCACGGTCTACCGGGCGGCTCTCGCCGCCGCCGATGTGGTCGAGCTGACCGAGCTGCAGGAGTCCTTTCCGGGCGACGTGTTCGCACCGTCCCTGGGGACGGCGGACTGGGAGGTGGTTGCCCGCGACCCCGAGAGCGGGTGGCGGGTGTCCAGCACCGGGCTGCACTTCCGTACCCGCAGCTACCGGACATGCCGGTGATGGCCCCGGCGTGTGCGGGTGTGCTCGGTGGGTGGCGACTCGCCCTCGACTGGCCTACCTGCTGTAACGCGGCTCGGGCCGGTCTCGATGGTGCGGTAAGCCCCGTCGCCAACCGACCCCCCGAGCGGGCGGCGGCGGGGTCCTTCAGTCGCACCGTCGGCCCCGGCGAGTAGCGTGAGCGACGTGATCCCCCGTCCAGCAGCGGCAGCGGCCTTCGGCCGGGTGCTGACGGCGATGGTGACCCCCTTCACCGCCGACGGCGCCCTGGACCTCGATTCGGCGCAGCGCCTCGCGGAGCACCTGGTCGACCACGGGCACGACGGCCTGGTCATCAACGGGACCACCGGCGAGTCGGCGACGACCAGCGATGCGGAGAAGGAACGCCTCGTCCGCGCCGTGGTCGAGGCGGTCGGTGACCGGGCCCGCATCGTCGCCGGAGCCGGCAGCAACGACACCCACCACACCATCGAGCTCGCCCGCGCCGCCGAGAAGGCCGGTGCGTCCGCGCTGCTGCTGGTGACGCCCTACTACAACAAGCCGCCCCAGGAAGGCCTGGCCCGCCACTTCGAGGCCGCGGCCGAGGCCACCGGGCTGCCCGTGATGCTCTACGACATCCCCGGCCGCACCGGCACGGCGATCGAGACCGAGACGCTGCTGCGCCTCGGCGGCCACGAGCGGATCCTCGCGGTCAAGGACGCCAAGGGCGACCTGTTCGCCGGCTCGGAGGTGATGGCCCGCACCGAGCTGGCCTTCTACTCCGGCGACGACGCTCTCAACCTGGCCTGGCTCGCGCACGGGGGGACCGGCGTCGTCAGCGTGGTCGGGCACGTGGCCGGCGAGCGCTACGCCGCGATGGTCCGTGCCGTCGACACCGGTGACCTTGACTCGGCGGTGCGCCTGCACCGCGAGCTCATCCCGGTCGTGCAGGCCGTGATGACCCGGCGATCGCAGGGGGCGATCACCGCAAAGGCCGCGCTGCATGCCTTCGGAGTGCTGCCGACCCGCACGACCCGGGCACCGTTGATCGATGCCACCGACGCCGAGGCCGCCGACCTCACGGCCGCCTTGCGCGCGGGCGGCGTGTCCTGGTGAGCCACCCGCACCCCGAGCTCACCCTTCCGCCGCCTCTCCCGGACAGCGGGCTCCGGGTGGTCGCGCTCGGCGGCCTCGGCGAGGTCGGGCGCAACATGACGGTGTTCGAGTACGCCGGGCGCCTGCTCGTCGTCGACTGCGGCGTGCTGTTCCCCGAGGACTTCCAGCCCGGCGTCGACCTGATCCTGCCCGACTTCGACTACATCAGGGACCGACTCGACCGGGTGGACGCGATCGTGCTCACGCACGGGCACGAGGACCACATCGGTGCGGTGCCCTACCTGCTCCGGGAGAAGCCGGACATCCCCCTCGTCGGCTCCCGTCTCACCCTCGCCCTGATCGAGGCCAAGCTCCAGGAGCACCGGATCAAGCCCTACACCCTCGAGGTCGCCGAGGGAGGGCGCGAGCGGCTCGGGCCGTTCGACTGCGAGTTCATCGCCGTCAACCACTCCATCCCCGATGCCCTCGCGGTCGCGATCCGCACGCCCGCGGGACTGGTGCTGCACACCGGAGACTTCAAGATGGACCAGCTCCCGCTCGACGGGCGGATCACCGATCTGCGTGCCTTCGCCCGGCTCGGTGAGGAGGGCGTCGATCTGTTCCTCACCGACTCGACGAACGCCGAGGTGCCGGGCTTCACCACACCGGAGCGGGACATCACGCCGGCCATCGACCGGGTCTTCTCCACCGCGGAGCGGCGCATCATCGTGGCGAGCTTCGCGAGCCACGTGCACCGCATCCAGCAGGTGCTCGACGCCGCCGCCAAGCACCGGCGCAAGGTTGCCTTCGTCGGACGGTCGATGGTGCGCAACATGGGGATCGCCCGCGACCTGGGCTACCTCAAGGTGCCCGAGGGGCTCGTCGTCGACCCCAAGCAGCTCGACGACATCCCCGACAACCAGGTCGTGCTTGTCTGCACCGGGTCACAGGGCGAGCCGATGGCGGCCCTCTCGCGGATGGCCAACCGTGACCACCAGATCCGCGTGGGAGAGGGCGACACGGTGCTGCTGGCGTCGTCGCTGATCCCCGGCAACGAGAACGCCGTCTACCGCGTCATCAACGGGCTGACCCGCTGGGGCGCCAAGGTCGTGCACAAGGGCAACGCGATGGTGCACGTCTCCGGGCACGCCAGTGCCGGCGAGCTGCTTTACTGCTACAACATCGTGCAGCCGAGCAACGTCATGCCGGTGCACGGCGAGTGGCGGATGCTGCGCGCCAACGCCGACCTCGCCGCCCAGACCGGTGTCGCGGCCGACCGGATCGTCGTTGCCGAGGACGGTGTGGTCGTGGACCTCGTCGACGGCCGGGCCAGCGTCGTCGGGGCAGTCCCGTGCGGCTACGTCTACGTCGACGGCTCCAGCGTCGGCGACGTGACCGACGCCTCGCTGAAGGACCGGCGCATCCTGCGCGACGAGGGCTTCATCTCGGTCGTGGTCGTCGTCGACTCGGTCACCGGGAAGCTGGCCGGCGGCCCGGAGGTGCACGCCCGCGGCTTCGCCGAGAGCGACTCGGTCTTCGAGGCGGTCCGGCCGCTGATCGAGGACGCGCTCGCGAAGGCCGCGAGCGAGGGCATCGGCGACACCCACCAGCTCCAGCAGCTCGTCCGCCGGGTGGTCGGCCGGTGGGTGAGCGACACCTACCGGCGCCGCCCGATGATCATCCCGCTGGTCGTCGAGGTCTGACCCAGCCCCTGCGGCCGACACCGGCGGCGCGCCGTGACTGCTGGGACTCCTGTGACAGGCGTGGCTGACGGGTAGCCTGCCAGCATGGCCACCCGTACGCCGACCCGCGCGCCCCGCTCCAGCGGGCCGGCCGCGAAGTCCCGCAGCCGCCCGGCGGCCCGCCGGCCCGCGGCCCGGCGTACCAAGCGACGTCGCCGCGCCCCGGCGCGCTCCGCGGGCGGCTGGCCCGCACCGGTGCGGGTCCTCGGCAGCCTGCTGCGCGGCTGCTGGCTGGGCATCGCCCACGTTCTCGGGGCCCTGACCCGCCGGGTCGGCACCAGCGCTCGTGAGCTCGACCCGGCGCACCGCCGCGACGGGCTCGGGCTCGCGCTGCTCGGCGCGGCCACCGTCGTCGCCGCCGTCGAGTGGTGGGGCCTGCGCGGGCTCCCGGGTGAGTTCGTCCACGCCGTGGTCGCCGGGACGCTCGGGCGGGTGGGGCTCGTGGTTCCGCTGGCGCTGCTGGCCCTCGGGGTCCGGCTGCTGCGCCACCCGGAGGACGCGTCAGCGGGCGGCCGTATCGGGATCGGCGTCACCGCCCTCGTCGTGGCGACGGCCGGGCTGGTGCACATCGCCC
>JAVEDB010000215.1 GCA_030841185.1 Actinomycetota bacterium
GGCAGTCCGTGACGCTGCCCGCGGGGATGCGGACGCCGCGGAGCTCGCTGACGAACAGGGCGTGCGTGACGGCGTGCCGACCGGCACCCGTGTAGGCAGCGGCCTCGGCGGTGTTCATCCAGCAGTCGGTGCCTTGGTCGACCAGCAGGGCGGTGCGGGGGGATGTCATGACCTACTCATCGACCCGGCTTGACCAAGCCTTTCAGGACCAAACGGGTGGTCTACCGGGCAGTCTCGGCGATCGCGAGCTCGAACCAGACGTCCTTGCCCTCCGGGTGCAGCTCCCAGCCCCAGTCGCTGGCCAGCGTCTTCACCAGCATCAGTCCCCGCCCACCCCCAGCCGGCGTGTGCGTCCGGCCGCGGCGTGGCAGCGAATCCTGACCCCACCCATCCCTGACGGACACCCGGACGTGACCTCCGTCCAGCTCGGCGGAAAGGCACAGCGCAGAACTCGGGGTGTGGCGTACGACGTTCGTGATCAGCTCGGTGGCAAGCAGCTCGGCGGTCTGCGCAGTCTCCTGGCCACACTGACTCATCAGCAACCAGGCATGCAGCGCCCTACGGGCTTCGCGAGGGGCCGTCCAAGAGGCCGGCAGGGTCAGCGCCAGCTGCGGCACCTTCGCGTCCATACTTATCCGCCTATTCGCACCATTCCCCGCAGAATTTTCGGGCGAGGCGAGCGTCTTCACCTGCGTCGGGTTGCAGCGTGCTCCCAGCCCAGCACACCCGTCAACGCATCCGAGCCCGATTCTCGACAGTCTGCGCCGACGTGACATCAGTCGGGCTGCGCCGGTCGATGGGCGCGCTGACTGACCTACTGTGGAGGGATGAGCTCCCCTCACTGGCCCAGCGCGCTACGCCGCAAGCCCAGGGCGCCGGTTTACCAGATCACGGGAGCCCGAGTCGGCGTACGCGAGGACGTCGACATGCGTACCCGGCGCTATCTGATATCGATGGGGATCCGCACAGTTTGCTTTGTTCTTGCCGTGGTGACCTCGGGGTGGCTCCGCTGGTTGATGATCGGCGCGGCCGTTGCACTCCCCTACCTGTCGGTGGTTTTCGCCAACAGTGGCCGCGAACGCGTCGAGAGCATGCCGGTGGCCAACCTCGCGGATGACCGCCGCGCGGTGGAAGGTCCCCCAAACCCCTGACAGCAAACGGATCCGTGCCATAATCCCGGCAAGCGTTCCGGCGAGCATTGCCGGTGCGCGGTGACGCGATGCCGGGCGGCTCCCCCCGTGGCTGCCCGGCATCGCCCATTTCCGGGGGATTCCCGCTCGCTGACAGACTGGCGCAGTGAGCCCTCCCGAGCCCGCCTCCCCCGTCTGCTCGGCCAAGGGCTGTGCCGACGCAGCGACGTGGGTACTCGCATGGAACAACCCCAAGCTGCACCCGCCAGAACGCCGCAAGACGTGGGTCGCGTGCGATGCGCACCTCGACTACTTGTCCGGTTTCCTCACCACTCGGGGCTTTCTCCGGGAGACCGTGCCAATGGCCGAGTGGCACCGCGGCAGCTAGCCGCCGATCGCCGACATCGGCCGGGCCGGCTGCAGGAAGCCGGGGTCGTCGATGCCGTGGCCGGCCCGTTTCGCGAGCAGAGCGGCCGCCAACCTCTCGGCCAGCTCGGCGTCTGTGGCACCGGCCCGCATCGGCCCGCGCAGGTCGGACTCCTCGCGCGCGAACAGGCAGTTGCGGATCTGGCCGTCAGCGGTGAGCCGCACCCGGTCGCAGGTCCCGCAGAACGGACGCGTGACACTGCCGATCACTCCTACGCGGCCGGGGCCGCCGTCGACAAGCCACTCCTCCGCGGGCGCGCTACCGCGCTCCTCCGCCCCCACCGGGCTCAGCGCGAACTCGTCCCCGAGCATGGCGAGGATCTCCGCGGCGGTCACCATCACCGACCGGTCCCAGCCGTGCTGGGCGTCGAGCGGCATCTGCTCGATGAAGCGCAGGGAGTAACCCCGCTCCAGGCACCAGCGCAGCAGCGGGATCGCCTCGTCGTCGTTGTGACCGCGCATCAGCACGGTGTTCACCTTGACCGGCGTCAGGCCGGCGTCGGCCGCCGCCTCGAGGCCCTTGACCACGTCGGCGAACCGGTCCCGCCGGGTGAGCTCCGCGAACCGCACCGGGTCGAGGGTGTCGAGCGAGACGTTGACGCGGTCGAGCCCCGCGGTCTTCAGCGCGCTCGCCGAACGGGACAGCCCGATGCCGTTGGTGCTCAACGAGATGCGTGGCCGAGGTTGCAGCGCGGCCACCCGGGTGACGATGTCGACCACCCCGCGGCGCAGCAGCGGCTCGCCGCCGGTGAAGCGCACCTCGGTGACCCCCATCTGCACCGCGATGCCGACGACACGGACGACCTCGTCGTCGGTGAGTGCCTCCGCGCTGGGTAGCCAGTCGAGGCCCTCCGCGGGCATGCAGTATGCGCACCTCAGGTTGCACTTGTCCGTCAACGAGACGCGCAGGTCCGTGGCGACCCGACCGAAGGTGTCGACAAGCATTCCCCCAGCCTACGGCGCGGACCGACAGGACGGTTACCGTCGTCTGGGTGTACCGGTTCCTGTTCAGCCGCTACTGGCTCGGCCTGCTGGCCGCCGCGCTGGCCGTGGCCGCCGCGTGCGTGGCCCTGGGCATGTGGCAGCTGGACCGGCTGAGCCACCGGCACGCACGAAACGCCCTCATCAGCCGCAATCTGCACGCGGCGCCGGTCCCGCCCGGGCAGCTGCTGACGGTGGGGCAGCCGTTGCCACCTGACCGGAAATGGCGGCGGGTCCAGGTCCAGGGCCGCTATGACGAGACGCATCAGATCCTGGTCCGCAACCGCCCGTTGAACGGGTCGACCGGCTATCACGTCCTCACTCCCCTCGTCACCGCTGCGGGACCGGCGTTGCTCGTCGACCGGGGCTGGGTGCCGATCGGCCCGACGGCGCGCGCCCTGCCCGACGTACCGCCTGCACCCATCGGGTCGGTCACTGTGACTGCACGCGTCCGCCCGAGCGAACGCGCCGCGGGTGGCGCGGCCGCCCCGCCCGGGCAGGTCCGGCGCATCAGCGTCGTCGCCATCGCGAAGGGCATCCCCTATCCGGTCTACGACGGGTACGCGGAGCTGGTGTCGCAGACGCCGTCACCCGCTCGCGCGCCGGCGCTCCTGCCCCCGCCGGAGCCGAGCGAGGGGCCGCACCTCGCGTACGCGGTGCAATGGTTCATGTTCGCCTGCCTCGCCCTCGGGTCGTACGTCGTGCTGGCCCGGCGTGAGGCGGAGACCCTCGCGGGGCGACCGGTCCGGGTGCCCGCCCCGGTCAAGGGGTAGGACGCTGCGGTGACCGGGCTCATCGAGGACTACGCGCTGATCAGCGACCGCCAGTCCGCGGGGCTAGTCGGGCGAGACGGCTCGATCGACTGGCTGTGCTTCCCCCGGTTCGACTCGGGGGCCTGTTTCGCGGCGCTGCTCGGCGACCAGGAGAACGGCCACTGGCGGTTGGCGCCGACGGCCGGCGGCCCGGCGACCCGACGCGCGTACGTCGAGGGGACGCTGATCCTGCAGTCGGAGTGGGACACCGAGTCCGGATCGGTGCGGGTCACCGACTTCATGCCCGAGCGGGGACAGGCACCGGACGTGGTGCGCATCGTAGAAGGGCTGCGCGGGCACGTCCCGATGCGCAGCGAGCTCCGGTTCCGGTTCGACTACGGCCACGTCGTGCCTTGGGTACGCCACCTCGACGGGCGGATCGCGGCGATCGCCGGAGCCGACTCGGTGTGGCTGGACTCGACAGTCCGCCATCGGGGGCGGGACTTCGCGTCGTACGCGAACTTCGAGGTTCAGGAGGGCTCCCGGGTCGCCTTCGTGCTCACCTGGCACCCGTCCTTCGCCGATCGCCCGGACCCGGTGGACCCGATCGAGGCATTGGAGCAGACGAGAGCGTTCTGGTCGGACTGGGCAACGTCGTGCACGTATGACGGGCCCTACAAGGAAGCGGTGCACCGGTCGCTCGTGACCCTCAAGGGCATGACCTACGCACCCACCGGGGGAATCGTCGCGGCCGTCACCACCTCGCTGCCGGAGAGCCTCGGCGGTGAACGCAACTGGGACTACCGCTATTGCTGGCTGCGGGACGCGTCCTTCACGTTGCAGGCCCTGGTCCGGACCGGCTTCTCGGAGGAGGCGGCCGCGTGGCGGGAGTGGTTGCTCCGCGCTGTCGCCGGCGACCCGGCGTCGCTGCAGATCCTGTACGGCGTCGCGGGCGAGCGGCGGGCACCGGAGCAGGAGCTCGACTGGCTGTCCGGCTACGAGGGGTCGCGACCGGTGCGGACCGGCAACGGCGCGGTCGATCAGCTGCAGCTGGACGTCTACGGCGAGGTCATGGACACCTTGTGGCTGGCGCGTAGCTATGGCGTCGGGCCGGACCGCGACGCGTGGCGCATCCAGCTCAAGCTGATGGACTGGCTCGAGAAGGGATGGCAGCAGCCCGACGAGGGCCTCTGGGAGGTTCGTGGTCCGCGCCGGCACTTCACCCACTCGAAGGTGCTCGCGTGGGTGGCCGCCGACCGCGCCGTCCGGTCGATCGAGCAGTTCGGACTCTCCGGACCGGTCGACCGTTACCGGAAGCTTTGCGAGGCGATCCGGCGCGACGTGTGCGAGAAGGGCTACGACGCCGAACGCAACACGTTCACGCAGTCCTACGGGTCCACGGAGCTCGACGCGTCGTTGCTGCTCATCCCCCAGCTCGGCTTCCTGCCCCCGTCGGACGAGCGGGTGCGTGGCACCCTGCGCGCCATCCAGGCCGAACTCGTGATCGACGACACGTTCGTGCTCCGCTACCGGCAGACCGGGCAGGGCGATCTGGACGGCCTGGCCGGCGACGAGGGCGCGTTCCTCGCCTGCAGCTTCTGGCTGGCCGATGCGCTGATCATGGACGGCCAGGTCGAAGCCGGTCGTGCGCTGTTCGAGCGGTTGCTGGCCCTGCGCAACGACCTGGGGCTGCTCGCGGAGGAGTACGACCCGCGGATCGGGCGCCAGCTCGGCAACGTCCCTCAGGCCTACAGCCACCTGGCGATCGTCAACACCGCGCTGCACCTCGCCGAGGCCACCGGTGACACCGCTACTCCAGCGCGGGCACCGTCATCGTGAGGGTGCCCGCGTCCGCGTCGAGCTCCGCCGGCACGCCGAGTGGGACCGTGAGCTGGGGCACCGCGTGCCCGAACGGCATCCCCGAGATCATCGGTACGCCGAGCGGGGCCAGCCGCTCGCGGATCGTCTCCACGGCGTCGTCGCCGCAGTCGACCCAGCTGCCGAGCACGATTCCCTGCACGCCGTCGAACCAGCCGGTTCGCAGCAGCTGGGTCAGCAGGTTGTCGATGCGGTAGGCGGGCTCGGTGATGTCCTCCAGCACGACTACTCGCCCCGCGGCCGGCCGGGACTCCGGCGTACCGATGCTGCCGGCCAGCAGCGCGAGCGTGCCACCCACCGTCGCCCCGCGGGCCGTCCCGGGGTTGACGCAGGTCGTCTGGCCGCCGTGCAGGACCTGGACTTCCTCGGGCGCGAACAACGTCCGGCGGAGGTGGTCGATCGAGGCGCGGTCAGGTGCCTCGCCGGCGAACGTCTCGGCTGCGGGCATCGGCCCGAACAGCGACGTGAGCCCGAGATGCGTCGCCACCCCCTCCTGAAGCGCGGTGATGTCGCTGTAGCCGACCAGGACCTTGGGTGGTGCGGCACCCATCGCGCGCCAGTCGAGCAGGCCCAGCAGCCTGGTCGCGCCGGATCCCCCGCGTGCGCAGAACACCGCGCCGGCCGTCGGGTCGCACCAGGCGGCCTGCAGGTCCGCGGCCCGGTCCACGTCGCGTCCCGCGAGGTAGCGGTCCCGGTCGAGGACGTGCTCCCCTCTGACGACCTGCAGGCCCCAGGACTCGAGCTCCGCGCAACCGCGGTCCAGCCGCGCGGGATCGACCGGGCCGCTCGGCGCCACGACCCAGACGCGGTCACCGGGGCGCAGGCGCGGCGGCCTGCGCAACTCGAGAGCCGGCTCGGTCATGCCGCGG
>JAVEDB010000189.1 GCA_030841185.1 Actinomycetota bacterium
GCATACACCCGGTCCGCCTCGTCCAGCAGCTCGAGAGCACCGTCCAGATCGCCGTCGGCCTCACGGACGCGCGCCATCGCGACCCGCCAGCGGTGCGGGTTCTGCGGCAGCCAGGTGTGCTCGCCGAGCTCACGGGCCCGCTCCAGGTGCGCAGCTGCCGTCGGCAGGTCGTCGCGCTCGCAGGCGATCCGGCTGAGTCCTACGTACATGTCCGCCGTGCCGCGCAGCGGCGGGCCGACCTCACGGGCGGCCAGCCGCAAACCCTCCTCGAAGGTGCGCTGTTCCTCGCCCAGCCGACCTTGCGTGCTGCGGATGTCAGCCAGCGCGATCGAACAGCCGAGGACGTCCGAGACGTGCCCGGCCCGCAGCAGCCCCTGAACACACACCGAGTACGCGCGGTGCGCGGCCTCGAGATCTCCGCCGCCCCAGAACGCAAGACCCGACAGGCCCGAGGCGCCGGCGCGTACGACGTGGTCGTCGTCGGCCGCACGGTCGATCGCCAGCTGGGCGTGGCTGATGGTGGCGGCCGCGTCGCCTCCCAGGAGTGCCAAGCCGGCGCGGTACAGCTCGACCGCTCCGGGTAGCCGCGCGAACTCCTTCTCGTCGATGACGACCATGCCCGGCGGCGGCTCCCAGTCGCTCTCACTGCCGTCGGCCGGGGCCAGCCAGCGCTCGACGTCCTGGAGACGGCGCTCGACGCCTGCGGAGTCGCCGATAGACATCAGCGCCCCGATGAAGCCGATCGCCAGCACGGGTCGGACGCTGACCACCTCGTCGGGGATGGCATCGAGCCAGCCACGAATCGTGGATTCCTTCCTGCTCCGTTGCAGAGCCGGGATGGCTCGCTCGATAAGGCCGGCGGCGCGCTCGACATCCCCGGCCGCCAGGACGTGTCGGACGGCCGTCGCCAGGTCGCCGTTGGCCTCGTACCAGGCGCTCGCCCGTCGGTGCAGGTCCGGCCGGTCGTCAGGGAGCTGCTCGGTCAGGTGCGCCTGCAGGACGTCGGCGAAGAGGTGGTGGTAGCGGTACCACTGGCGGCGGTCGTCGAGGGGAACCAGGAACAGGTTCGCCCGCTCCAGCGCCACCAGCATCGCCTTGCCGCCGTCGCGTCCTGTCACGACGTCGCACAGGGGACCGGTGAGCCGGTCGAGGATGGATGTCTTCAGCAGGAAGTCCCGGACGTCGGCCGGTTGGCGCGTGAGCACCTCCTCAGCGAGGTAGTCGACGATGTAGCGGTCGTCGCCGGCGAAACCGGCGATGAACGCACCCACGTCGTCACGGCCCTGCATCGACAGCGCCGCCAGCTGCAACGCCGCTATCCACCCTTCGGTGCGGCCGTCGAGCGCCACCACCTCGGGCCGGGTCAGCGCGAGCCCCATGGGGCCGTTGAGGTACGACGTGGACTCCTCCGCCGTGAAGCGGAGATCGGCTGCCCGGACCTCGACGAGGTCGCCCCGGCTGCGCAGCCGCGACAGAGCCAGCGTCGGGTCGGCCCGGGTGGCCAGGATCACGTGCAGCCGCGGCGGTTGGTGGTCGAGGAGGAAGGCCATCCCCTCCTGGATGTCGGGGGAGTCGATGAGGTGGTAGTCGTCCAGCACCAGCAGCAGGTCGCGCGAGAGCCCGGACAGGTCGTTGAGCAACGCGGCGAGCACCACCTCGGCCGAGGCGGACGATTCCAGCAGTGGCAGCGCGCTCGACCCGACACCACCAACGGCGGCCTCGATCGCGGTGGCGACGTACGTCCAGAACAGGGCCGGGTCGTTGTCACCCTGGTCGATGGACAGCCACCCCACAGATGGCCCGCCGTCGGAGACGTCGGGGAGGGTGGCCAGCCACTCGGTCAGCAGGGTCGTCTTGCCGAAGCCGGCCGGCGCCGACAGCAAGGTCAACGCAGCCTGGGGCGCCCCGTCGAGCCGCCCGGTCAGCCGCGGCCTGGCTAGCGCGCCCGGGCGTCGCCCCGGGACCCGGTACTTGCTGTCCAGCAGCGGACCTACCACCACGCTCCCGCCGTTGGAGACATCCGTACGCCGAAGCGTAGGCTGCCGCTCGTCTGCCCGCTCGCCGCCTGCGTCATGATCCAGGGCCCCAGGGGAACGCCATGCTCGACGTTGCCCCGCCGGACGCAGCGCGGCGGCTCGGATGGGGATTCGTCGCCGGGTACGCCGCGGCGTACATGTCGGCGATCGTGCTGCTCATCTCACCGCTGCTGATCACGCTGGCGCTGAAGGTCGACGCCCTGGTGGGGGACAAGCAGGCGCCGGCAAGGCTGTCCCTCGTCGCCGGGATCGGTGCCCTGGTAGCGATGGTCGGCAACCCGCTGTTCGGCCAGCTGAGCGACCGAACCACGTCCCGGTTCGGGATGCGGCGGCCCTGGCTCGTCATCGGCCTGCTCGGCGGCTCGGCCGGCACCCTCGTCGTCGCGCTGGCCCCCAACATCGCCATTGTCGTGCTCGGCTGGTGCCTGGCCCAGCTGTTCTTCAACGCCCTCCTCGCTGCCCTCGTCGCCGTCCTCCCCGACCAGGTCCCCTCCACGCAACGCGGCAGCATCTCCGGTGTCCTCGGCATCTGCCTGCCGCTCGCGCTGGTGTGCGGCACGTTCCTCGTGAAGGAGTTCAGCGGGAACCTGCTCGCGCAGTTCCTGGCGCCATGTGTCCTCAGCGGCGCCGTCATCCTGTTCTTCGTCGTCAGGCTGGACGATCGGCACCTGCCGAGAGCGGACAGGCCGCCCTGGACGCTGCGGGACTTCGCCCGCACGTTCTACGTCGCGCCGCGCGCGAACCCCGACTTCGCCTGGGCGTTCGCCAGCCGATTCCTCTTCGTGCTCGCGTACGCCTTCCTGACGACCTACCAGGTGTTCTTCCTGCTGGACCGAATCGGCACCTCGAAAGACGACATACCGCACCAGGTGTTCGTCGCGACCGTCGTGCAGTCCGTGCTGGTCGTCGCAGCTTCCCTCGTCGGCGGCAGGCTCTCCGACCGGACCGGGCGCCGAAAGGTGTTCGTGTTCGCGGCGGCCGCCGTGTTCGGCCTGGCCATGTTCGTCCTGGCGATCACGAGCAGCTTCGACGGGTTCCTTATCGCGATGGCGATCAGCGGTCTCGGCCTCGGCGCCTATGTGGCCGTCGACCTCGCCCTCGTCGTTGACGTGCTCCCCGACAGCGAGCACGCGGCCAAGGACCTCGGTGTCGCCAACATCGCGGGTGCTCTCCCGTACTCGGTAGCGCCGGCCGTCGCGCCCGCCATCCTGGCTGCGGGTGGCTACGGTTCCTTGTACTCGGTCGCGGGGGCGTGCGCGCTTCTCGGCGCCGCCGCGATCCTGGCCGTGAAGCAGATCCGCTAGTCCTGGTCGAACGTCTCCTTGCCGGTGGGCTCGACGTGCTCGACGTTGTTCATCGACTGACGCAGCTTGGCGAGCTCCCAGTACATCCGCCGCCGGGCGCGGTTGGAGTTACCGAGCGGCTTGTGTTCCGGCAGGCTGTGCCACGGGTTGTAGCGCAGCACGTCGGCGAACCGCAGCTGCTCGTCCCCGTCGAAGCGCTGCGCCGGCAGCCACAACGAGGCGACCGGGACGTATGCCGACAGCTCCTCCGGCCAGTGCACCGTCGCGTCCTCGAGCGGCATCAGGTGCGGGTCGGTCTGCACCTGCACCATGAAGTCGAACGTCCAGTCACCCTCGGACAGCGTGCGCACCATCGCGTCGCGCAAGTAGTTCTCGCCCGGGTGCACGGGGATCTTCGTCCGGCCGCGCCGCTGAGGGCGCAACGAGTATTGCACCGCCTGGCCCTCGCCGAGCAGGAACGGCACGTTGCTGTAGTACTGCACCTCGAGCGGGTTGCTCTGCATCGGGGAGTAGAGCATCTGCATGAACAGGTGCAGCAGGTGCGTGTCGCCGGGCGCGATCGCGTAGCCGAGCGGTGCCTTGGCCCGCACCCAGCGCTGCATCTTGGCGTTCTCGCGGATGTTGGGCGTGACGAAGCTCGCCGGGGTCACCAGGATCAGGTCCTGCGTCTCGGTCTCGTCCTCCATCAGCTTGGGGCCGGACACCCCCATCACCTTGATCCCCACCGAGCACTGGCCGAAGTCCTCCAGGTCCGGCGGTGCGTAGGGCCCCGGTCCGGAGAAACGCACGTACGCCGGGTAGCTGCCCGGGTCGGCGAACAAGCCGTGTCGGAGGTGGGCCGGCAGGTCGTCGTACACCGTGAACTCGCCCCGCAGCACTCCGAACGTCTTGGTGTTGCCGAACCGCTGGGCGCTGCCCGGCAGCCAGTTCTCCTTGGTGAACTTCGTGAGCTCGTCGATGATCTGCTGGGTCAGGTCCTCCTCGTCGTCCAGCATCTTCTCCTCGGCCAGCGCGAGGTGCTCGTCGGGCCGGCGGGCGTTCTGCAGGCCCTGCGCCCACCGGAACAGCGGCGGTCGCAGCCACCGGTCGAAGTGCGGCCGGTAGAGGAACTCGATGCGTCGCTCGAGCCGCCACAGCCAGAGGAACAGGTCACTGAGCGGCCGCAGCACCAGGTAGGTGAACGTCCCGTCCGGCTTCACGGCCACTTCCGCCTCAATGCCCGGTGCGCGTCCACGGCACGAACGCGTTGTCGACGCCACGCATGCTGGTCCGCAGCTCGGGCCAGTGCCGCAGCAAGATTGTGGCCATCGTGTTGTCGGCGATCCAGTCCAGGCCCTGGCGGGTGTAGACCGACGGCGTGAAGTCCTCGGTGAAGAAGCGGTCGCTGTTCAGCCGGCGCGACGCCATCAGGATGAAGATGCGAAACGCGGTGTCGCTGAACGCGAAACCAGCCGGCTTCTTCTCGGCGAACAGCCCGACCATCAGGTCGACGCGTTCGATGTCACCGTCGTAGAGCTGCGAAATCGTCTGCGCGGTCGCGGGGTCCTCGGTCAGGTCCTCGAAGGTGCGCGGTGCGTCGAGGTGCAGCTGCCGGCGGAACTCGCAGTAGCGCGGGATGCCCATCTCGCGGTGCCGCATGATGTCGGTCGCCGCGAGGTCCATCAGCTTGCCGTCCGGCCGCACGAACTCCTGCAGGAACCGCGGGAAGTTGTGCAGGCTGACCAGACCCGGGTGGATGGTGCCGAAGGAGTACAGCAGGTCCTGCATCGGCACCTTGCCCAGCACCGACATGCCGCCGGGTCCGGAGAAGTCGCGCAGGGTGTAGTCGCCCAGCGTCCGGTCGTCGGCGAGCCCGCGGATGCTCCAGTCGTCAGGGACGAGCGGGTGCATCCGGTAGACCGCGGTGAACTCCTCGGTCAACGCGTACGGCACGCCGTACTGCTCGGTCTTCGCCCCGGGGATGCCACTGATCAGCTCGCTGGAGCTGATCCGGCCGAACGCCCGCCTGGTCTTCTCGCCCGCAAGGCCGAACCAGTTGGCCCGCAACGCCGTCACGGTGGTGGGGTGGCTGATCACCGCGGGCGTCCACTCGACGGTGTGGATCTTGGCGATCAGGGCGGCGATGATGAGGCGCCCCCGCTGGAAGAGCTGCTCGTCGTCCCAGGACGGGTAGTTGGCGCGCAGCATGTCGCACACCGAGTTGTGCTCGTGGGTGAAGACCGTCTGCAGCATCGCCAGCCCGATCCAGAAGCCCGGCTCCTCGGTGGGGTTGCCGTCGGTCTTGCCGGGCGGCAGGGGCAGCGAGCCGTCCGGGTCGAGACGCAGCTTGCCGTCCTTACCGGTCCGCACGAACTTCTGGTAGTCGGCCGCCTGGCCGTAGACCTGCGACGCGTCCCACCAGTGCGAGCAGGTGTTGACGAACGTCGGGGG
>JAVEDB010000238.1 GCA_030841185.1 Actinomycetota bacterium
GTGCTAACCAGGTGCGGTCAGTGTCAGACCGGGCGAACGTTCTCCGCCTGCGGGCCCTTCGGGCCCTGCGTGACGTCGAACTCGACCCGCTGGTTCTCATCGAGAGAGCGGTAGCCGTCGGCCTGGATGGCCGAGAAGTGCACGAAGACGTCGGCGCCGCCGCCGTCCTGTGCAATGAAGCCGAAGCCCTTTTCGCTGTTGAACCACTTCACTGTGCCCTGAGTCATATCGTGCTCCTTCTGTGGGGCGAGGCGGGACAGACCCTGTGCCGGTCCCGGGCTGCCGCGTTGATCGTCGTCCCACATCCGGACCATGGCCCAGATTGAGAAAACGCCCGCGAGATCACACTCCGCGGGCGTTCAAGAACGTGCGAGGAACTGCAATTGCAACCAAAATGAACGCTAGCACGTTGATCCACCCCCTGCCAATCCACCCGACGGATGAGGCAGCTCAGCGCTGGCGGGCCGCCGCGGCCTGCTCGAGGACCACCAGGTCCACCACCCGGGTCGCCGAGGCCTTCAGGCGGTCGCTCAGCGCATCGGCGCCGGGGCTGAGCAGGATCAGCGGCCCGCGGCGGGCCAGCCCCGCGAAGATCCAGTCATTGCTCACCACGATGAACTGCAGCGGATAGTCCGTGACGGCCTCCGCCGCGTCGAGCAGCACCCAGTCGGCCTCGTCGCTGCCGCCGCCCACCGCCTCCGCCTCG
The DNA here is from genome assembly GCA_030841185.1 of Actinomycetota bacterium. Lineage (GTDB taxonomy): Bacteria > Actinomycetota > Actinomycetes > JACCUZ01 > JACCUZ01 > JAVEDB01. Next base: position 707 of record JAVEDB010000238.1, read on the forward strand.
GAGGCAAACTCCGCCAGCCACGGCCGGGACCGCTCCACCGAGCCGGTCTGGCCGGCGAACGCCGCCCGGTCGGCCCCTCGCGCGAGCTCCACCACGGCCGCCAGCCGGGCGCGCAGGCGGACCGGCTCGGCCCGAAGGTTGTCGAGGTCAACGAGGAGGACCCGGGTGGATCCGTCCTCGATCCAGAGCGGGTGGGTCTGGACCCAGCCGACGAGCGCTTCGGTGAGCGGCTCCCCCGGCCGGGCCGAGGTCGCCGGCAGGTCCGCGAGCCGGACCCACTCGTAGTCCTCCCAGCACGTCGGTCCACCGCCGAGTCCCATGTCCGCATCCTGTCAGCCCGACTGATAGACCTCCCCCATGCGGATCACGGACACGAGCGACCTCTGGTGGAAGAACGCGGTCCTCTACTGCCTGGACGTCGAGACCTTCCTCGACTCCGACGCGGACGGTCAGGGCGATTTCCAGGGCCTGTCCCAACGGGTCGACTACCTCGCCGACCTGGGCGTCACCTGCCTGTGGCTGATGCCCTTCTACCCGTCGCCAGGCGTGGACGACGGCTATGACATCAGCGACTTCTACGCGGTGGACCCCGACCTCGGGACCTTCGGTGACTTCGTGGAGTTCATCCGGATGGCCCGGGACCGGGGCATGCGGGTCATCATCGACCTGGTCGTGAACCACACGTCCGACCAGCACCCGTGGTTCCAGTCAGCGAGGGCAAGCCGGGACTCGCCGTACCGCGATTGGTATGTCTGGGCCGACGAACCACCCGCGGACGGACCGCAGGGCGTCACCTTCCCCGACAAGGAGGTGAGTCTCTGGCAGTACGACGAGGTGGCGGGCCAGTACTACCTGCACCGGTTCTACCGGTCTCAGCCCGACCTCAACGTGGCCAACCCGAAGGTCCGCGACGAGATCGCCAAGATCATCCTGTTCTGGGCGGCGCTGGGCGTGAGCGGCTTCCGGGTGGACGCAGTGCCGTTCCTCATCGAGACGCTGCCGAGCGACAAGTCACAGATCCCGGACCCCCACGAGTTCCTGCGCCACCTGCGATCGCTGCTCAACCGGCGCACCGGCGAGGCGATCCTGCTTGGTGAGGTGAACCTCACCCACGAGGACCAGCGCAAGTTCTTCGCGTCGCCCGAGGGGGGTGGCCAGGAGCTCACCATGCAGTTCGACTTCATCGGGATGCAGGCCCTCTACCTCGCTATGGCACGCCAGGACGCCAGCCCGCTGATCCGGGCGATTGCCGACCGCCCACCGATCTCGGTGGAGAACCAGTGGGCGACCTTCGTCCGCAACCACGACGAGCTGACGCTGGACAAGCTGACGCTCGGGGAGCGGGAGGAAGTGTTCCGCGCCTTCGGACCCAAGCCGGAGATGCAGCTCTACGGCCGGGGGCTGCGCCGTCGGATCCCGACGATGCTCAAGGGCGACATGCAGCGGATCCGGATGGTCTACAGCCTCCTGTTGTCGCTGCCCGGGACGCCGGTGCTGTTCTACGGCGAGGAGATCGGGATGGGGGAGAACCTCGCGGAGGATGGCCGGCTCGCCGTGCGTACGCCGATGCAGTGGACGCCCGAACCGGGGGGCGGATTCACGACGGCCGACCCCGCGGCGATCGTCCGTCCCTTCCCCAAGGGCGCCTGGTCGCCGAAGCGGGTCAACGTCGCCGACCAGCGGGACGACCCCGACTCGCTGTACTCGTTCGTCCGGCAGCTGATCCGCTTCTACCGCGAGTGCCCGGAGCTGGGCTGGGGAACGTTCTCGGCGCTCGAGTCGCCGGACGCCGCGGTGTTCGCCCATCGCAGCGACTGGGAGGACCGCAGCGTCATCGCGCTGCACAACCTCTCGCCCCGCGCGGTCACGGTCACGCTGACCCTCGACGGGGTCACCAAGCGGACCAAGCTGCACGACGTGCTGCGCCCCGGCATCACACCGGTCGACGCCAAGGGAGCCTTCACGATCGAGCTGGACGGCTACGGCTATCGGTGGTTGCGCCACCAGCCCGACGGCACCCTCCCCATCTGACCCC
>JAVEDB010000264.1 GCA_030841185.1 Actinomycetota bacterium
CGACGTACACGATCTTCCCGCACGAACCCCAGTCCAGCAGCGTCGCCGAGAGCCACGCCTCCTTCTCCAGCCCCGGGTCCCCGGCCTCGTCGGCCACCTGCCGTCCGATCGGGTCGAGCTCCCAGAACACGCAGCGGCGACAGGGCCGCGGCAGATCATCGAGGTTGTCCAGGGTCAGGTTCGCGAGTCGCCGTGACACCGCACCACCTCCGGGCCGACGCGGCCAGGCGAGGCGGTGTCAGCCGTTGTCGTGCGACACTTTTTCCTCTGCCGCTGTCTCCGCAGGGATCGTAGTGTCCGACGGGGCGCGGCTGACAGACCCGCCGCGCAAAAAGGACGAGCGCAACGGGACCACAGCGCAAAGGAGAGGTCCGCTGACCAGTTCCACCGGCCAGGGCACGCCGGAACGCCCGGAATCCGGCGGTTCGCGGCTCGACCCGCACCACGACCGCTACGCCGAGCGGGCCCGCAGCATGACCGCCTCCGAGATCCGGGCGCTGTTCGCCGTCGCGTCCCGGCCCGAGGTCGTCTCGCTGGCCGGGGGGATGCCCTACCTGCGGGCGCTGCCGCTCGAGGAGATCTCGGCGCTGGTCGCGCGGCTGCTCGCCGAGCAGGGGGCCGAGGCGCTGCAGTACAGCTCCGGTCAGGGCGACCCGCAGCTGCGCGAGCAGATCTGCACCGTGATGAGCCTGGTCGGCATCGCCGCCCATCCCGACGAGGTCGTCGTCACCACCGGCTCCCAGCAGGCCCTGGACCTCGTCACCCGGATCTTCGTCGACCCCGGCGACGTGGTGCTCGTGGAGGCACCGTCGTACGTCGGGGCGCTGGGCACCTTCCGGTCCTTCCAGGCCGAGGTGCGCCATGTGGCGATGGACGGCCAGGGGCTGGTCCCGGAAGCGCTGCGGGAGGCGTTGGCGCAGCTGCGCGGCGAGGGCCGGCAGGCGAAGTTCCTGTACACGGTCCCCAGCTTCCACAACCCGGCCGGAGTGACCGCCCCCGCCGCGCGCCGCGCCGAGACGCTCGCGATCTGCCGTGAGGCCGGCCTGCTGGTGCTCGAGGACGACCCCTACGGGCTGCTCGGCTTCGACGGCGCGCCGCCGCGAGCCATCCGGGCCGATGACGACGAGGGCGTCGTCTACCTCGGCTCGTTCTCCAAGACGTTCGCACCGGGCCTGCGGGTGGGTTGGGCGCTCGCGCCGCACGCGGTGCGGGACAAGCTCGTGCTCGCCTCCGAAGCAACCCAGCTGTGCCCCTCGGCGTACAGCCAGCTCACGGTGTCGGCCTATCTGCGAACCCAGCCGTGGCAGGAGCAGGTGAAGGTCTACCGCGAGGTCTACCGCGAGCGCCGGGACGCCATCCTTGCGGCGCTCACCGATCTGATGCCGCCGGGCAGCACCTGGACCCGCCCCGAGGGCGGCTTCTACGTGTGGCTCACTCTGCCTGAGGGGATCGACGCGGCCCGGATGCTGCCGCTGGCCGTCAGCGAGCGGGTGGCCTACGTCCCCGGGTCCGCGTTCTACGCCGGCCCGGTGCTGCCGGACGAGGCCCGCCGGTCGATGCGACTGTCCTACTGCTATCCCGAGCCGGACCGGATCAGGGAAGGTGTGCGGCGGCTCGCCGGCGTCGTGGAGCGCGAGTTGGAGCTGCGGGCGACCTTCGGCGGGCGGAACGAGACGTCGGCGGGGACCGCCGGACCGGCGGCGGACACCGCCTGACCGACGCCGTGACCCGGCGATGACGACAGAGCGACGTGCCGACATGACCATAAGTCGACAAAGCGAGAGGGCCGCCATGCAGACCACCCCCGCCGTACCGGATCGCGCACCGGTCGGAGGCGGGCACCGCGTCCTCGTCCTCGCCGGCGGCCTCTCGCACGAGCGCGAGGTGTCGCTTCGCTCGGGTGCCCGGGTCGTCGACGCCCTGACCGACGCGGGGGTGGACGCCAGCCTGCGGGACGCCGACGCGGGGCTCGTCGATGCCCTCCGTGGCGACCCGGGGGCGACGGTCTTCCCGGTGCTGCACGGGGCGAGCGGTGAGGACGGTGCGATCCGCGCGGTCCTCGAGCTGCTCGGGGTTCCCTATGTGGGCTCGGGACCGGACGCCTGCCGGGTCGCGTTCGACAAGGCGGTCGCCAAGTCGGTGGTCTCGGGAGCGGGAGTGCGTACGCCGCAAGGCCTTGCCCTCGCCTCGAGCACGTTCCGCGACCTCGGTGCGCCCACCCTGCTCGACGCCCTGGTCGACCGCCTCGGGCTGCCCCTGGTCGTGAAGCCGAACCGGGGCGGCTCGGCCCTGGGCGCCTCGGTGGTCCGGGACCGGGATGCGCTGCCGGCCGCGATGGTGTCGGCGTACTCCTATTCCGACGTCGCGTTGCTGGAGCGGTACGCCGAGGGCACCGAGGTCGCCGTGACAGTCATCGACACCGGCGCCGGCCCCACCGCGCTGCCGGCGGTGGAGATCGTGCCGGACGGCGGCTTCTACGACTATGCCGCCCGGTACACCGCGGGCAGCACCGAGTTCTTCGCCCCTGCCCGGCTGGACGCCGCGGCAGCCGAACTGGCCGCCGAGTGCGCCGTCACCGCACACCGGGCACTGGGTCTGCGGCACCTCTCGCGCAGCGATCTGGTGATCGACGACAGCGGCGTGCCGTGGTTCCTCGAGGTGAACGTCGCACCGGGGATGACCGAGACATCCCTTACGCCACAAGCGATTCTGGCCGCCGGCCTCGACCTCGGGGCGGTGTGCCGCGACCTGGTCGAGGCCGCGTCGATGGCGGCCGACCGGCTCTAGTCGCCGGCGTCGCCACCCGCCTGCCGACCATCGGCAGCGGCCGAGGGATCCATCAACGCCACGATGCGATCGAGGTCGTCGATGGAGGCGAACTCCACGATGATGCGCCCCTTGGACCGGCCGAGGTCGACCTTGACCCGGGTCTCGAACCGGTCCGATAGCCGGCCCGCAAGGTCCTCGAGCCGCGGCGCGACCGGACGCTTGGCCCGCGGCTTGCGCTCCACGGCGTCGTCCCCGCCGAGCGACACGATCTCCTCGACGGAACGCACCGACAGGCCCTCCGCGACGATCCGCTGCGCCAGCCGCTCCTGGGCGGCGGCGTCCTCGAGCCCCAGCAGGGCCCGGGCATGCCCGGCGGAGAGCACGCCCGCGGCGATCCTGCGCTGGACCTGCGGTGGCAGCCGCAGCAACCGCAAGGTGTTGGAGATCTGCGGGCGGGACCGGCCGATCCGCCCGGCCAGCTGGTCGTGGGTGCAGCCGAAGTCCTGCAGCAGCTGGTCGTAGGCCGCGGCCTCCTCCAGCGGGTTGAGCTGGGAGCGGTGCAGGTTCTCCAGCAACGCGTCGCGCAGCATCACGTCGTCGCCGGTGGCCCGCACGATCGCCGGCAGCGCGTCCAGGCCGGCGGCCTTGGCGGCCCGCAGCCGCCGCTCCCCCATGATCAGCTCGTAGCGGTCGTCGCCCAGCGGCCGGACCACGACCGGCTGGAGCAGGCCCACCTCCCGGATCGAGTAGACGAGCTCCGCCATCGCGTCCTCGTCGAACACCACCCGTGGCTGGCGGGGGTTGGGCACGATCGCGTCGATCGGGAGCTCGGAGAAGTACGCCGAGCCGCCGGCGGCCCCGTCGCTCTGGTCTCCCGCACCACTGCCGTCACTCGGGTCACCGCGCTGCGCCGCCGTGCCACGCTCCGGGATCAGCACATCCACCGGGGACGGCCCGCTCGGGCCCGGCGCCGGCTCGCCCTTCACCGGTGCGGTCGGGATCAATGCGCCCAGCCCGCGCCCCAGGCCTCGCCGCGGATTGCTCACAACG
>JAVEDB010000198.1 GCA_030841185.1 Actinomycetota bacterium
GTGGTGGTGGTCGCCTACCGCAAGGCGACGATCGCCCTCGCCGACGAGGTCGTCTACGTGGAGCACGGCCGGGTGGTCGACCGGGGCAGCCACGAGGAGCTGCTCGACCGCTGCGCGGGCTACCGCGAGCTGGTCACGGCGTACGAGCGTGAAGAGGAGGTACGCCGAGCGGTCACCGAATCCGGCTGAACCCCTCCGCGACCGCCGCGGCCAGCTCGTAGTAGGCCTCGCGGGTGTCGTCGGCGAGCTCCTCGATCTCCAGCTCGCCGCCCGTCTCCAGGTGCGGGTCGTAGGGGATCGACACCACCGCACGGCAGCGCGCGGCGAAGTGCTCCTCGAGCTGCATGACGTCGACCATGCCGCCACCGGCGCGGACCGACGAGATGACGACGACCGCATCCTGCGCGAGGTCCTCGAGGCCATGGGCCTCCAGCCAGTCGAGCGTCGCGCTGGCGCTGCGCGCGCCGTCGAGGCTCGGCGAGCTCACGACCACCAGGGAGTTGGCCATCGTGAGGATCCCGTGCATCGCGCTGTGCAGCAGCCCGGTGCCGCAGTCGGTGAGGATCAGGTTGTAGAAGCGCTCCAGGGTCGTGACGGTGTCCCGGTAGTCCTGCTCGCCGAACGCGAGTGAGGCACTCGGGTCGGCGTCGGAGGCGAGCACCTCGAGGCGGGTCGAGGACTGCGACGTGAAGTGCCGGACATCCGCGTATCGGGTGAGGCGGTGGCGCGCCTCGAGCAGGTGCCGGACGGTGGCGCCGGACTCGCGCGGGATCCGCTCGCCCAGGGTCCCGCGGTCGGGGTTGGCATCCATCGCGATGACCCGGTCGCCCCGCAGCATCGCGAACATCGACCCCAGGGCGGCGGTGGTGGTCGTCTTGCCGACGCCACCCTTCAGGCTGATGACCGCGACCCGGTGGCAGCCGTTGACCGGTGTACGCGCGGCGGCGACCAGGGCGGCCCGTCGCCGTTCGGACCGGGACAGGCCGAGGTTCACCTTGCCGCGGGTCATCGAGTAGACGCCCTTGCGCCACCCCGACTGGGGTCGGGCGCGACGGGCCTTGATGATCGAGGACGCGGTCAGCGACTCGGCGCCCCGCAGCGACGGCCCGAGTGGCGCGGGGGGGATGTTCCAGCCGGTGTGCTCCATCGGCTCGGCCCTGGTCATGTGCTCGAACGGGCGCACCTCGACGGCGGCCAGCAGCTGGGTGACGGCCCCTCCCGTCGTGGTCTCTTCGGGCTCCTGCGCTGTCACGTCAGACTCCTCGGGGCCGGGCTCGTCCGGTGCCGCGTGCCGCCGGTGACCGCCGGAGCCGGCCAGCGCGGTCGCATCGTCCATGGCAGCGAGCTCGTCGGCGCGGTCGGTCTCGGGCACGGTGCTCTCCGGGGCCGCGCCTGCGACGGGGTCGGCGGCGATGTCGGGCGGCAGCGGCGGCAGCGGGACGTCAAGGGTGTACGACGAGTGGAAGCCGCTGTCGTAGGACGGCGACCAGCCGGCCGGGTCGGTCGACGACCAGACCGCGGGGTCGGACGGGGCAACCTGCCACGGCGTACGCGGGCCGTCCCTGTCCGGATCGCGGAGGTCGACGACCCGCTCCCCGGGTTGCCAGCTCGGCGCGGGGGAGCCGCCGTCGGTCTCGGTGTGGTCGTGCGGTGCGGCCGGAGCGACCTCCGGCGGGACGTCCTCGTCGGGGACGTCCGGCCACTGGTCGAGGTTGAGGTCGCGCTGCAGGTCGCGGAAGCCCGTGAACGCGTCGGACGAGCCGTCGTACCGTGCCATGAGCGGGGCCCTCCTGGCTGGGTCGGACATGTCTTGATCAACTGTGCCCATATCTCGGGCGGTAAGTCCATCCAGGGTAACCACTGGTGCGCCTGAGCGTGATGGGAGCATGGCGGGGATGACCACGATCTCCGGCTCGGCCCGACCGCGCCAGTCCGCCTGGACGACGCTGCGGAGGGGCCTGGCGGAGTCCCCGGAGTTCCGGGCCGGCTTGCCGTTCACCCTGCTGCTGGCCTTCGCCGCGACCGGCGGCCGGGTCCTGGTCCCGGTCGCCGTCCAGCAGACCGTGGACAGCGGGCTGCTCGGCGCGGGCGGCCCCGACATCGCCCGGGTGCGCGCCTTCGTGCTGCTCGCCGTGGTCGCCGTCCTGCTGACCGCCGCCGCCGGCTACGTGCTCAACGTGCGCCTCTTCCGGACCACCGAGAGCGGCCTCGCGACGCTGCGGGTGCGCGCCTTCCGGCACGTCCACGACCTGTCCGTGCTCACGCAGAACGCGGAGCGGCGCGGCTCGCTGGTCTCCCGCGTGACCAGCGACGTCGACACCATCTCCACGTTCATGCAGTGGGGCGGGCTGCTCGTCATCGTCAGCGTCGGCCAGCTGCTGGTGGCGACGGTGCTCATGGCCTTCTACTCCTGGCAGCTCACGCTGCTCGTGTGGGCCAGCTTCCTGCCGCTGTTCCTGCTGATGCGCACCTTCCAGCAGCGCGTCTCCTCGGCGTACAACCTGGTCCGCGAGCGGGTCGGCGACATGCTCGGTGCCGTCTCCGAGTCGGTGGTGGGCGCGTCCACCGTCCGCGCCTACGCGATCGAGCGTCGCACCGGGGAGCGCATCGACCTCTCGATCGAGCGGCACCGCTCCGCGGCGACCCGGGCCCAGGGACTGGTGGCGCTGACGTTCTCGACGGGGGAGGTCGTCGCGGGACTGGCGAACGCCGCTGTCATCGTGGTCGGCGTCCTGCTCGGCATCGACGGCCAGCTCACTCTCGGCGAGCTGCTGGCGTTCCTGTTCCTGGTGACGCTGTTCGTCGGGCCGGTGCAGATCGGCACCGAGGTCCTCAACGAGGCCCAGAACGCCATTGCCGGGTGGCGGCGGGTGCTCGACATCCTGGACACGCAGGCCGACGTCGCCGACCCCGGCGACGCCGGTCGGACCCTGCCGCGTGGACCCATCGACGTGCGTTTCGACCACGTGTCGTTCGCCTACCCGGGAGGCCCGACCGTCCTCCACGACGTCGACCTCGCGCTGGCGCCGCGGTCGCGGGTCGCGGTGGTGGGCGAGACCGGCTCGGGCAAGACGACGTTCGCCAAGCTGCTCACTCGGCTGATGGACCCCGTGGCCGGGCGGGTGCTGGTCGACGGCGTCGACCTGCGCGAGGTGCGCTTCTCGTCGCTGCGGGCCCGGATCGTGATGGTGCCGCAGGACGGGTTCCTGTTCGAGGGCTCGGTCGCGGACAACATCCGGCTGGGACGGCCGGAGAGCACCGACGCCGACATCGTGCTCGCGCTCACCGAGCTCGGGCTGCTGGACTGGCTCGAGGGGCTGGCACACCAGCTGCAGACCCACGTCGGTCAACGCGGCGAACAGCTGTCCGCCGGCGAGCGGCAGCTGGTGGCGCTGGCCCGGGCCTACCTGGCCGATCCCGATCTTTTGGTGCTCGATGAGGCAACGAGCGCGGTCGACCCGGCGACCGAGGTGCGCATCGCCCGCGCCCTGGAGGGGCTGACCCGCGGCCGGACGGCGCTGACGATCGCGCACCGCCTGTCCACTGCCGAGGCCGCGGACGACGTGATCGTCTTCGACGCCGGTCAGGTGGTCGAGCGGGGCCACCACCGGGACCTGGCCGCCGCGGGCGGCGTCTACTCGCGGCTGTACGCCTCGTGGGCGGCCCAGCAGCGCGTCTGAGGTCCGGGCACAATGCTGGCGTGCCCACCGCTCCCGACCAGCCCGCCTCGCTCGACGCGTCGATCGCCTCCCGGCTGAAGCGCGACGCACAGGGACTCGTGGCCGCCGTGGTCCAGCAGCACGACACCGGCGAGGTGCTGATGGTCGGCTGGATGGACGACGAGGCACTGCGCCGGACGCTGACGACCGGCCGGGCCACCTACTGGAGCCGCAGCCGCGCCGCGTACTGGCGCAAGGGCGACACCTCGGGCCACGTCCAGCACGTGAAGGAGGTTCGGCTCGACTGCGACGGCGACGCGCTGCTCGTCTCGGTCGACCAGGTCGGCGCCGCCTGTCACACCGGCGACCGGACCTGCTTCGACGCCGACGTCCTGCTGCCGGCGCCATGACGGCGTTGCCCGCGGCGCCCGACCTCGAGACGTTCCGCCGGCTGGCCCGCGACCGGCGGGTGATCCCGGTGACCCGCCGGCTGGTCGCGGACGGGGAGACGCCGGTTGGGGTCTACCGCAAGCTCTCGGGTGACCAGCCGGGCACGTTCCTGCTGGAGTCCGCGGAGCACGGGCGGGTGTGGTCGCGGTACTCCTTCATCGGCGCCCGCTCGCACGCCACGCTCACCGAGCGCGACGGTCAGGTCCACTGGGAGGGGGAGCCCCCCGCCGGCGTACCGACCGAGGGAGACCCGCTCGTCGCGCTGCGGGCGACCATCGAGGCGTTGCACACCGAGCGGCTGCCGGGGCTGCCCCCGCTGACCGGTGGTCTGGTGGGTTTCCTCGGGTACGACGTGGTGCGCCGTCTCGAGCGGTTGCCCTCGGGTGCCGAGGATGACCTGCACCTGCCGGAGCTGGCGATGATGCTGGCCACCGATCTCGCGGTGCTCGACCACGCCGACGGCTCGGTGCTGCTCATCGCCAACGCGATCAACTACGACGACACCGACGAGCGTGTCGACTGGGCGCACGCCGACGCGGTCGCCCGACTGGACCGGATGACGGAGGAGCTGTCCCGCCCCGCGGCCGCCACCACGGCGACGTACGACGCGGGCGTGCAGCCGGAGTACCTCCGCCGCACCGAGTCGGCCGGCTTCCAGGACGCGGTGGTCGCGGCCCAGGAGCAGATCAAGGCCGGCGAGGCCTTCCAGATCGTGCTGAGCCAGCGCTTCGAGATGGAGACGGCCGCGAGCGCCCTGGACGTCTACCGGATGCTGCGGGGCAGCAATCCCAGTCCGTACATGTACCTGTTGCGGCTGGACGGGTTCGACGTCGTCGGATCCAGCCCCGAGGCGCTGGTCAAGGTCAACGAGGGGCGGGCGATGATGCACCCGATCGCCGGCACCCGCTGGCGGGGCGGGACGCCGGAGGAGGACGTGCAGCTCGGCGCCGACCTGCTGGCCGACCCGAAGGAGCGGGCCGAGCACCTGATGCTGGTCGACCTGGGCCGCAACGACCTGGGCCGGGTCTGCGAGCCGGGCAGCGTCGAGGTCGTCGACTTCATGTCGGTCGAGCGCTACAGCCACGTCATGCATCTGGTCTCCACCGTGGTGGGGCGCGTCGAGGCGGGCCGGAGCGCGTTCGACGTGCTGGCGGCGTGCTTCCCGGCGGGCACGCTCTCGGGCGCACCCAAACCGCGGGCCATGGAGCTCATCGACGAGCTCGAGCCGACGCGCCGCGGGCTCTACGGCGGATGCGTGGGCTACCTCGATTTCGCCGGTGACGCCGACACGGCGATCGCGATCCGCACCGCCGTGCTGCGCGGGGGTACGGCCTACGTGCAGGCAGGTGCGGGCATCGTGGCCGACTCGGACCCGGTCGCCGAGGACGAGGAGTGCCTCAACAAGGCGATGGCGGTGCTGCGCGCGATCGCGACGGCCGAGACTCTCCGACCAGCACGGTGACGCCTCGTCGCGAGATGGTCGGTTCTCTGATCCTGGTGGCTGTCGGTGCGGTGATCGCCCTCGCCGCGGCCGGTCGGCCCCGAGTGAGCGTCACGGGAGTCGGTGCCCACACCACCGGTGCGACCACGCCCGGGGCCACCGCGCTCGCCCTTGTCGCGCTGGCCGGTGGGGGAGCCGTGCTGCTGGCCCGGCGGTGGGTGCGGGTCGGCATCGGAGTGGTCCTCACGGCGATCGGGCTCGGCATCGTCGCCTTGTTCTTCCGGCCCGTCGACGAGCTGGGCTACTTCGCGTACACGCCCGGTGCCGCTGTCGTGCGCCAGTCGGTCTGGGCCTGGGTGGGAGCAGTGGGCGGGGCGTTCACCGCGCTCGGCGCCGGGGCGGTCGCGGCGCGGGCGGCGCGGTGGCCGGTCCCGCGGAAGCGCTACGACCCACCAGCGACGGTGCGCCCAGGGGCGCGCGACCCGTGGGAGGCACTCGACCGCGGTGAGGACCCCACCGCCTGACCTGGCAGGATGACATCGCCAACTCGGGCGCCCGGCCGGCTGGAGGTCGCGACGATGTCGAACAGCCATGGACACACGACGGCCGCCTGGACGGCCGTCGCGATCATCTTCATCGGCTCACTCATCAGCGCGGTGGCGCTGCCTCTCTCGTGGGCGTGGCTGTTCTTCGTCGGGCTCGGCGTGATGGTCCTGGGTGCGGTCGTGGGCAAGGTGTTGCAGATGATGGGCCTCGGCAACACCGTCGCCTACCAGGACGAGCGAGACCCGGGCTACGACGGGCAGGACGCCGACACGGCGCATCCCTGAGCGCATTCCACTACGCTGCCGCCCGACCGTCGAGGCGTCCGTCTGTAGGGGGAGTACGCGATGACCGACCAGGGATCGACACCACCGCCGCCTGACCCGCAGCAGCCGGATGGCTACGGCGCACCGCCGCCCGGTCAGCCGGGTGGCTACGGCTACGGTCCGCCGCCGGTCCAGCCGGGCGGCTACGGCTACGGTCCGCCCCCCGCCGTAGGCCCGCCGGGCTACGGAGGTGGCCCCCCGCCCAACTACCTGGTCTGGGCAATCCTGTCCACGGTGTTGTGCTGCTGGCCGCTCGGCATCGTCTCGATCGTGTTCGCGGCCCAGGTCAACAACAAGTTCGCGGTTGGTGACCTGGCCGGCGCGCAGGAGGCATCGAGGAAGGCGAAACTGTTCGCCATCGTGTCCGCCGTCTCCGGAGTCGTCGTCGTGGTGGCCGTCGTGGTGATCGCCATCGTCGCCGCCTCGATGTCCAGCACCTCCACGACCACGGGCTGACGGCGCGTCCCGTGTCCGACCTCAGGGTTCTCCCCGCCACCAGCGCCCGCCTGGTGGGTCCCGTGGGTGCGGCCGCGGCCGGTCTGGCCGCGTTCGTCTTTGTCGGAGTGGTAGACCCGAACAAGCCGGGCCGCTACCCCACCTGCCCGTTCCTGGCGGTCACCGGGCACTGGTGTCCGGGGTGCGGGACGCTGCGCGCGATGCACGCCCTGGCGCGCGGAGACCTGGCCACCGCGGCTGGGATGAACGGGCTCGCGGTGCTGAGCCTCCCGCTGCTCGGATTCCTCTGGTGGCGGTGGACCGCGCGCGCGTGGAGTGGGGCCGAGCGGCCCCGACCGGTGGCCGCGGGATGGATCTGGGCACTGCTGCTCGTCATCGTGGTGTTCGGCGTCGTCCGCAACCTGCCGTTCGGCGCTGCACTCGCGCCGTAACCCCCGCGGTCCGGTACGCCTGCTGCTCGCCGTTACCATCGAGCGTCACCAAGAGATCTGGTGGCACGGGGGAACGAGGGGACCGACACGTGACCGTACTCGACGACATCCTGCAGGGCGTGCTCGTCGACCTCGCGGAACGACAGCAGCGCGTCCCCCTGGATGAGCTCAAGGCAGCCGTCGAACGCAGACAGCCGTGTCTCAACCCGCTTCCCGTCCTGCGTGGCGACGGGGTAGCCGTGATCGCGGAGGTCAAGCGCGCCAGCCCGTCGGCCGGGGAGCTCGCCCCGATCGCGGACCCGGCCTCGCTCGCCGGGGAGTACGAGTCCGGTGGCGCGGCCGTCATCAGTGTGCTCACCGAGCAACGGCGCTTCGGCGGCAGTCTCGAGGACCTCGTGGCGGTCCGGCGCGCAGTCGACGTTCCGGTGCTGCGCAAGGACTTCATCGTCTCCAGCTACCAGCTCTGGGAAGCGCGCGCACATGGGGCTGACCTCGCCCTGCTCATCGTCGCCGCGCTCGACCAGAACGCTCTGATCTCATTGACCGAGCGGGCGCAGTCCCTCGGCCTCACGCCGGTGGTGGAGTGCCACACCGTCGAAGAGGTACGCCGTGCGGTCGACGCCGGTGCGGGCGTCATCGGGGTGAACGCCCGCAACCTGCGCACCCTCGACGTCGACCGGGAGATCTTCAAGGAGCTCGTGCCGCACATCCCGGCCGGTGTCGTCCGGATCGCGGAGTCGGGCGTGCGGGGGCCGCACGACGTGATCGAGTACGCCAGGGCCGGGGCCGACGCCGTCCTGGTGGGCGAGTCGCTCGTCACCGGCCGCGACCCGCGCTCGGCCGTCGCCGACCTGGTGGCGGCGGGGGCGCATCCCGCTCTCAAGCACAACCGATGAACCCCGACGCCGCCGGGCATTTCGGGCCGTACGGCGGCCGCTTCGTACCCGAAGCGCTGATGGCTGCTCTCGACGAGCTCGCGGCGGCGTTCGACAAGGCGCGCAACGACGAGACGTTCCAGGCCGAGCTGGGCGCCTTGCTCTCGTCGTACGCCGGGCGACCGAGCCCGCTCACCGAGGCCCGCCGCTTCTCCGAGCACGCGGGCAACGCCCGCGTGCTGCTCAAGCGCGAGGACCTCAACCACACCGGCTCGCACAAGATCAACAACGTGCTCGGTCAGGTGCTGCTCACCCGCGAGATGGGCAAGACGCGGGTCATCGCGGAGACCGGTGCCGGACAGCACGGCGTCGCAACGGCCACCGCGTGCGCCCTGTTCGGCTTCGAGTGCGTCGTCTACATGGGCGAGGAGGACACCCGCCGGCAGGCGCTCAACGTGGCACGCATGCGCCTCCTCGGCGCGGAAGTCGTGCCGGTCACGTCAGGCAGTCGCACCCTGAAGGACGCGATGAACGAGGCGATGCGCGACTGGGTGACCAACGTGGACACCACGCACTACTGCATCGGCTCGGTGGCCGGGCCGCACCCCTTCCCGCTGATGGTCCGGGAGTTCCAGCGCATCATCGGCGACGAGGCGCGCGCGCAGGTTCTCGACCTGGTCGGCCGGCTGCCGGACGCCGTTGTGGCGTGCGTCGGCGGCGGGTCGAACGCCCTGGGCATCTTCACGGCGTTCCTCGGCGACCCGGACGTGCGGCTCTACGGTTTCGAGGCCGGCGGCGACGGAGTGGAAACCGGGCGGCACGCCGCCACGATCACTGGCGGGTCGCCCGGCGTCCTGCACGGCTCCCGGTCCTACGTGCTGCAGGACGACATGGGGCAGACCATCGCCAGCCACTCGATCTCGGCGGGCCTGGACTACCCGGGTGTCGGACCCGAGCACGCCTGGCTGGCCGACAGCGGCCGGGCGTCCTACCACCCGGTGACGGACGCCGAGGCCATGGACGCCTTCGCGCTGCTCTGCAAGACCGAGGGGATCATCCCGGCCATCGAGAGCGCGCACGCTCTCGCGGGGGCGATCACCGTCGGGCGCGAGCTTGGCCCCGAGTCCGTCGTCCTGGTCAACCTCTCGGGCCGCGGCGACAAGGACGTCGACACGGCCGCCACCTGGTTCGGGGTCGTGTCCGCCGAGGAGATCGCCGAAGCCGCCAAGGCCGGGGTGGAGGAGCCGGCGCAGGACGCGAGCGGAGAGGGCTGGTGAGCGTTCTGTCCGACGTGCTGGCTGCTGCTCGCGGTGAGGGTCGGGCCGCGCTGATCGGCTATCTCCCCGCCGGGTACCCGTCGGTGGCCGGAGCGGCCGACGCCTTGTGCGCCATGGTGGCCGCGGGCGTCGACGTCGTCGAGATCGGGCTGCCCTACTCCGACCCGTTGATGGACGGACCCACGATCCAGCGGGCGGTCGAGGCGGCGCTGGAGAGCGGGACGACAACCGACGACGTGCTCGCGACGGTGCGCTCGGTGGCCGCCACCGGTGCACCCACGCTGGTCATGAGCTACTGGAACCCGATCCAGCGCTACGGGGTGGACCGATTCGCCGCCGGGCTGGCGGACGCAGGAGGGGCCGGTGCCATTACCCCCGACCTCACGCCGGACGAGGCGTCCCGGGCGGACACCGACTGGCTCGCGGCCACCGACGCCGCGAGTCTCGACCGGGTGTTCCTGGTCGCCCCGTCCTCGACCGAGCAGCGGCTGCGCTACACGACGGAGCACTGCCGCGGTTTCGTCTACGCCGCCTCGACCATGGGGGTCACTGGCACCCGCGCGTCGGTGAGCGGAGGCGCCAAGGAGCTCGTCGAGCGCGTCCGGCGAGTGAGTGACATCCCTGTCTGCGTGGGCCTGGGAGTCTCCTCGGCGGCACAGGCCGCCGAGGTTGCCTCGTTCGCCGATGGGGTCATCGTGGGCTCCGCGTTCGTCCGCCGGGTCCTGGACGCGCCGGACGCGCAGGCCGGTGAGAAGGCCGTCGCCGACCTCGCCGCGGAACTGGCCGACGGTGTCCGCCAGGCGACACCGCGATGACAGCCCGGCTGCGCCTGGCAGGCGCCATGGCGGTCGTGGCGTTGATCGTTGTCACGGGCTGCTCCGCGGGCTCGGGGGAGAACGGCTCGGTCACCGCGGTGGCGACCAACCCCAGCGGCTTCCACGGGATCGCGATCCAGCAGCCCTACCCGCTGCCGGATGTCACGTACCACGACACCTCGGGGCAGCCGTTCAACCTCGCCTCGGACGCCTCAAGCCCGGTGACCCTCGTCTTCTTCGGCTACACGCACTGCCCGGACCTGTGCAACCTGGTTTTGGCCAATGTCGCCGCGGCTCTGCGGCGCTCAGACCCCGGCGTACGCAGCCAGGTGCGGTTGTTGTTCATCAGCACCGACCCCGATCGGGACACCCCGTCGATCCTTCGCGGCTACCTGGACCGGTTCGACCCGTCGTACGTGGGACTGCGGGCGCCCGAGGCGACGATGGAAGCGACTGCGTCGGCCCTGCACATCGGGTACGCCGGGAAGCAGACCGTCGCCGGGGGCGGCTACGAGGTCACGCACGGTACCCAGATCACCGCCTTCCGGGGTGGGACGGCCCGGCTGGTCTGGATGGCCGACACCCCGGTCCGGGACCTGCGCACCGACCTCGCCCGGCTGGCCAAGGCGCGGTCGTGATCCGCAGGTAGCCTGCTGGAGTGATCCTGCCCGCCTCGATCCCCAGTCCGGCGCACGGGGTCTGGCATCTCGGACCCGTGCCGATCCGCGCCTACGCACTGTGCATCATCGTCGGCGTCATCGTCGCTGTATGGCTTGGAGAGCGGCGCTGGGTGGCCCGGGGCGGGAAGGCCGGCCAGGTCACCGAGGTGGCCACCTGGATGGTGCCGTTCGGGATCATCGGTGGCCGGATCTACCACGTGATCACGACTCCGGAGCCGTACTTCGGCTCGGGAGGCCGCCCGCTGCACGCGCTCTACATCTGGGAGGGCGGGCTCGGGATCTGGGGCGCCGTGGCTCTCGGCGGGGTCGGCGCCTGGATCGGCTGCCGCCGGCGCGGGATCCCGCTGCCGCCGTTCGCGGACGCCATCGCACCGGGAATCGCCATCGCCCAGGCGATCGGGCGGTTCGGCAACTACTTCAACCAGGAGCTGTACGGCCGGCCTACCGGTCTCCCGTGGGGCCTGCAGATCGATCCCGCGCACCGGCCCGCGGGGGAAAGCGCGGCAACCACGTTCCAGCCGACGTTCCTCTACGAGTCCCTGTGGGACATCGGCGTCGCGGCGCTCGTCATCTGGGCCGACCGGCGGTTCCGGCTCGGCCATGGCCGGGCCTTCGCGCTCTACGTCGCCGCCTACACCGTGGGCCGCGGCTGGATCGAGGCGCTGCGGGCCGACCCGGCGCACCACCTGCTCGGCCTGCGCCTCAACGACTGGGTCAGCATCGTCGTGTTCCTCGGCTCCGTGGCCTATCTGGTTGTCTCGGCCCGGCGTCGGCCAGGGCGCGAGACGCTGGGGGCGGACGCCGCCGCTGACCGGCCCGACCCGGGGCGCACCCCCAGCGACGAGGAGGTCCCCGCGTGAGCGATCCTGGCGGCACCGAGACGGACGAGTCGCGCCGGTTCGCCGAGAACGAGCGCATCCAGCACGAGCACAGCGACGTGACCGGTGGCTGGCTGCGGCCGGCCGTCTTCGGTGCCTCGGACGGGCTCGTCTCCAATTTCGCGCTGATCGCCGGTGTGGCGGCAGGCACCAGCAACCCCAAGGTCGTCCTGCTCGCGGGCATCGCCGGGTTAGCAGCCGGCGCGTTCTCGATGGCCGCGGGGGAGTACATCTCCGTGCGCTCGCAGGCCGAGCAGGCGTTGGCGGAGATCGAGAAGGAGCGCAGCGAGATCGAGCAGCGGCCGCACGCCGAGCAGCGCGAGCTTGCCGCCATGTACGAGGCCAAGGGGCTGGAGCCCGATCTGGCCCGCCAGGTGGCGCAGCAGCTGTCCCGTGACCCGGCCGTCGCGCTGGGGGTGCACGTCCGGGAGGAGCTCGGCTTCGACCCGGGCGCGCTTCCCTCGGCGAGCCTCGCCGCTGGCTCGTCGTTCGTCTCCTTCGGGGTAGGGGCTGCGCTGCCGGTGCTGCCGTACGTGCTCGGCGCCACCGGGCTGTGGCCCGCCATCGTTCTCACGCTGCTCGGGCTGTTCCTCTGCGGCGCGCTGGTCACCCGGCTGACGCCGCGGCCGTGGTGGTACGGCGGTGCGCGGCAGGCACTGATCGGCGCGTTGGCGGCGGCTGTCACCTACGGCATCGGGTCAGTGGTCAACGTCGGCATCAGCTGACGCCGCTATGGCGACGTGGGTTTGTGTCACAGTCATGGACATGGAGCCCCTGGACGCGGGTCAGAAGCGCGAACTCGGCTACCTCCTGTCGCAGCGTTCCGCGTGGGTCAACCTGCCGCTGGCCGCGCGCCTTCTGGTGGCGACCGGCTTCGCCGTTCTCGTCGGAGCTACGGTCGCGCTGCTGACGTTCTTGGCTGACGGACCCTGGTGGTGGCTTGGGGTCGGAGCGGGTGCCGTGATGCTTCTCGTCCTCGCAGCGCCGGTGTCCGCGCCTGAGCGCTTTCTCGTCTGGTCGGTGAAGGCAACTACGCCGACATCGGCGGCGATGAGGCGAGGCGACAGCAACAGCAGCTGGCCCGGCTGAGGAGGCCGCGCCCAAGTAGCCGCTGCACTTAGGGCGCAGCCAGGAAGGACAGCGTGTTTAAGCGGTTCTGGCGAATGCTAGACAAATTCAGTTCCAGGTCCCTCCGCCCGCAAGCCTTCGCCTTTGGGCTGCTCCTCTTGGTGGGCTCAATCGGGTTCTTCGTAACCGCCGAGTCGTGGGGCGACCGGGGAAAGGCTGCGGGGGGCGTAGCAGTCGGATTCTTGTTCCTGGGCGCTTGCTTCCCGTCTGTTTGGTATCGGCCGAAGTCCCGACCCCGGCGTAGGCAACTTTCGCCCACGGATAGAACAGATCCAGAGACGTAGCGACCACGAAGAGGTCGTAAACTTTTTCGCTGAATGCCTTATGCAGCAACGGGAACTGTCGGTGGTGGCGGTTAGCGTCTGATGCATGTTGAGGGAGATGTCCGAGCCACCGGTCTGCGTCGATGTCGATGTCGATGTCGAGGGGCCCGGCGATGACTACTGGGCGGCGCGCGGGATGACACCGGTGCCGCAGGCGGAGACCCGCCGGTCCCGGGTCGAGGCGGTGCTGGGGATGCAGCCCGCCGCGGGCGGGCTGCTGGCCGGGCTGGACCCGATGACCTTGGACGGGGACACCCGGGTGGACCTGCTGCGGG
>JAVEDB010000082.1 GCA_030841185.1 Actinomycetota bacterium
ACGAGGACGCCGGTGACGCCGTCGGCGACGGCATCGGCGACCGCACCGCTCTCCGCGGCGACCACCGGCAGGCCGCAGGCCATCGCCTGGAGCACGAAGTCGATGTCCGAGTCGTTACCCGGTGCCACGGCGAGATCCGCTGACCGCAACAGCCGGGGCAGCTCCGCTGGGCTCAGGGGGTCGAGGAAGCGCAGCCGGTCGGACACCCGCTTGTCGCGAGCCATCCGGGTCAGTTTCTCCACGACGGGATCGTTCTCGCTCGGGCGGGTCGCGATGACGAGCAGCTCCGACTCGGGCAGCGCGGGCAGCGCGGACACCAGCGCCGCCGTGCCGGAGCCGTCGGTGAGGTCGTCGACGGCCACCAGCCGCCGCCGGTGCGTGCGTTCCCAGGCCGGTCCCTCGTCGCTGAACACCGCCGTGTCGATGGCGTGCGGGACGACCCGGATGCGCCGCCTCGGGATGCCGCACGCGACCAGCTGCTCCACATCCTCCTGGCAGGCGGCGAGCACGACCGCGGCCGCCCGCCCGACGGCGGCCTCGAGCCGGGAGCGGCCCGGGTCGTCCTTGTCCTTGGTGAGGCGGTCGAACCGCTGCACGACGGGGATCTGGGTGTCGCGGGCCGCCACCTGGGCGGCCAGCCCGGCGAGCCAGCCGTGGGCGAGCACCGCGTCGGGCGGCTGCCGTCGCCACCGCCGGGCCAGCTCGTGGCCCAGGTCCGGCGCGCCGGCCAGGGTGATCCCGTCAGCTGTCTGCACGGTGACGTCCCACCCGCTGCGATTGAGTGACCCCGCGAGCTCGCGATCGGCTGCGTACGCGTTGCGCCGGGGCTCGGACGTCATGAGGACGATGCTCATGGGTGAAGCTCCTCACGTTCTAACTCCGGCATGGGGCCGGGGTGTGAACGCGCCGGTTTCTTCAGCACGTGGGCAAGTCGGTTCTCCCGGTCAATTGCACCGCCGACGGCTTCGGTAAACCTGGGACATCCATCCGGGCTACTGCTCGGCCGCCTGCTGCTGCTGCGCGTAGACCAGCTGAAGCTGGTCCGACAGCGCCACCGCGGCGAACACGGCGGTGACGGCGCGGGTGAACCTCGGGGCAACCACCAGCCCGCCGGTCAGGGCGGTCGCGATCCATGGGGCGAGGCAGAACGGGCAGGTGACCAGCTCTCCCACGGCGTGCCGGACGCCTGTGCCGCGGACCTCCTCCATCACCTCGGCCGGACCCCCGCGGGACTTGTAGCGAGTGAACGGCGCCCGCAACGGGCTGGTGACCGAGTCCTTGCTGATGATGCGGCTGATCTTGTGCGTCGCGATCCCGGTAAGCGCGATGTCGGTGATCGCGAAGCGGTCGGGCGCGTCCTTGCGTCGGGAGGCCCCGGCCATCGTGATCACTGCGGCGAACGCGCCGAAGGTGGCCATCGCCCCGACGTAGCCACCGAGCGGGCGGTCCTCGTCCCCTGCATAGGCGCGTTGCTGTTCGGCCAGGCGGTCACCGAGGTCGGCGGTGCGGGGCGAGCTGTTGGCGTTGTGCTGGGCCATGAGGTCTCGTCTCAGGTCGGATGGTCGATGGGGATGAACGGTTCAGTGGTCGTTCCGGCGCTGCAGCTCGTCGATCAGCTCGTCCCGACTCATCGCGGATCGCCCCTCGATGCCGGCCCGCTTCGCAAGCTCGTAGAGCTCGGCGCGCGAGACGTCCAGCCGGCGGGGCGGCGGGCGGCGGGGGTGCTTCTCGTCGAGGTGGTCGTCGCGGTGCTTCTGGTAGCAGCCGCCGAACCGGCGCATCTCCTTGCGCCCGACGACCTCGTCGAGTCGGGCCAGGACCTGCCGAAGGGCTTCCCCGTGCGCCCGCACGGTCTGCTCTGCCTTGCCGCACAGGTCGCTGAACGAGTCGGTACCGATGGGTGCGCCCTCCACCTCGTCGGCCAGCTCTTCGAGGGTCGCGTCGGCGTCGTCCTGGCGCGCCGCGGCCTCCCGGACCTCCGGAATTTCGGCCAGCTGGCCCAGCAGCTCGGTGTGCTCGGCCGCCCGGTGCGCGCGGAGCAGGACCGCGAACTCCGTGCGCCACCGGCCCTGGTTGGGTCCCGGGGCGCACGCCCTGCGCAGCAGCCGGACCAGGCGGTCGTGGTCCTGCCCGACGAGACGGGCGACGCTGCTCGGCATGCACCAGCGGTTACCCGATGGCATCGAGGTCACACGCCGCGTTGCGCCTTGTCCAGGTTGAAGGTTCCGTGTCCCGGGCATGCGTTGGTCGACCCGGGATGAGGTGTCTGGTGACCGACTGCGCCGTCTTCGACGTCGACGGGACTCTCGTCGACTCCAACTACCAGCACGTGCTCGCCTGGTACCGGGCCTTCCGGGCGTACGACGTGGTGCTGCCGCTCTGGCAGATCCACCGGCACCTGGGCATGGGTGGCGACCAGCTCGTGCCGTCCCTCGCCGGCGAGGCAGTCGAGGCCGAGCACGGCGACGACTTGCGAGACCGGTGGAAGAAGGAGTTCGACGGCCTCATCGAGGAGGTGGCGCCGACCCCGGGAGCCATCGAGCTGCTCCGGGCGGTCAAGCAGAAGGGGGTCCGGCTCGTCCTCGCGACCTCGGGCAAGCCCGACCATGTCGAGCGCTTCGTCGACCTTGTGGAGGCCCGTGACGTGGCGGACGCATGGACGACGTCGGAGGACGTCGAGAACACGAAGCCGGCACCGGACCTGCTGGCCGTCGCGCTGGGCAAGGTGGACGCCACCGGTGCGGTGACCTTCGGCGACGCCACCTGGGACTGCATCGCGGCCCGGCGCCTGGGGCTGCCGGCGGTCACGCTGCGGACCGGCGGCTTCGGAGCCGACGAGCTGCGCGGGGCCGGGGCGGTTGAGGTCTACGACACCCTCGAGGACATCCGGTCGGACCTGGACCGGCTGCTCGCGCTGGCCGTCCCCGTCAGGGCGCCGGCCTCCTGACGCGGCGCGTCCCGTCCGCTCCGAGGATCGTGACTCCCTCGCGGTCGAGCAGCTCGAGCAGGGGCACGGCCACCCGACGGCTCGTGTCGAGGACCTGGCCGGCCTGACTGACGGTGAACGCCTCAGGCAGGCCGGCGAGCACCGCCGCCGCCTGCCGAGGCGCGTCCGGCAGCAGCACCACCCGGTCCGTGAGCCGCACCAGGCGACCGGCGCGCTCCGCGGCGGCCAACTCCTTCTGCCCGAGGCCCAGAGCACGCAACCGGTCACCCTCGGGCGCTCGGAACGGCCGGTCGACGAGCTCGGCGTGCAACGCGTCCAGCGCCTCGGCGACCGCGGTCGGCAGCTCCTCCCGGGCGCCGGTCGCCCGGATGAACGCTCCCGCCACCTCCAGCGGCGGCTGGGCCAGTGCCTGGACGAGGGTCGGCGACGGCAGGCCGAGAGCCGTCCGGGCCGCGTCGACCGGCAGGCCCTGGTCGAGCGGCCGGTCCGCGTGGTGGCGCTCCACCAGCTGCTGCAACCGGGCGCCCAGCTCGGCCCACGCATCGGGGTCGGCAAACCAGTCGCCGGCCACCGGCCGGGCCGGGAGGTCCGCGCCGAGGCTGGACAGCAGCCGGGCGCTGACGACACCCCGCCGGCGCAGCTCCGACGCGGTGTCCGGCACGTCGCCGACCGACGCCAGCTCCGCCGCTCGCCGGGTCGCGGCTCCTCGACGACGCAGCGGCGGAGGTGCCGGGTCGAGCACCACGACGCCGACCGAGCTGTCGTGCCTGCTGGGGTCGCGGAGGAGACCCCGGTCGCCGATCGTGAGCGGCAGCGGGGAAGCGAGCCGCAGCCGCGCGGTCCCCCCGGGGAAGGGCCGCACCCGAGCCGCGATCGCGGCCGCCCCTACATGCAGGACGAGGTGGCCCGACGTCGGCAGGTCCACCTCGACCGTCAGCCGGACGTCCACCTCGTGCGTGGACAGCCACGCGCCCGGGGTCACCAGCGCGTCGCCCCGGCGTACGTCTGCCCGGTCGACCCCGCGCAGGTTCACGGCGACCCGGGCCACCGCATCGGCCCGGTCCACCGCCCGGCCCAGGGTCTGCAACCCCCGCACCTGGACGGTGCGGCCGGCCGGGGCGAGCTCGAGCACGTCGCCGGCCGCGATCGTGCCGCTGCCGAGGGTGCCGGTCACGACCGTCCCGGCGCCGGTCACCGTGAAGACCCGGTCGACCCAGAGCCGGGCGCGTCCGGCGAGGGCCGGCTGCGGCAACCCGCCCACGAGACGGTCGAGGGCAGCGACGAGTGCGCCCAGCCCGGCGCCGGTGCGTGCGCTGACCGCGACCGACTCGACCTGGCCGAGACAGGTCGCGGCGATCCGGTCGAGGGCGTCGCGCTCACTGCCGGCGGGGTCGGCCAGGTCCGACCGGGTCACCACCAGCAGGCCGTGCCGCAGGCCAAGCCCGTGCAACGCCGCGAGGTGCTCACTGGACTGCTGCTGCCATCCCTGGTCGGCGGCGACGACGAACATCGCCGCCGGCACCGGGCCGACGCC
>JAVEDB010000095.1 GCA_030841185.1 Actinomycetota bacterium
ACGCCCGTCCTCGACGAGGACGAGGAGACCGGCGGCTTCCACCACAGCGTCTACGCCATCGGCGGCGGCCAGCTCTTCGGCCTGCACACCCACCCCAAGGGCGCGGGCGGCAAGTTCTCCGAGCTGCAGACCGGCCTGGACCACGTCTCGTTCGGCTGCCGCAACCGGGCGGAGCTGGAGGAGTGGGCGGCCCGGCTGGACCAGCTGGGCATCTCCCATGGCGGCATCGTCGACGCGCACTACGGTTCGGGCGTCTCGTTCCGTGACCCCGACGGGATCGCCCTCGAGTTCTTCGCACCTCCTGCTTGATGACACGCAAGGCCGCCCCTGACCGGGCCAAGCCAGGTCAGAGGCGGCCTTGTCGTGTGAGGCGCGTCACTGGTCGGGCATCGAGCGGCGGTGGCCGACTGGGCGGTCGGTGAGCGGGAAGCCGAGCGAGCCGGCGCGGACCCACCACTCCATCGCGTCGTAGGTGAGCCGCCCAGCCATAACGGAGGGGTCGCCGTCCGACAGCCGTGCGGCCTCGGCAGCATCGCACGCGTAGATCGACATTCCACGATACGAGGGGTCGCTCTGCTCGTCGAACGGCCCGTTGACGACCACCATGCCGCTCCGACCCAGCTCGGCGCGGTAGGCGAGGTGGCCTGCCTGGAGCGCTTCGAGTTCCTCATCCGGCAGGTCCGGCGCATCAGCTGGGCGCCGCAAGACCACGACGGTGTAGACGTCGAACGCGTCGGGGATGTTGGGATCGCGTGCCATCGGTCCGCTCCTAGGCTGCGCCGCTGCTCGGCTCGGCGCGGTCACCGGAGCCTATGGTGGCGAAAGCTGCGGCGACGCTATTCGAGCTGGGATGTGGTCCCGTGAACAATCCTGGGGACGAGGAGTTCCAGCCCTCGAGCTCGGCATCGACCTGATCGGGGCGGACGCTGCGCTGACCAGCCTGCTGTAGAAGGCGCCGCGGTTTCACGCCACCCGTTCACCGAGGGGCACCGTTCTGCTGTCCTGCCCGGACGAACGCACCTGTCAGTCGCTGCTCATCAGCGAGTCTTGCCTGGAATCGTCCCGAGAACAACCCAATGTTGTAGGAATTATGCGCGATTTTGTCGAAACTCTTGCAAGAGGCCCGTTCGGGCGCGTACGTTCCGCCTCCAACAGGGCGCCGTGGTGGCTGCCCCGCCCTCGGACCTATTCGCCCTACCGGAAGCGAGTACCACCATGGCCCTCTCCGCACCCGCACCCGGGGCGAGGTCCCCGCGCCGTCGGCGTGCCGCGCTGGTATCCAGCGCAGCCGTTGTTGCCGCCATGGTGAACGGCGGGTTGGCGGCCGCACCGGCTGGCGCTACCGCCGGCCCCGTCGTGACGCGAGCTGCGCTGGCGCCGGCGCTCGTCGCGGGCCGCGGCGCGAGCGTCAGCTTCCTGGAGCAGGAGGCGGAGAACGGGGCGACGAACGGTCAGGTCATCGGGCCCGATCGGCGCGCCTACCAGCTCGCTGCCGAGGCGTCGGGCCGAAAGGCCGTCCGGCTCACCCCAGGCCAGTACGTCGAGTTCACGCTCCCGGGCGCGACCAACGGGATCAACGTCCGGTACAGCCTGCCCGACTCCGCGACCGGGGGCGGCATCACTGCGCCGCTCGCGGTCAGTGTCGGCGGCAAGCACGCGGCGTCGATGACGCTGACCTCGCAGTACTCCTGGCTCTACAACCAGTACCAGTTCTCCAACGACCCAAGTGCCGACCCGATCCACCCGGACTGGTGGATCGTGGAGCGCGACGGCACCGGCACCGGCATCACCAAGCCGTGGCGCCCGATGCACTTCTATGACGAACAGCGTCTCCTGCTCAACAAGACCCACGCAGCGGGGGAGACGATTCGCCTAACGGCCAGCGCCGGCGCAGTCTGGACGGTCATCGACCTCATCGACACCGAACTGGTCGCCAAGCCGGCCAACAAGCCGAACGGCGCGTTGTCTGTGCTCGACTTCGGCGCTGACCCCACCGGCGCGACGGACGCGGCTCCCGCGATCGAGGCGGCGATTGCGACGGCCAAGAGCAGGGGCAAGACCGTCTTCATCCCGAAGGGCACCTACCAGGTCAACCGACACATCGTCGTCGACAACGTCACGATTCAGGGCGCCGGCAACTGGTACACGATCATCAAGGGCAGGGAAGTCGCGCTGGACGCACCGCTGCCGGACAAGTCGATCCACACGGGGGTGGGCTTCTACGGCAAGTACGTCGAGGCCGGTGGCAGCAGCAATGTGCACCTGTCGAACTTCGCGATTGAGGGCGACGTCCGGGAGCGCATCGACACCGATCAGGTCAACGGCATCGGCGGTGCGATGAGCCACTCGACGATCGACGGCATCTACATCCACCACACCAAGGTGGGACTGTGGTTCGACGGCCCGATGGCCAACACGCGCGTGACCAACAACATCGTTGTCGACCAAATCGCTGATGGAATCAACTTCCGTCGCGGAGTCACCGGGTCGAGTGCGAGCAACAACGTCTTCCGCAACACCGGTGACGACGCGATGGCCATGTGGTCTGACGTCGACGCCGATGTCGGCAACGTCTTCGATCACAACACCGTCCAGACACCGACCTTGGCGAACGGCATCGCGATCTACGGTGGCACCAACAACACGGTGTCCAACAACCTGGTCGCCGACCCGATCCGTGAGGGCAGCGGGCTGCACGCCGGTTCACGGTTCGGGGCAACGACATTCGAGGGCTACTTGCGGTTCACGAACAACACGGTCGTACGCGCCGGGACCTATGAGCTCAACTGGCAGATCGGTCTCGGAGCCATCTGGATCTACGCTCTCGAGCAGAGCATCAACGCAGACATCGACGTGACCGGCGACCACTACCTCGACAACACCTACAACGCGATCATGTTCGTCTCCGACTGGCCGGTGAAGGACCGCTACTCGATCACGAACATCACCTTCAAGGACGTTCGTGTCGATGGCACCGGCACCTCCGTGGTGAGCGCTCGCTCGATGGGATCGGCGTCCTTCGAGAATGTGGACGCGCGCAATGTTGGCGCACCGGTGCCGTGGGGGGACGACCGGGAGCTGTTCGTCAACAACTGCGGTTCGTTCAACTGGGACTGGGCCAACGGATCGACGTTCCACCTGACCAACGTTGGTGGCAACGAATACTTCGGGGACCCGACGCAGACCACGTGGCTGCCCGCGTGGCTGTTCCCCGCGCCGGGGCAGGACCTGATCACCTGCAACGACAGGCCGCCGGTGAACCCGCCCCCGCCGCCGTCGGTGTGGTAGCCGAAGGGTAGGCACCGAAAGACTCGGGGTGGTGCGGGATGAGTGGCTCCCGCACCGCCCCGCTTCCAGCAGCCTGTGCACGCCCTGAGGCGCCGCGATCGGAGCAGCGGTGGGTGTGTGGTGGAGGTGGCGGGAATCGAACCCGCGTCCTTCGGACATGAACCAGGGCTTCTCCGGGCGCAGTCTGCAGTCGCTTTTCTCGGCCCCGGCAGTCACACAGACAAGCTGCTGACAGGCCCAGTCACTGTGAGATTTCCCGGCCGGTCCCGTGACCGGACCGACCGGTTTAGCCTTCTAGCTGATGCCAGACACCGGGCCGAAGGCACTCCCGGGCTGACAGACTTCGGCCTCTTACTTA
>JAVEDB010000111.1 GCA_030841185.1 Actinomycetota bacterium
CTGCGATGGACCGACGAACCTGCTCGTCCCGTTCCGCGTGAGGTCCGCCTCGACTGCCGGGAGAACGCCGATGTGCCCCAGCCGTGTCGATCCGACGCAGGGCTTGTATGAACTCGGCTAGGTCGACCGCCGCTCGATCGAGGTCGTCGATCGTCCCATTGGCGCTCTCGCCGGGAAGCCACTCGTACACCGACCAGTGGAAGGGGTAGCCCAGGGCCGGATGCCCGCGGGCCACCGGTGAGGGGACGGCAAGCGGCAGGTGCAGCGCGAGTTTCGGCAGCCACTCGGCCTCTTTGGCTGCTTGCTCGGTCGCCCAACCGATGCGCGGTAGCCGAACGGCGAGCTCGTCACCCAGCCGATAGATGTCGTGATCGGTCCCATAGGACTCGACCGGGTCGATCGGCAGGTCGGCCCACTGTGGGAACTGCCCGACCAGCAACCGACGGACGAGGGCGACGTCGGTCTCAACCTCCCCGGCATGCATCTTCGTTCGAGCCACGACCAACATCATCAATGGGCAGCACCGGCCCCAGCCACTGCATTTGCGACGTCAGCGCCCGACCGCAGCGCTCCCGCTGGCCCAGCAAGTGCATGACGGCAGGTCTACTCGATATAGCCGGTCTTGGGATCGACCTGCGCCAGGAAGTTCCGGATGCACGCCTCGATATCGGCGCTAGTCATTTCCCGACCATCGGAGGCTCCTGAACTGAACCCGTAGTCAGGGTTGGGCCCTGACAGCCATGCGAAGTGGTACTGGCCCGGTCGGTCGCGGCGCGCGGCGACGTCGAACACTTCCCCATCGACCTCGACGCGAGTCGGGGGTTCCAACTCTGCCTCTTCCCCAGTCCAGGGATGCCACATTGGTTCAGTGTGGCATCAGCGATGAGACATGACGCGGCGCTCGTCACGCGACCTCTCGCGGTCAGCCCACTAAGCCGGCGATGAGGTTGATGGTCCCGGCAACAATGACGACGCCAAAGATGTACGCAAGGATGGCTTGAGAGAGGACGGTACGCCGCGTCTGCGGACTGCTAATCGCAGTGTCGGAGATCTGGTAGGTCATGCCCACCGTAAACGCGACGTACGCGAAGTCGCGAAAGCTCGGTGGCGCCGGAATGTCCGAGGCGATCGCGAGGCTACCCGCCGCGGGTCCGTAGTAGAGGTGGGCGTATCGCAGGGTGAATACGCTGTTGAGCACGGCCCAGGACAGGGCGACGGTGGCGACCGCCACGGCGATGAGCACCACCCTGGCGGTGCCGTTCCGGTCGCCGGCGAGCCCGAGAGCGAAGCCGACGGCGAGCAGGCTGGCCACACAGGTGGCCGCGAGTAGGACCGTCGCCGACGCGCGGGTGTCGTCCTCCGTGGTGGCCAGGTGCTCGGTGACCGGGCCGTCGGCCCGAAGGATGAGGTGCCCGACGCTGCCGAGGAAGGTGGCGGCGGCGGCGTCCCACCCAGCGATGACGGCTAGCTGCCACGGCGTGAATGCCAGGAGGGCGAGTGTGACAGCAACTCCGACGACGAGGACCGTGACGGCCCGCCGCATAGCGGGCGCATGCCAACCGAGCACTCGGTGGTACAGCGTCTTTGAGCCAAGGTCGGCCACTCGCCCGATAATGGCACCCCTCTGGGTCAAGGGGCCGGTAGTTCCACGCCGTGGGCACGGGCGGTGATCACTCTGTGGATGCTGGTGACCGTCTGATGACGGCGCTGATGCTGCTGGCCAAACACAAGCCGTCGTGAGCTAGACGGACAGCCAGATAACGCCAGCGATGATGACGACAACCGCGAGCGCGGCACCGACGAGCGCCAGGTAGGCCACGGCACGTCCGGTGTGACCGCGCCAGCCAGGCTGACTGCCGAAGTTCCCTGCCCCATCGATCAAGCGACCGTGAGGCGTCCCCGAACTGACACCGGAGGGTGAGTCCTGCTCGGACACTTTCGTTGCCCTTCGGTAGGTCGATGCTCGCGGTGACGACATGGGAGCGGGTCTCGTCCAAGTCAGGTTCCCAAACCCTGGTGCGCGGTAGCGACACAGATGCGCACCCGGTCAGTCTTGCTCGTCTTCGGTCGGCCAGGAGCCTTGTGTCGCGAATACGGCCGGGTACGGGAGCTCTGCCCGACCCGACCGTCTGATCGAAGGAGACCCGGCACGCTAGAGCCTGTCCCCGAAGCGCCCGGTTCGCGCGGGCGCTTGGGGGAGCGACACTCAGCCTTCGCTCAGGCCACGGCCTCGCTGACGGCGGCGGCCAGCCGTTGCTGTAGCTCGTAGGTGGCGGCCCGGTCGGTATGCACTTCGACCACGGCGACCCCGCGGCTCGGCGCGAGCGCGTCGCGCAGCTCCGGCACGGAGGTCACCAGCCGGTACGCCGTGGCGCTGGCCCCGCACAGCGCTTCGAGATCCGCCCCGTGCGGCGTACCGAAGACGCGCTCGAACGCCGAGGCGTGCCGGGCTTCGCCCTGCTCCAGTGTGGAGAAGATGCCGCCTCCGTCGTTGTTGAGTACCACGAACGTGAGGTCGGGGCGGGGCTCGTCGGGTCCGGCGATCAGTCCATTGCTGTCGTGCAGGAACGTCAGGTCGCCGAGCAGCGCGTAGCCCTGGCCACCCCCGGCCGCCTGCCACGCCAAGGTCGCGCCGAGCGCGGTAGACACCGTTCCGTCGATTCCCGCGGCGCCCCGGTTGGCGAGCACCGTCACGGCCTCCTTCGCGCGGGCGAGGAACAGGTGCCGCGACGGCAACGACGAACCGGCGACCACCAGCGAGCCCGGCGGGACGGCGTCCACGAGCTCGCGCGCCACCAGTTGCTCGGAGAGCCCGCCGTCGTCGAGCACCGCGTCGACCGCCGCCCGCGCCAACCCCTCCAGTCCATGCCAGGCCTGCGCCCATGCGCGGTCGGGCGAGATGTCAGTCAGAGCGGGCACAGCAGGCAACACGCGCGCGGCCGACGCGGTGGAGTCGGCCCACGTCCCCGCTTCGGCGACCACGTCAACGGACGACCGGGCGAGCAGCTCTCGGACGCCGCGAGTGAGCGTCGGCCGGCCGACGACGAGCACCCGCTCCGGGATCAGCCGATCTGGCAGCGCCCCGAGCAGCAGGTCCCCGGTCGTCAGGGCCAGCGGACCCGACCGGGCGTTGCCGCTCGGCTCGGACAGCACCGGCCACCCGCGGGCCTCGGCCAGCAGCAACGCCTGCTTCGCGACCGACGGCCGGCAGTCACCCACGACCACCAGCGACCGGGGCGGCAGGTCGTCAGGTCCCGGCACTGGCACCGGTGGCGAGGGCAGCCGCGTCCACGCACCGCCGTCCGCTCTCGGCGCGAGGTCCGCGTCGTCCGAGCTGGAGTCCGGCAGCAATGGCTCGCGCAACGCCACGTTCAGGTGCACCGGCCCCGGCGCGCCGCCCGTCGCCCCCCACGCTGCGGCGACGGCACGACAGACGAGAGCCCGCCACGCAGCGTTGCGCCCGGCCCGGTCATCGGGGACGCCCACCTCGACGAACAAGCGCACCGCGCTGCCGAACAGACCGAGCTGGTCGATGGTCTGGTTGGCGCCGACTCCGCGCAGCTCCGGCGGCCGGTCGGCCGTCAACGCCAGCAGCGGCACACCGGCATGGCTCGCCTCGACCATCGCGGGGTGCAGGTTGGCCGCCGCGGTCCCCGACGTCGTGACCACCGGCACCGGCCGGTCCGACGCCTTCGCGAGGCCGAGGGCGAGGAACCCGGCCGAGCGCTCATCTATGCGCACGTGCAGGCGCAACCGGCCGGAGGCGTCCGCCGCGTGCAGGGCCAGCGCCAGCGGGGCCGACCGGGAGCCCGGCGCGAGCACCGCCTCGCGGACACCGCAGCGCACCAGCTCGTCGACCAGGACATGCCCGAGCGCCGTCGACGGGTTCACGCGCTGGCCTCCACGGCAGCGATCCTCTCGTGCCACCGCCTCGCCGTGTCGGCGCCGGGGGCGACGTCGCCGACGAGGTCGGGCTCGGCTCGGCGTACGGCCAGCATGCCGTTCACCACCCGATGCGGGTGGGACGTGACGTCGCCGGCCAGCAACGGCAGCGTCGCGAGCCCGCACGCATAGGGCAGCTCGGGCAGCGCCGCGGCCAGCGCCAGCCCCGCCGACAGCCCCACGGAGGTCTCGAGGGCGGACGAGACGACGACGGGCAGTCCGATCTCCTCCGCGATCCGCAGGCAGGCCCGGACACCACCAAGGGGCGCCACCTTCAGGACGGCGATGTCCGCCGCCTCGAGCCGAGCCACCCGCAGCGGGTCCTCGGCCCGGCGGATCGACTCGTCGGCGGCGATGGGCACATCGACCGCGCGGCGCACCTCGGCGAGCTCCTCGACGGTGCGGCACGGCTGCTCGACGTACTCCAGGGTGAACCGGTCCAGCAGCCGGATCATCCGCGCTGCGGTCGCCACGTCCCAGCCGCCGTTCGCGTCGACGCGCACCCGGCCGGTCCTTCCGATCGTGTCGCGCACGGCCTCGACGCGGGCGATGTCCTCGGCTTCGGTCTGCCCGGGCTCGGCCACCTTGACCTTGGCCGTCCGGGCACCGGCGGAGGCGACGACGACGGCCGCTGCCTGCTCGGGCCCGACCGCGGGCACGGTGCAGTTGACCGGCACCGCGGTACGCCGAGGCGCCGGCCACTCGGCGTACGCCGCCTCGCGGGCCGCCGCCAGCCACGGGGCGCACTCGGCCGGACCGTAGTCCCAGAACGGCGAGAACTCCCCCCAGCCCGCCGGCCCCCGCAGGAGCATCCCCTCGCGGACGTCGATGCCCCGGAACCGCACCCTCATCGGGATGCTGAAGACGACGGGGGCGTCCGACGGGTGGGGCACGCGGCCTATCCTCGCCGACATGTCCCCCGACGTGTCGGCGCTGTTCGATGCAGCCTCGTGGCGCCCGGTCGAGGGCTTCGAGCTGACCGACATCACCTACCACCGCGCCGTGGCCGACGGCCGGGACCGCGGGACGGTGCGGATCGCGTTCGACCGACCCGAGGTTCGCAACGCGTTCCGGCCGCACACCGTCGACGAGCTGTACCGCGCGCTGGACCACGCCCGGATGACGCCCGACGTCGGCTGCGTGCTGCTCACCGGTAACGGGCCGTCGCCCAAAGACGGCGGCTGGGCCTTCTGCTCCGGTGGCGACCAGCGCATCCGCGGCCGCGACGGCTACCGCTATGCGAGCGGCGAGACCGGCGAGACGATCGACCCGGCGCGGGCCGGGCGGTTGCACATCCTCGAGGTGCAGCGGCTGATCCGGATGATGCCGAAGGTCGTGGTGGCGGTGGTGTCGGGCTGGGCTGCCGGCGGCGGCCACTCCCTGCACGTCGTGTGCGACCTCACGATCGCGAGCCGGCAGCACGCGCGGTTCAAGCAGACCGACGCCGACGTCGGCAGCTTCGACGGTGGGTACGGCTCGGCGTACCTCGCGCGGATGGTCGGCCAGAAGTTCGCCCGCGAGATCTTCTTCCTCGGTCGCGAGTACGACGCGGACGCGATGCACCGGATGGGCGCGGTGAACCTCGTCGTCGACCACGAGGAGCTGGAGCGGACGGCCCTCGAGATGGCCGACGAGATCAACGCCAAGAGCCCGACCGCGCAGCGGATGCTGAAGTTCGCGTTCAACGCCGTGGACGACGGGCTGATGGGCCAGCAGGTCTTCGCCGGCGAGGCGACCCGGCTGGCGTACATGACCGACGAGGCCGTGGAGGGCCGGGACGCCTTCCTCGAGAAGAGGAAGCCGGACTGGACCGGCTTCCCCTGGCACTACTGACGCGGGTGACGACGTCTGCGCGCTCTCTGCAGGGGCTGACGGCTCCCACCGGCGCGGCTGTCCTCACCGGGCTGCTGCCCGCGCTGGCCGCGGCGCTCGACGGCAACGGACCGGCGCTGCTCCCGCTGCCCACCGGGGCCACCCGCAGGGCGCTGCTCTATGCGCTGCAGCCGGACCAGCCCCTCGAATCCGACGACGTCGCGGTCGTCGTGCCGACATCGGGCTCGACCGGCGAGCCCAAGGGCGCGATGTTGAGCGCCGCCGCGCTGCGGCACTCGGCGCGCGCGACACACGAGCGCCTCGGCGGCCCCGGCCAGTGGCTGCTCGCGCTTCCGGTGACGC
The DNA here is from genome assembly GCA_030841185.1 of Actinomycetota bacterium. Lineage (GTDB taxonomy): Bacteria > Actinomycetota > Actinomycetes > JACCUZ01 > JACCUZ01 > JAVEDB01. The sequence goes on from JAVEDB010000111.1 coordinate 6,118, forward strand.
ACGTCGCCGGCCTGGCCGTGCTGGTGCGCTCGCTCGAGGCGCGCATCGAGCCGCTGGTCCTCGACCTGTACGGCGGGTTCGACCCCGCCGCGTTCGACGCCGCTGCGTCCCGGCTCGCTCCCGGGGTGCGGCACTACACGGCTCTCGTCCCGACCCAGCTGGCCAGGTTGCTCGATGCGGGGGTAGGGCTCTCGGCGTACGACGCGATCCTGCTCGGCGGGGCCGCGGCACCGCCGTCCCTGCTGGAGCGCGCAAGCGAAGCGGGGGCGCGGGTCGTGACGACCTACGGCATGTCGGAGACCTGCGGGGGCTGCGTCTATGACGGCCGGCCGCTCGCGGACGTCGACGTCGAGGTGCGCGACGACGGCCGGATCACGATCGGGGGGCCGGTGCTGTTCAGCGGCTACCGGCTCCGGCCGGACCTGACGGCGGCGGCAGTCGAGTCGGGACGGCTGGTCACCAACGACCTGGGGCGCTGGGGCGACGACGGCCTGCTGGAGGTGCTGGGGCGCACTGACGACGTCATCATCACCGGTGGCGTCAACGTGTCGGCCTCGTTTGTCGAGCGAGTGCTGTCGGGTCATCCGCAGTTGCGGGCATGCGTCGTCGTCGGGCGGCCGGACGCGAACTGGGGCGAGCACATCGTGGCCGTCGTGCAGGTCGACGACTGGGACGCGGTGCCGACGCTGGCCGAGCTGCAGTCGTTCTCCCTGGGGAAGCTCGACGGTTGGCAGTTGCCGCGGGAGCTCATCGTGCTGGGCATGCTGCCGACGCTCCCCTCCGGCAAGCCCGACCGGGCGGGCGTGCGGCGGCTCGTGCTGGGCGAGGGCTGATGGCCGACGCTCGCCAGTGGCTCGAAGGCGCCCGGCCACGCACGCTGCCGGCCGCCGTCGCGCCGGTGGCGGCGGGGACGGGAGCGGCCCTGGCGGTGGCGCCGCTGGCGGCCGGCCGCGCGCTGCTGGCGCTGGTGGTCGCGCTGGCGCTGCAGGTCGGCGTCAACTACGCCAACGACTACAGCGACGGTGTCCGTGGCACCGACGCAGACCGGGTGGGTCCGCTGCGACTGGTCGGGTCCGGGCTCGCGCGGCCGTCGGCGGTGCGGGCAGCGGCGCTGGCGGCCTTCGCCGTGGCCGCGCTCGCCGGGCTCGTGCTGGCGGCCCTGACGACGTGGTGGCTCCTGCTGGTCGGAGGCGCGGCGATCGTGGCGGCGTGGTTCTACACGGGCGGCACCCGTCCCTACGGCTACCGCGGCCTGGGAGAGGTGTCGGTCTTCGTCTTCTTCGGCCTGGTGGCCACCGTCGGCACGACGTACGTCCAGGCCGAGCGAGTGACGGCGACGTCGGTCCTCGCGGGCTGTGGCTGCGGCGCCTTCGCGTGCGCGATCCTCGTCGCCAACAACTTGCGCGACCGGGCCACCGACACGACCGCCGGCAAGGTGACGCTGGCCGTGCGGCTCGGCGACCGGCGCACCCGCCTGCTCTACGCCGGGCTGGTCGCGCTGCCCTTCGCGGTGCTCGTCCCGATCGTGCTGGTGCATCCCCTCACGGCAGTGGTGGCCGCCTCGGCGCTGCTGGCTGCGCCGGCCGCGGCACGGGTGCTCCGCGGCGCCACCGGCCGCGACCTCATCTCGGTGCTGAAGGCGACCGGCCTGGCCCTGCTCGGCTACGGCCTGCTGCTGCTCGCCTCGCTCGCGGCCGGCTGACCGGAAGCCCGGTTCTCCCACTTGGTGGAGAGCACGACCGTGGTGCGGGTGCGGGAGATGCCCGGGACCTGGCGCAGCCGGGACAGGGTCGCCTCCAGCTCGGACACATCAGCGACCCGCACCTTGATGAGGAAGCTCTCGTCCCCCGCCACGAACCAGCAGTCCTCGACCTCGTCCAGGGCGGCGAGGGCGTCGGTCACCTCGTCCTGGTCGGCGTTGTCGGACAGATGGACGCCCACGAGGGCGGCGACGGGCAGGCCGAGCGCCGGCGGGTCGACGGCCGCGTGATAGCCGGTGATGACCCCGGCCTGCTCCAGCCGTTGCACCCGCTCGGCGACGCTCGGCCCGGACATCTCGACCAGTCGGCCGAGCTCGGCGTACGACGTGCGCGCGTTGGCCCGCAGTGCCTCGATCAGGGCCCGGTCGACGTCGTCCATGCCCACCCGCCCTCCGAGGGAATTCGCAGTTATATATGCTGGTTGACCTAAATATCCAAGGTGGATGTGCCGAAGGATAGTATGAAACGAAGGAGGTGTCCCATGTTCACCCTCGAATTGGCCCGAGCCCATATCGACGACCTGACCCGCGCCGCCGCGCGCGACGCCGACGGCCGCAGCCTCGACCGCCGGCCCAGCCGGTTGCGTCGACTTGTGACCCGCGCCCGCAGCTGACGCCGGGCGGCCCACTCAGCCGACGCCGGCGTACGAGTGGAAGCCGACCAGCCAGATGTTGACGACCAGGTAGTTGAACAGGAAGGTGCTGTAGCCGAACAGCGCCACGTAGGCAGCCTTGCGGCCCCGCCACCCCGCGGTGGCCCGGGCGTGCAGGTAGCACGCGTAGACCATCCAGGTGATGAAGGCCCAGGTCTCTTTCGGGTCCCAGCCCCAGTAGCGCCCCCAGGCGTTCTCGGCCCAGATGGCACCCGCGATCACCGCGAAGGTCCAGATCGGGAACGCGAACGCGTGCATCCGGTACGCCGCGCGGTCCAGCGCCGCCGCCGGGGGCAGCCGGTCCATGAACGACGGACCCCGCTGCTCGACCGGCCGCCGCTCCCGGCGGTCCTGGACGAGGTAGCAGATGGTCTGCGCGAAACCGATCGTGAAGATGCCCGACGCGATGATCGCGGCCGTGACGTGGATCAGCAGCCACACCGACTTGAGGGCCGGGACGAGCTGCTCCGACTTGGTGTACAGCACCGTCACCGCGAGCCCGAGCGTCAACAGCACGGGCAGCATCACGAACAGGCCGAGATAGCGCACCTCGGCCTTGCGGGCGAGCAGCACGAGAAAGACAGCGGTCACCACCATTGAGCCGGTGACCGAGAACTCGTACATGTTGCCCCAGGGCGCCCGTCCGGCCGAGACGCCGCGAGCGATCACGGCACCGAGATGCAGCCCGAAGGCCAGCGTCGTGAGGGAGACCGCCACCCGGCCCAGCCGGTCGGAGCGCTCCGCGCCGTCGCCCTGGTCGGCTGCCGGGGGGAGCTCGCTCGCCGGGGCACCGCTACCGACGAGGGCCGGCTCCGCTCGGCGTACCCGCGGAGCGAAGGCCAGCTCCGCGGCGTAGCAGAACATGGCGATGGCGTAGGCGACCATCGCGCAGTAGAGCAGGTTGTTGCTCAGCTGTGCGGCGGTCTCGCTGGCCACTCAGTCCTCCTCGTCGAACGGTTCCTGCACGGCGACGGCCCGCAGACCAGCGGTCAGGTCGTCGACCTCGTCGCCGAGCCGGTCACTGTCGGTGCGGGCCAGACCAGCGACCTCGACGAGGGTACGCCCGCCGCCGAGGTCGCTGGCGCGCACCCAGACCCGCCGCCGGGACACGAACAGCGACAGCATGAGACCGACCAGCGCGAGCGCTGCCGAGACCAGAGCCGGGCCCTTGCCAGGGTCACGGGACACCTGCAGGGTCGCCCACCGGCGCACCCCGTCGAACCGGATGGTGCCCTGGCCGCCGGGCAGCGTCATGGTCTGGCCGGGCGCCAGCGACTGGGCGAGCGGGCGGCCGCCCATCTGCACCTGCGCCATCCGCGTCGTGTCGAGCCGGTAGACCGACTGCGGAGCGCCCGCGTCGAGACCGAGGTTGCCCGTCCAGGCGGTGAGGACCGCCCGCGGCAGCCGCTCGTCGGGGAACACCGAGATCGGCCCGCGCACCGGGTCCAGGACGGCGCTGGGCAGGAACAGCCCCTCGAAGCCCAGCTGGGTGGGGCGGGCACTGGGCACCTTGACCACACCGGTGGAGGTGTTGTTGGAGTCACGGGGGAGGAACGGCACCGGCCCCGAGAACGCGACCGCGCCCGTCCCGTCGCGGACGGTGAACTCCGGCGCGTAGCCGTTGCCGAGCAGGAAGATCCGGGTCCCACCCACCACGAGCGGGTGGTTGACGCGCAGGTCGTACCGCCGTGGCGTCGCACCCGGCGTCGAGGTGAACATCACGTGCGCATGGAAGTCGCGGGGCGCACCTCGCTGGTCGCCGTCTTGCTGGTAGCGAACGCTGAAGCTGTCCAGCCGGAGGCTGAACGGCGACAGCGATCCCGGGCCCACCGCGACGCCCTGACGGAACGTGTCGTAGGCCGACACCGTGTTGGAGAAGCCGCTTCCCTGCGTGACGAGGACGGATCCCTTGTAACCCCACAGGTTCCCCACCGCAACGGCGACGAGCAGCAGGAGCAGCGCCACGTGGAACACCAGGTTGCCGGTCTCGCGCAGGTAGCCCTTCTCGCCGGCGACGGCTGTCCCGGCGACGTCGACCCGGAAGCGCCGCGCCCGCAACGCCGTGCGCGCCGCCTCGACGACAACAGGGACGGGAGCAGTCGTGGTCCAGGTGCGAGCGACCGGAAGCCGCGAGAGGTTGCGCGGCGCCGCGGGCGGCCGGGCCCGGCTGGCCGCCCAATGCGCCCGCGACCTGGGCAGCACGCAGCCGGCGAGGGAGATGAAAAGCAACAGGTAGATCGCGGCGAACCACGGTGCCGAGAACACGTCGAACAGCGAGAAGCGCTCGTACCACGGCGCCAGCGCCGGGTGCTGCGCCTTGAACTGGGCTACCCGCAGCGGGTTGACGCCCTGTTGCGGGACCAGCGACCCGGGGACGGCGCCCAGCGTCAGAAGGAAGAGAAGGATCAGGGCCGTGCGCATCGAGGTGAGCTGGCGCCACATCCAGCGCAGGAACCCGAGCGGGCCCAGGGCGACGGGACCGCCCGGTGGCTCACGGTCGGCCTCGGGCGCCGTCGACAGTGCCGTGTCGACCATGTCAGGCCGCCATCTCAGACGGCCGGGGTGAAGTTGGCGACCCACACCCGCATCGCGACCGTGATGTCGTTCCAGACTCCGGTCACCAGCAGCAGCCCGATCGCAACGAGGAGACCGCCGCCCAGGCGCATCACCCAGACGTAGTGGCGCTTCACCCAGCCGAACGCCCCCATCGCCCGCCGGAACGCGAGCGCCGTGACCACGAACGGCAGCCCCAGCCCGATGCAGTAGGCGACGGCCAGCACCCCGCCGCGGGCGGCGCTGCCCTCGGTCCCCGCCAGGGTGAGCACGGCGCCCAGCGTAGGTCCGATGCAGGGGGTCCACCCCAGGCCGAACAGGACGCCGAGCATGGGGGCGCCGGCCAGCCCGATCACCGGTTGCCGGTGGACCCGCAGCTCGCGCTGGAACGCCGGCAACACACCCATAAAGGCCAGCCCCAGCAGGATGGTCAGGCCGCCGAGCACGCGCTGCAGAAGGCGTTCGTGGTCGACGAGGAAGCTGCCGACGCTGCCGACGAGGACGCCCGCGCTGACGAAGACGGCGGTGAAGCCGGCGACGAACAGCGACGCCCCGACGACCAGCCGGCCGCGCGACCGGTCCGCGAGGTCCACGCCGGTCAGGCCGGTGACGTACGACAGGTAGCCGGGCACCAGCGGCAGCACGCACGGCGAGAGAAACGACACCAGACCCGCCAGCGCGGCGAGCGGCAGGGCGAGCACGAGCGAGCCGTCGGTGATGGTGGAGCCGACACTGCTCACGACGGCTCTGCTGCCACGTCGGCGATGAGTCCGCGCAGGGTCGCGGCGTCCACCGGACCGAGGACCCGCGCGGCAACGCGGCCGGAGCGGTCGAGCACCAACGTGCTCGGGATCGCCACCGGCGGCAGCGTGCCGCGGAACGCCAGCAGCACCTGTCCCCCGTCGTCGTCGATGCTCGGGTAGGACACTCCGAACCGGCGCTGGTGCGCCCTGGCCGCCGCCGTCTGGTCCCTGGTGTCCACCCCGACGAACTGCACACCGGTGCTGCGCGTCTGGTCCCAGACCCGCTCCAGGGCGGGCGCCTCCGCGATGCAGGGCGGGCACCACGAGCCCCACACGTTGACGACGAGGATCGAGCCGCGGTGCGCACGCGCCTGGAAGCGAGCACCCTCAAGGGTCTTGCCGACGAAGTCGACCGGGGACCGGCGCGACCCAACAGCGGTGACCGTCACCGTGCCGTCCCCCGACACGTAGCCCTTGTCGGGCGCCCCTGCCTGTTGCCCGGAGGAGCCGCAGCCGCTGACGGCGGCGACGCCGAGGACGGCGGCGGCCGCGAAGCACGTCGTACGACGACGAAGGCGCAGGGGGACGCCCATCACGCTCCGGCGACGAACTTCTTGGCTGGCCGCACCGGCAGCAGGTCGTGGGCCGGTTCTTCGTAGGACACGGCCACGAGTTCGTCGTCCTCGTAGGTGAACGAGGTCAGTGATGCCAGCGCGCACTGGCGCTTGCGCGGGTCGTGCCAGAGCCGGCGCCCGGTGGCGAACGACCGAGCGGTCCAGATCGGCAGCTGATGGCTGACGCAGAGCGCCTCGTGGCCGCGCGCCGCGTCGCGGGCGTCCGCCATGGCGGCGAGCATGCGTTGCGCGATCTGCTGGTAGGCCTCGCCCCAGGAGGGGCGCAGGGGGTTGCGGAGGTGCACCCACGTCCCGGGCCGGCGCAGCGACCCGTCACCGACGCCGAACGTCTTGCCCTCGAAGACGTTGCCCGCCTCGATCAGCCGGTCGTCGATGTGCGTCTCGAGACCGAGCGCGGCGCCCGCCGGTGCAGCGGTCTCCTGCGCCCGCTCCAATGGCGAGGAGACGAGGTGGGTGACGTCCTCGGCCGTGAGGCGCTCCGCGACCCGCTGCGCCATGGCCCGTCCCAGCTCCGAGAGCTGGTAGCCGGGAAGCCGCCCGTACAGGACACCGGTGGGGTTGTGCACCTCGCCGTGCCGCAGCAGGTGGACGACCGTCGTCTCGCTCATCGGTCCGCCGCGGGCGGTTGGGCTGCGGCGGCCGCAGCAGCCGCAGCTGGCAGGGCGTCCGCGATGCGCTCGAGCGCATCGTCGTCATGCGCGGCCGAGACGAACCACGACTCGAACGCCGACGGGGGCAGGTAGACCCCGCCTGTGAGCATCGCGTGGAAGAAGGCGGCGAAGCGGAACGTCTCCTGCTGAACCGCGTCGGCGTAGGAGAGGACCGGCTCGGCCCGGAAGAACACCGAGAACATGCTGCCCGCGTGCTGCACCTGGTGAGCGACGCCGGCGGTCGTGAGCGCGGAGCCGACGAGCGCGCTGATCTGGCCGGCCGTCTTGTCCACGTGTGCGTAGACGTCGTCCGTACACGCCCGCAGGGTGGCCAAGCCCGCGGCGGTCGCCACCGGGTTCCCGGACAACGTGCCGGCCTGGTAGACGGGGCCGTTGGGGGCGAGCAGACCCATGACGTCGGCTCGACCGCCGAAGGCCGCGGCGGGAAAGCCGCCGCCCATGACCTTGCCGAACGTCATCAGGTCCGGCCGCACGCCGTCGAGCCCGAACCAGCCCGCGGCACTGACCCGGAAGCCGGTCATCACCTCGTCGCTGATGAACAGCGCGCCGTTGCGGCGGCACAGCTCCGCCAGACCCGCGTTGAAGTCGGGCACCGGTGCGACGACGCCCATGTTGCCCGCCGCCGCCTCGGTGATCACGCAGGCGATCTCGCCGGGGTACGCCGCGAACACCTCTTCCACGGCGGCCAGGTCGTTGTAGGGGACGACGATCGTCTCGGCGGCCTGCGCAGCGGTGACACCCGAGCTGTCGGGCAGCCCCAGCGTGGCTACGCCGGAGCCGGCGCTGGCCAGCAGCGCGTCGACGTGGCCGTGGTAGCAGCCCGCGAACTTCACGACCTTGCTGCGACCGGTGTATCCGCGCGCGAGGCGCAGCGCCGACATCGTCGCCTCGGTGCCGCTGGACACCAGCCGGACCTGCTCGACCGGCGCCACCCGCGCGACGATCTCCTCCGCGAGCGCGACCTCCCCCTCACTGGGGGTCCCGAACGAGGTGCCCCTGCTGACCGCGGCCGTCACCGCCTCCACCACAGCGGCGTGGGCGTGGCCGAGCAGCAGCGGGCCCCACGAGCAGACGAGGTCCACATAGCTGCGACCGTCGGCGTCGGTGACCCGGGCGCCCCTACCCGAGACCATGAAGCGCGGGGTGCCGCCGACCGCCCGGAAGGCCCGGACCGGCGAGTTCACTCCACCGGGAGTCACTCGGAGGGCACGCTCGAACAGCGCCTGCGAGGCCGGGGCGTCGGCGATGAAGGCCGGCCCGTCGGGGCTCGAGGGTTCGGTCACGCCGGTCATTCTCGCAGCCGTAGATTGCCGACCGGTCGGGCGGCTACGCTCCGCGCGACCCTGCGAGTCCGCAGGTCAGGGGGATGGCGAGATCGGAGACAACCGTGTTCGGCAGACGACGACCCATCAGCCTGATCCTGCTGGTGTACATCATCATCGGGCTCGTAGTGGCCTGGAACCGGCACTACATCACCTCGGCGCTGCTCAAGTCGGTGCTGTCGGCGTTGCTCGCAGTCTTCCTGTGGTTTCTCGTGCTGCTCGGTGTCGACCTGCACGTGCACTAATGAAGTGGGTCCTGCTCCTGCGCGCCGTCAACCTCGGGCCCACCAACAAGATCGCAATGAAGGACTTGCAGGCGGTTCTCGAGAGCTTGGGCCACACTGAGGTCAGGACCTTTCTCAACAGCGGCAACGCCACCTTCGAGAGCCCCGCACGCTCGGCGCAGCGGATCGCCGACGACGTCGAGGGGGCCTTGCGCACGACGCTGAAGCTCAACGTCCGGTGCTGTGTCCGCAAGCAGTCCGACGTGCGCAAGGCATTGGATAGCCTCCCCGACCTGCCGGGCTACGTCTCAGTCACCGTGCTGTTCGACAAGCCGTCTTCGGAAGCGCTCAACCAATTTCTCGACACCGACTGGTCGCCCGACGTCGTCCAGGGCAACAACCAGGTGATCTACATCGGCTTCCAGAACGCCGCAAGGACGAAGTTGACGAACGCAAAGATCGAGAAGGCGCTGGGCGTCGGTGCCACTGCCCGCACCCCCACGACTCTGCGCAAACTGTTGGCCTAAGGCCCTGGGGGCCACGGGGTTGTTCACCGTGGGCGTCCCGCGAGAACGTCTCCGCGGTTAGAACTTCACTCACGGGCTGACGCGCGCTCATACACAGGCGGGAATCCCTTGCACAGCAACGGTTTGCGGGTTCCGGATCTCGCCGACCTGCGGTAGTATTCGAACATGTGTTCGAGTGACGGTCCGGGGGTCGAGGTGGCCGTCGCGGCCGCGCACACCGCGCTGACCCGCGCCCTGCACCACGGCGTCGAGCAGCTGGGCCACGACCAGTCGGCCGCCCTGCT
>JAVEDB010000122.1 GCA_030841185.1 Actinomycetota bacterium
CGGTGCGCCACTAGGCCCGCAGGCCAGTGGCGCACCGTTTCGCCTAGTGGCGCGGGTCAGCCGTCGGCGCGAAACCAGGAAGGCGCCACCCGCGCAGCCGCCTTGGCGGCCTTGCTCGCCGCCGCAGTGCTGGGCGGCAGGAAGGCAGGATTCACCTGTCTCTCAGAGCCGGCGAAGATGCCCATGACGTCGAGGATGACATGGGTCGTCGTGCTGGCGACGATCAGCACCGAGTCCCAGCCGCTGAGCCCGACCGCGAGACCGTTGGCGATTGGCACGCCCTTCTGGTAGTTCAAGGATGAGGTCGCGGGCTTCTCGCCGGTTGGCCACATGGTGAGATAGCCCCCAGCCACGGATGCGACAGAGGTCAGGTTGAAGAAGCCCGCCCTTCCGGCAAACACGTAGTCCGTGAGGTCAACCTCAATGATGTGGCCGGCAAGCAGGCGACCCTGGCCGTCAAAGTTTCCGTCGGTGATGACTATGCGACCCCGACCGTCCGCCCCGCGGGTATCCACAGCCCGCTGCGGCGAGGTCAGGGGGATGAGCATGTTCGCCCAGGTGTCGGTGTAAATCTCGCCCACCGAACCACCGTGGTGCGTGAAGAGAAGGTGGCCCTCCATGTTGACCAGATCGCCGGGTCCGGTTGATACATAGTAGGGATCGAGAGGGAAAGCGTGGGAAACGAGGTTCAGCGGCGCCGCGGCCGCGGTATTGCTCAGGATAAGCGTCTGGACGCTTGCGCTGGTGAGAGTCGTCGATGCCGAGCCGGCATCGTTGACGGTGCCCTGCAAGACCGGAGAGCCTGTTGCCGCAGAAGCGCCAGGAGCGCCGGCCACTCCGAGAGTCGCCGCTCCTGCCACGCCCGCGAGCAACGCGGAACCGGTACGGAGGAGGGACCTGCGGTCGAAAGACGGTGAGTCATCCCGGCTGGTTGATGGGTCCGTGTTCGAGTCTGCCATCTGATCCTCGTTCCCCGCTGACGCGAAGGCAGGGGCACCGCGGGAAGCCGCCCCTGACCACTGCGGCAACCGCCGCGCGCGTAGTTTGTCCTTGTCGGAGCCCCGACGTCCCCGACTTCCGCGTTTCGACCACGTTGGGACGGCAGAACGGTGCGCCACAAGGCCCGCAGGCCTAGTGGCGCACCGTTTCGCCTAGTGACGCGGGTCAGCCGCGGGCACGCGCCCAGGACGGGGCCCGACGAGGAGCGGCCTTGGCGGTCTTCCCGGCGGCGAACGGAGCGCTGCCTGGTAGGTACAAAGGATTCACCTGTCCGTCCCAGCCGGCGAAGACGGCCATGAGGTCGAGGATGACGTGGGTCGTCGCGCTGGCGAAGATCTGCACCGAGTCGACGTCGCTCAGCCCACATACGAGACCGTTGGCGATTGCCACGCCCTTCTGGAAGTTCAAGGACGAGGTCGAGGGCTTCGTGCCGCTCGGCCACAGGGTGAGGTAGCCCCCACCCACGGACGCGACGGAGGTCAGGTTGAAGAAACCCGCGACTCCGCCGAACACGTAGTCCGATTCGAGGTCAATCTCGATCGTGTGCCCGGCAATGAGGCGACCTTGGCTGTCGAGGTTCCCTACGGGGTTGACAATGCGCACCCGTCCGCCCGCACCGCGCGTATCCACGGCCCGCTGCGGGACCAGGGGGATGAGCATGTTCGCCCACACGTCCGTGTAGACGCCGCCCACCGCGTCTGTCGCGTGCGAGAAGAGCAGGGTGCCGTCCTGGTTGACCAGATCACCGCTCGCAGACGCTGCCGCGTAGGTGCCGAAATCGAAGCTGGCGGACTCCAGGTTGAGCGGCGCAGCACCCCCCGTGTTCATCAGGCCGAATGTCGGGTTCGCGGTGCCGGTGAGCGACGTCTCTGTCGCACCGCCATCGTTTGCGGTGCCCAGCAGGACCGGAGCTCCGGTTACCGCATTCGCACCAGGTGCGCCGACCACTCCGAGAGTCGCCGCTCCTGCCACGCCCGCGAGCAACGCGGAACCGGTTCGGAGGAGGGACCTGCGGTCGAAGGACGGTGAGTCATCCCGGCTGGTTGATGGGTCCGTGTTCGTGTCTGTCATCTGATCCTCGTCCCCGCTGACGCGAAGTCAGGGGCGCCGCGGGAGGGCCGCCCCTGACCACTGCGGCAACCGCCGCGCGCGTAGTTTGTCCTATCGGAGCCCCGCCGTCCCGGACTTCCGCGTTTCGACCCGCCGCTTCCGGCGTACGCCGTGATCGCGGGGCATTTCAGCCGAAGGCGGTGCATGCCGACGCTCAAGGGTGAGGCGATTGCACGGCCCCCGTCAGGACCGCATCGCCGAGGCGTCCACGCCCGCGTGGCGCCTGACCGCGGGCGCGGCCGCGATCATCGTCTGCCTTGACGCGCTCTGGCTCGTCCGAGACTCCGGATCACCTCGGCTCGACCAGCAGGTCACCGACGTCATGCAGATCCTGGCGCCGCTCGCGGCCACGCTGGCCTGCGTCTGGGCGGCGTTTCGCCGCCCGCACCAGCGCCGGGCCTGGGGTTGGCTGGCGGCCAGCTGCGGGGTCTGGACAGCCGGATCAGTCACCTGGGCCTGCTACGAGCTCGTCCTCGGGAGCGCCTCGCCATCGCCGTCCTGGGCCGACGCGGGCTTCCTCTGCTACGCGGCACCTGCCGTCGTCGGGTTGGTCCTCCTCCCGGTCTCGGGATCCCTACGGGGAGACCACTCCCGGCAGCTCCTGGACGGGCTGGTCGTCTCGCTGTCGCTGTTCCTCGTCGGCTGGATCATCGTCATCGGGCCGCTGCTGGAGGAACCGGCCGGGCACATGTCGTTCCTGGTCCAGCTGGTCAGTGTCGGCTACCCGCTCTTTGACTTCGTCGTCGCGTCCGTGGTCCTCGTCCGCGGCATGCGGGCCGGCCGCGCCCAGCGGCTGCCCTGGCTGTTCCTCTCGGCTGGCCTCATGGTCCTCGCGGTGACCGACACGATCTACGTCCACGGCACCCTCACCGAGACCTATCAGGTCGGCGGGCTGCTCGACGCGGGCTGGGTCGCGGCGTTCCTTCTGCTGACGCTGGCTGCGCTCGCGCCCGTGCCACCCCCAGCGCAGACCGAGCTCGACGGCCGACTGACGATCGTGCAGGAGTCCTTGCCGTTCTTCCCCGTGGTCCTCGCCTTTGCGACCATCGCGCTCGCCCGACCCGTGCTCAGCATCCAGGAGCCGACCGCCTGGCTGATCACCCTCCTGCTGGCCATCGTCGTAGTCCGCTACGTCATCCGGACGCACGACCACCTCGTCATCGCCGAGCACCTCGAAGGACTGGTCGCCTCGCGCACGGTCGCCCTGGAGCACCAGGCCTTCCACGACGCCCTCACCGGCCTCCCGAACCGCGCGCACTTCCTGGCCGAGCTCACCACCACCATCGACGCCCTGCCCGGCATCGGCCTGTGCTCCGTCCTCTAAATCGACCTCGACGGATTCAAGGCCATCAACGACGGTCTCGGCCACGGGGTCGGCGACGAGATGCTGCAGGCCGTCGCCCAACGGTTCAAGGGCAGTCTCCGACGCGGCGACTTCCTGGCCCGCCTCGGCGGTGATGAGTTCGGTGTCATCACGACGACGACGCATCCGGCCGCCGTCGACGCGGTCGCCCGCCGCCTGCTCCACTCGTTGGAGGACCCGGTCACTTTGCGCGAGCGCCGGCTGGTCGTCGGCGCGAGCATCGGCATCGCCAGCACCTTGTCCCCGTCGGACCATCCCGAGGAGCTGCTCCGCAACGCCGACCTCGCGATGTACGTCACCAAGGCCCGCGGCGGCTCGGCGTACGAGAACTTCGACATGTCCCAGCGCTCCGACTCCCTCGCCCGCCTCGAGCTGGAGAACGACCTGCGCGCGGCCCTCGGGCGCAACCAGTTCGAGGTTCACTACCAGCCGATCGTGCGGTCACAGACCGGGGAGTACGCCGGGGCGGAAGCCCTCGTCCGCTGGCGGCACCCGACGGCCGGCCTGCTGACGCCGGACCGGTTCCTCGACATGGCGGAGCAGACCGGCATCATCGTCGCGCTCGGCGAGTGGGTCCTGGACCAGGCGTGCCGTGAGCTCAAGCGGTGGCACGCCGCCCATACCGGCATCCAGGCGCTGGGCGTCGCGGTCAACCTGAGCGGCCGGCAGTTCGGACCCCGGTTGCTCTCGACGGTCCGGGACTGCCTGCTGCGCTACGACCTGGACCCCGGCTGCCTCACCCTCGAGGTGACCGAAGGCATCATCCAGGCCGACGCGGCCGTGGTCGGGGACACCATTCGTGACCTGCACGACGTCGGGGTGTGGCTCGCGATCGACGACTTCGGCACCGGTCACTCGTCGATGGCGCGGCTGCGGGCGTACTCCTTCGACGAGCTCAAGATCGACCGCAGCTTCGTCAGCGACCTCGAGACCGGCGACGCCACCTTCGTCAAGGCGCAGATCGCCCTCGCC
>JAVEDB010000194.1 GCA_030841185.1 Actinomycetota bacterium
GCCTCGACCAGGAGCTGGCCGGCCGGGTCGACGCCGTGATCGCCCGCTACGCCGACCGGCTCTCCTGGGGACGGCTCGAGACCCTGATCCTCGCGACCTGGAAGCGCCTCGACCCGGCCGGCGCCGCCACAGCCGAACGTCTCACCCGGGACGAGCTCGGGGTGTGGCTCAACCGCGACCGTGACCATGGCGTGGCCACCCTCTTCGCCCGCCTCGAGGTCCTCGACGGGCTGCGCGTCGACGCCGCCGTCCAACGCGGCGCCGACGCGCTGCGTGCCCTGGGCGACACCCGCCGCGAAGACTCGCGCCGCGCTGCCGCCCTCGGCGTACTCGCCGATCCCCAGGACGCCCTGGACCTCTACACCGCCCATGCCGAGCTCGCCGCCGCCCAGGGCGCCGCCGACGAGCCGCCGCACCACCTCGACGACACCGACGACCACCCCGAGCCGTGCCGCGGCGAGGCCGTCCACCCGGACGTGTGGCGTCGCCCGCGCCGGTTCGACACTGCGCCGCGGGTGATGCTCTACGTCCACCTGAGCGAGGACGCGATCCGCACCGGGCAGGGGGTGGCCCGGGTCGAGGACGTCGGCCCTATCACGGCCGGACTCGTGCGCGAGTGGCTCGGCCACGCGAACGTCATCGTCCGCCCGGTCATCGACCTCAACCAACAGACTCCGGTCGACGCCTACGAGATCCCGGACCGCCTTGCCGAAGCCGTCCGGCTCCGATCACCGGTCGACTGCTTCCCCTACTCGACCTCGGCCCGCCGCGGCCTCGACCTCGACCACACCGAGCCCTACCGACATCCCGACGAGGGCGGTCCACCCGGGCAGACCCGCCAGGACAACCTCGCTCCCGTCACCCGAGCTCATCACCGCATAAAGACCCACGGCCACTGGCAGGTCCGCCAGGTCTTCGACGGCGTCCTGGTCTGGCGCAGCCCCCACGGCCGCCACTACCTGGTCGACCACACCGGCACCACCCGCGCCCGCACCGCCGCCTGAGAACCCGCTGCTTGGCAGCCGTGTGGATCACGGGCGGACCTGCCAGTGGCCGTGGGCCGACGCACCTGACCGAACAGAGCCGGGACTACCGATCGTTGAGTTGTGGGAGGCTGGTCTATGTCGGTGGCGGCGTGTCCGGCGGTTCGGAGCGCTCCTCGACCCGCCGCACCGCGGTCGGCGACCCGGGCGCACCGCCGGTCGCGGACCGGTACTCCGCCACCCCGACGCAGGTGAACAGCAGCCCGTCGGTCGGCTCGCCGACCAGGACCGGGATCTCGCTGTCGTAGAACGTCATGCCCGTCGCCGCAGGACCTAGCGCGTAGGCGAGCAGGTGCAGCCGGCCCTCAACGACACCCGCGGCCAGCTGCGCCTCGCGGTACTCCCGGTCGTCCAGCGCCGCGACGTCGGTGGTCGAGACCACCACGATCGACGCGTCGCTGCCGAGGCTCTGCTCCATGCACACCCGGAACAGCTCTGCGCGCAGCGGGCCGCGGCGCACCGGCGACCCCAGGTCCGGCCAGCGGTATACCCCCGGCTCGAGCCCGTCGACCGCGTGCACCACCACCCAGTGCGGCACGTCGACGCCACGCAGCGCGACCTGCAGGCAGGTCCGCAGCGTGTCCAGCGGCAGGCTGCCGTGCGGGTCGAGCCGCCTCACAGACCCCCGGCGAAGCACCAGGCCCTCCACCACCTCGTCGAGCCCGCGGTGCGCACCGGGCAGGTCGACCGGTGCCCCGTCGTCCCACGGCTCGCCGAACGCGTCGCGCTCGGCCGCCCGCTGCGCGGCGGTCACCAGCGGGAACTCCACTGGGTCGTCGTCCACCGCCCCGCCGGCCGCCGGTCCGCCAGCCTCGACCGCAGGCGGGCCGTCGCCGAGCGCGACCAGGGCGACCGGCCACTCGTGCACCCGGTCCGCCCCGACCATCTCCGCCACGGACCGGTCGGGGAAGCGCGGGAACAGCCGCGCCGGAAGCCCTGCCGACTGCGCGACCGGCAGAGTCTGGGCCAGCATGGTGCCGGCGTCCCAGAACACGTGCCGGTAGCCCCGCTCGCGGTAGCTCCACCCGGTGCGCCATGGCACCCCCGTGACGACGAGCGTTGCGACCCCGCCCACCGGCGCCGGCCCGACCTGCACGAGCGCGTGGTCCTGCGGCTGGTACCAGTGCACGCCGGCCGGCACGTCACCAACGGGCTCGGGCAGGGCGACGTACACCTCAAGCGGGAAACGACCGCCGGCCGAGCCCGCCGCCCGGAACAGATAGGTGCCGAACGGCCGCTCCCCGGTGCGCACCACCCCGGCCGACAGGTGCAGCACCCGTGACAAGGCGGGTACGTCGAGCCCGGCGGGCGCCACCTGTGCGCTCCCGGCCAGCACGGCGAGCGCCGACGCGGTGGTCGCCGGCAGGTCCCGCGGCAACGCGACGCGTGGCAGCGGCTGCGCGTAGCGCTTGTAGAACCAGGTGCGGCGGGTCTTGTCGCTCGAGACCAGGTCCTGCACGGCGCCCGGGTCGTCGAACGGCCCGTCCCACTCCTGTCCGGGTCGGTAGCTCGTCACCCGGTGCAGCCGCTGGCTCGCAGTCTCCACGGGGTCTAGCCAACCACCAGAGCGGGCGTCCACTGCAATCCATGGCCCGGCGGATGCGCCTTCCGACACCGGCGCCGGGGTGCCGACCGTTTGCGCGAATGGCGAAGACCCACAGCTGCACGATTATTCACCGAATCTCGCGGACAGCGGGGTTGTCGCGGTCCGCTACGGGCCAGGCGCTTGCCTCACGTTCTTGGCGAGTCGACCCTTCAGCGAGTCCACTCGCCGGCTGCGGTGTCCCGTGAGAGTTCCTCATAGTGACCGCGCGGTAGGTGCCGCTCCCGAGTGGGTGGGGCCAGGCGGGAAGACCTGCGGATGACCGGGTGCGCGGAGTACATCCCGACGCGGACGGCAGGACCCAGTCACGGCCGGGTGCACCGCGCCGCATACCTGGCTGCCCACCACGGTGTTTCCGGCTTGGCCATCGCCCAGAGGCGGCGCGGGTTATGACATGGCCTCACCCGCGATCAAGGCTCCCCACACACCACGCCGTCAGGGCACAGTCGCTGTGATGCTCACGAGGGTCGGTCGGAAGACCAAATGCTCTGTAGTAGTGGTCGCCATGGGGTCGGGAAAGGCGATGGCCGCCACGGTGACGCGGAGTCGATGCGAGGTGCCGCGCAGGGTGCAGGGAGCGTGCGCCTCGCCCCAGGCTTTGCGCTGCGCCGCCCAGTGCCCCGGGCCGCACCAGGAAGTGTCCGTCGTCCGGTAGTCGGCGCCGAGCGCTTCGACGGCGGCATGCACCGCTTGGGTGGGGAGCGCATCGGTGGTCCAGCACTGCATGTGCCGGTCCGTCTGGCACGGACCGGCGGGCGCGGCCGGGGTGAACCGGCTAGGAACGAGGAGTGAGGACCGCAGGCTCTGGTAGTCCTTGTCAGCCGACCGCGGTGATGTGTGCCCGCACGCAGCGATGAGCAGGGGAAGGAGGACCAGGGCGGGGCGCACTCTCACCATTCCTACTCGGCCCCTGCTTGTGGCACCTTGAGTCGGTCACTTCCAGCGCAGCACCGACGCGCTTAGGTGCCGTTCCCGAGCACTTGGTTGACGCCTGGCACAAGCGAGCGGAATCGGGCGCGACGCACCGGCGGAGAGGAGTGCTCTCCGCTGCCACGCCAACACCGGTGTTTCATTTCCGGGATGACCCTGTCGGAATCGCCTGTCGCCGTTCGTGGCGTAGGAGTACACGGACCACCGAGTCCGTCAGAGCAGAAGGAGCCGTCATGCCCGAGTACCTCCTCTACTTCAACCAGCAATGGGTCGGCGACCACACCGAGGAGTGGTTCCGCGGCCGCGGACCGCTTGCCATGGCGGTGGTGGGCGAGATGAAGGCGGCCGGGGTATACGTCTTCGCCGGGGGGCTCGAGGAGGAGGACGGCCCGGTCTACAGCGCCGACCCCACCAGTGGCGCCGTGGTGATCAGCGACGGGCCGTACGTCGAGACCAAGGAGTTTCTGGGCGGGTTCGCCGTGGTGGACGTGGCCGACGACGAGGCCGCCACGATGTGGGCGGGCAAGGTCGCGGAGGCATGCGGCTGGCCCCATGAGGTTCGTCGCTTCAAGCCGCAGCCTCAGGCGGGGTGACTCCATCGTCGAGCGCGGCGCCATCGCGCCCACCGATGACGTAGAGGCGGGGCGGCCCGTAGGCCGCCCCGCCTTTACGGTCAGTCCCGGAGCTACACCGTGACTGGCTCAGGGATCTGCTCGGCGACCGGGGCCGCGAGCAGCACGGGCTTGGGCGCCCTGACTGCCCAGAGGAGACCCAGTCCGGCGAGGAGGATCGTTCCGCCGACGCCGGCCAGGATGGCCGAGATGGCCAGACCGAGCTGAAGCGCCGAGTGGGTCACCGTTCCGACGCCGAGCTCAGCGACCAGGCCGTGTGCAGTGCCGGTCCATGCCTGCTCACGCGCAACGGCCTCGATCGGGTTCGAGCGGTCATAGCCGGTCCAGTACCTGCCGTTGGGGTTGAACTGGTACGTCCCGGCCTTGTAGACCTTGCCGTTGTCAGCCTTGACGTCTTCCGGAAGCACGACGGTCTGCTCGCGCGTGAGGGTGTGGTAGGTGACTGTCGCCATCTGGTACATGTACTCAGACGCGGTGTTGACCACGGGGTCGTTCGGGTTGAGGTCAGACTTGACGACCGGGTACTTCCAGTCATCCGTGAGCAGCGCCATGATCGCCGTCGCTTCCTTCGTCGAGCCCTTGTTGTCGGCGAGCTGACCGCTGGCGTTGTAGGTCAGCTTGACGTTCTGCGCAGCACTGAGTGCCTTGAGAGAGTCGTAACCGGCCTGCACCTTGGTGTAGGCCACACCCCCGCCGACGATGAAGCCGAGACCGATGAGCGCCAGAACCATTCCGAGAACCTTCAGGCGTCTGGTCATGAGAACCACGTCCTTATCTAGTTGAAGCCTGCTCTCAGTCTCGGCAAGGACGTGCGAACCCGCAGGAGGCGAAAGTCCCGCGGGAGACCGCCGTGCGTCCCCAATCGGGACGGTGTGTCACTCGGTCACGGTGTCGCCAAGGATGAAGCGACCGCTGCATCCTGTACCAGCGATGGGCAGGGGTGCGCGGTCAGTCGTACCGGCGACCGGCCTCCGTGGCGGCGGCCTCGACCTCAGCCCGGTGCGCTGCCCAGCCGGCGGCGTCACGGTGGCCGACCATCACGTCGCCAGCGCGCAGGCCGATCGCGCCGTCGACGAGCTCGCGCACGACGTCAGCGTGCCCGGCGTGCCGGGCGGTCTCGTCGACCATCCGGACCAGGATCAGACCGAGGGTGACCGATCGCTCGCCCTCGGGCCACCACGGCACTTCACCGGGAGCATCCAAGGGGAGCTGGTCGATCACTGCGTCGGAGGCCTCGGCCGAGAACCGGTGCAGCTCCAGCACGCTCTCGCGGCTCTCGTCCGGCCCGGCCCAGAAGTCTGCGTCCGGCGCGGCTGCGGCGGCGAACCACGGGAGCGAGCGGCCGGTCGGCCGACCGAAGGTGTCGGTGAAGTAGCCGAGCTGGACGCTAGCGACGTGCTTGACGATCCCCAGCAGATTGGTGGCAGTGGAGGTCATCGGCCGCCGCACGTCGTACTCGCTGAGCCCGTCGAGCTTCCCGACCAGGTCGGCCCGACGGTTGCGCAGGTACGCGTGCAGGATCTCCTTCTGGTCCACCCGGGCCAGTGTGCCAAAGCGTCCCGCACGCTGCGCGACACGGCCCTGGGCGGGCCCGGCCGACGTAGAGTGAACGGGTGGCCAAGCACGTGCAGCAGCTCGACCGGGTGATCATCCGGTTCGCAGGCGACTCCGGTGACGGCATGCAGCTGACCGGTGACCGCTTCACGACCGAGACCGCGGCGTTCGGCAACGACCTGTCCACGCTGCCCGACTTCCCGGCGGAGATCCGTGCCCCGGCCGGCACGCTGCCCGGCGTCTCGGCCTTCCAGCTGCACTTCGCCGACCACGACATCATGACGCCGGGCGACCGTCCCGACGTCCTGGTGGCGATGAACCCGGCGGCGCTGAAGGCGAACCTCGGCGACCTGCCCCGCGGCGCGGACATCATCGTCAACACCGACGAGTTCACCAAGCGCAACCTGGCCAAGGTGGGCTACGCCGCGAGCCCCATCGACGACGGGTCGCTCGAGGCCTACAACGTGCACCCGATCGGCCTGACCTCGATGACGGTCGAGGCCCT
>JAVEDB010000210.1 GCA_030841185.1 Actinomycetota bacterium
GCCCCGGCCCAGGTCGCCCCGTTCCAGGTGGCACCGGTGAGGGGCGAGCCCGCCCAGCTGCCGTCGGCCCAGGTGGCGCCGTCGAGCACGTCGGGGGCACTGGTCGTCTCGGTCTGGGCCAGGTCAGGGGTGCTGACAGGGTTGCCGAGGATGTCCAGCTCGCCGGTCAGGGCGACGCCGTTCAGCTTGACCTTGAAGCGGCCACGGGCCTTGTCCAGGGAGCCACCGCCGGCGTTCACCGCTGGCGCCGGCATCGTGCGGCCGGTGTACCAGTAGGCAGCATTCAGGTCGAGCGCTCCGGCGCCCTGGGCGTCGGTGCTGGCGCTGGCCAGCGGCTTCGCCGACCGCCGCAGCAGGTCCTTGACCTGGTCCGGCGTGAGGTAAGGGCGCTGCGAGAGGAGCAGAGCCGCCCCGCCGGAGACAACTGCCGCGGCCTGAGAGGTGCCGCTGCCCTTGAAGAATCGGTTGGCTACGACGCCCGTGCTGCCGTAGGTCGCGTCGACGAACGTGCCCGGGGCACGGAGGCTGGCGATGGAGACGCCGGGAGCGACCAGGTCGGGTGCGCGCATCCCCAACGCGGTAGCACCACGCTGCGAGAAGACGGGGACCGAGTCATCGACGCGGTCGAGGGTGCCCTTGGTGTCCTGGGCGCCGACCGCGAGAACGGCGGCGTCGTACGCCGGGTTGGCCAGGCCGACCCGCGTCCCGTCGCCGTTGCCGGCCGAGACAACCACGACGACGCCTCGGTTCCAGGCGACCTCCGCGGCGTGCGCCAGCGGGTCGAGGCGGTAGTCCTGCGAGGAGTCCGTCCCGAAGGAGAGGTTCATCACCCGGATGTTCAGGCCTGCGTCTTGGCCGTGGGCCACGACCCAGTCGATGGCCGCGATGACCTGCGAGACGTCGGTGCTCCCATGCGCGTCGGCCAGCTTGATGCTGACGATGCGCGAGCTCGGAGCCATCCCGAGGAAGTGCGTGTTGTCCGTGGTGAAGGTGCTGGACGTGGCGCCGCTGTCGCGGCCGCCGATGATCCCGGCCATGTGCGTGCCGTGGCCGAAGGTGTCCATGTAGCGCAGGTTCGGCAGCTGCGACTCGAACGACAGGTCCGGGCCCATCACGAGCTTGTTGGTGCTGAGGAGGCCGTTGACCGGCAGGACGCCGGAGTCGAGGAGGGCGACGTCGACGCCCTGCCCGTAGTAGCCGTTCTTCCAGAAGGTCTGGGCACCGGTGAGCTTGGAGACGTTCGTCATGTCCCCGGGGAGCCCGGTCGGGCCGATGAGGCTGGTGACGGTATTGGTGACGTCGGTAAGGAGGCTGTCGGACTCCAGCTTGACCCGACCGTCGGGGGTAACGGCGCGGACGCCGTCAGCCCCCCGAAGGCGCACGACGGCGGAAGCAGGGAGGTCGACGACGACGGTGCCGATCGCACGCTGGGCCGCGACGACCTGGCCACCGAGGGCAACGGCCGTCTTGCCCACGGCGGTGAGGCTGCCGGGCTCGGTCTCGACGATGACGCGGGTCACGTGGTTGTCGGTGGGGGTGACGGCTGCGGCGCCCCCGGCAACCGGCGCGGCTAGAACTCCGCCCAACGCCACGGCGGCGGCGACAAGCAGTCGCCAACGCTGCGGTGGCACGAGTCTCTGCGGCTTCACGAATCCCCCTGGGCTGTTATGCCTTCGGTGTGGAGTCGTTACTGTGCCTTTACTCGTTACATACCGTGAAGAGTCCTTGACCCTTTGCACTCGATTGGCCTAGCGCTAGAGCGTTGAATTGCCTGAAAGCATCAGAGAAGGGTCATCCGATCGGTCAACTTGATCCGCCGAACGGGTGGTCTCGGCGCCCTCTCGGCGTACGCCTTGATCGCTAGTTGCGGGCAAAAGGTCAAGCCGGCTCCGGGATTTGCCCCGAACTAGCGATCTTGGGCGGGTGCCGGGCCGCCTCTGCCGGGGCGCGGTCAGTCGGTGTCGGGGACGGGTACGACGGTGATCGGTGGGTGTCGTACCGAACGCAGCAGCAGCTGGGCCACGTCGACGACCTCTACGTCCTCGCGGGCCTGGCCCTCCTGCTTCTTGGCCGTCACGGCATCGCCGAGCATCACCAGGCAGAACGGGCACGCCGTCGACACGATGTCCGGGTCCAGCGCGAGCGCCTCGTCGATCCGCTCGATGTTGACGCGCTTGCCGATCTTCTCCTCCATCCACATCCGGGCCCCGCCGGCTCCGCAGCAGAATCCGCGCTCCTTGCAACGGTGCATCTCCTGCGAGCGCAGGTGCGGCACCCGCTCGAGGATCTCCCGCGGCGGTGTGTAGACCTTGTTGTGCCGCCCCAAATAACACGGGTCGTGGTAGGTCACCAGGCTGTCCACCGGCGTGATCGGCGTGAGCCGACCCTCCGCTACGAGGGTCTCGAGCAGCTGCGTGTGGTGGATCACCTCGAACGTCCCGCCCAGCTGCGGGTACTCCCGGGCCAGCGAGTTGAAGCAGTGCGGGCAGGTCGCGACGATCTTGGTGGCCTTGGCCTCCTGGAGGGTCTCGACGTTCTGCTGGGCCAGCATCTGGAAGACGAACTCGTTCCCGAGCCGCCGCGCCGGGTCACCCGTGCAGGCCTCTGCCTCGCCGAGTACGGCAAAGTTGACTCCCGCGATGTGCAGCAGCTCGGCGAACGCCCGCGTCGTCTTCTTCGCCCGGTCCTCCAACGCGCCGGCGCAGCCGACCCAGTAGAGGTACTCGACCCCGGTGAGGTCCTCGACGGTGTCGCCGACAACCGGCACCTCGAAGTCCAGGCCCTGCGTCCAGTCCAGGCGGGCCCGCGCGTTCATGCCCCACGGGTTGCCCTTGTTCTCCAGGTTCTTCAGCATCGTCCCCGCCTCGGACGGGAACGACGACTCGATCAGCACCTGGAAGCGGCGCATGTCGATGATGTGGTCGACGTGCTCGATGTCGACGGGGCACTGCTCGACACAGGCACCACACGTCGTACAGGACCAGAGAACGTCGGGATCGATCACGCCGCCCTCGGCCGCCGTGCCCACCAGCGGGCGGGCGACCTGCGCGGCGCCTTTCTCCGGGATGCGTCCGAACCCCGACTCCGGTACGCCGTGGTGCTGGCCGTTCGCGGCGGGCTGCCCGCTCTCGGGGCCGGCCTCGTCGACGCCGGTGACCGCCGCGCCGTCGGCGTTGAGCAGCGCCGGGGCCTTCGCGAAGAGGTGGTCGCGCAGGTCCATGATCACGAGCTTGGGAGAGAGCGGCTTGCCCGTGTTCCAGGCCGGGCACTGGTCCTGGCAGCGCCCGCACTCGGTGCAGGTCGCGAAGTCGAGCATGCCCTTCCAGGTGAAGTCCTCGACCTTGCCGCGGCCGAAGATGTCGTCGTCGCCGGGGTCCTCGAAGTCGATCGGCTTGCCGCCCGAGGTCATCGGCAGCAGCGGTCCGAGCGCCTTGGGCTCGCGCTTGGTGAGCACGTTGAGCGGCGCCAGGAAGATGTGCAGGTGCTTGGAGTAGACGACGAGCACCAGGAAGCCGAGCACCACGGCGATCTGCGCAAGGATGCCGATCGTCTCCAGCGCGTCGTTGGCGCTGTTGCCGAGCGGGTCGAGCGCCTTGGCGACGGCCTCGGAGGCGAAGGCGCCGCTCTTGTAAGGGAAGACGCCGGTGTTGACCTGGGCGCCTCGGTAGAGAAGCAGGGTCCAGATCACGTTGAAGATCATGAACAGGACGAGCCAGGCCGCCCGTGTGTGCGAGCCGTAGAACCGGGAGGCGCGCTGGCGTCGCTCGGGGGCATTGCGCAGCCGGATGACGCTGAAGACGGCCAGGGCGACGAGGACGGCGACCGCGAAGAAGTCCTCGAGGAAGCCCAGGACCGCCCAGTGCCCGATCAGCGGGATCGCGAAGTCCCGGTCGAACAGGGCTCCGTAGGCCTCGAGGATGGTCGCGGCCAGCACGATGAAGCCCCAGAACGTGAAGAAGTGGGCCGCCCCCGGGACCGACCACTGGAGCAGCTTGCGCTGGCCGAACACCTCTTTGACCTGGGTGAGGGCGCGGCGACCGATCCCGTCCAGGCGCCCGGGGGCCGGCTGCCCGGTCTTGAGCAGGCGGTAGAGCCAGAACACCCGAAGGCCGGCGATGGCCAGCGCGGCCACGGTGAGGAGCAGCCCGATGGCGAGTCTCACGCGTCCTCCTGCTGGCCGGCCGTGAGGCGGCTGGATAGGTGCCGAGGGGACGATACAGAGGCCATGATCGTGAAGGTTTCTGCCCCCAAGTTCTGAGGGGTTCCGTCACGATCACCGGGCAGGGTCAGAAGACGAGGTGGGTGGCCCACCGGATGACCGGGATCAGCACCGGCGCGGCGAGCACGAGCATGCCGAGCACGACCAGGGCCGCGAGCAGCCGCATCGGCCCAGCCGGCTTGCCGCGTGGGTCCCGCAGCGCCGGCAACATGCCGCGAGCCTACGGCGCCCCCGCCCCACCCCCGACCCCTTTCCCAATTGACCACGTGAGGTAGTCGAGTACGGCCGACAACAGCCGTCTATGACTGTTGCGGCACCCACTCGACTGTTGTGGCGCCGTCGTGAGGCCGGTACGCCGGGGGCCGGTGGGCTCGCTTGCGTGGGCAGACCCTGCTCGGCGTACGGACAAGTCCTGGGGACGCCCCACGAGGCGAAACTGTGCGACAACAGCCGTCTATGACTGTTGTGGCTCCCACTCGACTACCTCACGTGGTCGAACTCCGGGAGCGGAGCGGACGGGAGGGGGAGGGGTTGGTCAGGTGACTTCTTCCATGCCGGGGGGGAGGTGGCCGGTGGAGCGGCGGTAGTAGGCGGCGGCCTTGCGGGTCGCGACCAGCCGGGCCAGCCCGATGGCGGCGCCGCTGAGCATCGCCCAGCCGACCGCCTCCGGCCAGGTCGTGCTCGGGGACGCCGGGTTGGCCGGCGGCTGTTTCCCGGTCGTCGTCTGCCAGCTCTGGATCAGCAGCTTTCGGGCCGCGAATGCCGCCAGCACCGCCGAGAGGCCGCCCAGCAACCGCCACGACATCGAGCCACCCGTCTTCGCCATGGGCGCTGTGTTCCCGCCAGACGTCAGCCGGAACATCGGGGCCTCGAGCGGGAACTTTCCGGCCAGCCCCTAGGTTGAGTCAAGTGCACTCACCTTTTTTGACAGGCGGGCCGCATGGGCCCAGACTTGACACTGATCCACTCAACTTCTCCCTGGAGGAACACCACCATGGCACGAGCGGTCGGCATCGACCTGGGCACGACGAACTCCGTCGTGGCCGTCCTGGAGGGCGGCGAGCCCACCGTCATCACCAACGCCGAGGGCTCCCGGACGACACCGTCCGTCGTGGCCTTCGCCAAGAACGGCGAGGTCCTGGTCGGCGAGGTCGCCAAGCGCCAGGCCGTCACCAACGTCGACCGGACCATCCGGTCGGTCAAGCGGCACATGGGCGAGAGCTGGTCCGTCGACATCGACGGCAAGAAGTACACGCCGCAGGAGATCAGCGCCCGCATCCTCATGAAGCTCAAGCGCGACGCGGAGGCCTACCTCGGCGAGTCCATCACCGACGCTGTCATCACCGTCCCCGCCTACTTCGAGGACGCCCAGCGCCAGGCCACCAAGGAGGCCGGCGAGATCGCCGGGCTCAACGTCCTGCGCATCGTCAACGAGCCGACCGCCGCGGCGCTGGCCTACGGACTCGACAAGGGCGACGACCAGACCATCCTCGTCTTCGACCTCGGCGGTGGCACCTTCGACGTGTCCCTGCTCGAGATCGGCGAGGGCGTCGTCGAGGTCAAGGCCACCAGTGGTGACAACCACCTCGGCGGCGACGACTGGGACCAGCGGGTCGTCGACCACCTGGTCAAGCAGTTCCAGAACGCCAACGGCGTCGACCTGTCCAAGGACAAGATGGCGCTGCAGCGACTGCGCGAGGCGGCCGAGA
Source organism: Actinomycetota bacterium (assembly GCA_030841185.1). Classification (GTDB taxonomy): domain Bacteria; phylum Actinomycetota; class Actinomycetes; order JACCUZ01; family JACCUZ01; genus JAVEDB01. The sequence goes on from JAVEDB010000210.1 coordinate 5,929, forward strand.
AGGCCAAGATCGAGCTCTCCTCGTCGACCGAGACCACGATCAACCTCCCGTACATCACCGCCTCCGACGCCGGTCCGCTGCACCTGGACGAGAAGCTCACCCGGTCGCAGTTCCAGCAGATGACGCAGGACCTGCTCGACCGCTGCAAGGCCCCGTTCCAGTCGGTGCTGCGCGACGCCAGCGTCGCTGTCGGCGACATCAACCACGTCGTCCTCGTCGGCGGCTCGACGCGCATGCCGGCCGTGGTGGACCTGGTCAAGGAGCTCACCGGCGGCCGCGAGCCCAACAAGGGCGTGAACCCCGACGAGGTCGTCGCGATCGGCGCCAGCCTGCAGGCCGGCGTACTCAAGGGCGAGGACAAGGACGTCCTGCTGCTCGACGTCACCCCGCTGTCCCTCGGCATCGAGACCAAGGGCGGCATCATGACCAAGCTCATCGAGCGCAACACGACGATCCCGACCAAGCGGTCCGAGATCTTCACGACGGCCGACGACAACCAGCCCTCGGTGCAGATCCAGGTCTACCAGGGCGAGCGCGAGATGGCGGCGTACAACAAGAAGCTCGGCATGTTCGAGCTGACCGGGCTGCCGCCGGCACCGCGCGGCGTACCGCAGATCGAGGTCGCCTTCGACATCGACGCCAACGGCATCGTGCACGTGTCGGCCAAGGACCTCGGCACCGGCAAGGAGCAGCGGATGACCATCACCGGTGGCTCCGCGCTTCCCAAGGACGACATCGAGCGGATGATGCGCGACGCCGAGGCGCACGCCGAAGAGGACAAGGCCCGCCGCGACGAGGCCGAGGCGCGCAACACCGGTGACCAGCTCGTCTACCAGACCGAGAAGTTCCTGGCGGACAACGCCGACAAGTTCACCGAGGGCGACGCCGCGGCGACCCGCGCCGAGGTCGAGGACGCGCTCGGCGAGCTGAAGAAGGCGCTCGAGTCCACCGACGAGGGTGCCGTGACGGCCATCCGGTCCGCCACCGAGCGGGTCGCGACGACCAGCCAGAAGCTCGGTGCGGCGATGTACGCCGAGGCGCAGGCCAGCGGGGAGGCGAGCCCGAGTGGCGAGCCGGCCGGTGACGGAACCGCCGACGGGTCCTCCACTGACGAGGACGTCGTCGACGCGGAGATCGTCGACGAGGATGACCGCAAGTGACGGATCACCCCGACGAGCACGAGGGCCCGATCATCCGGGACCGACGGCGCATCGACCCGGTGACGGGTGCGGTCCGGGAGCAGCCCGCTCCCGGACCGGACCCCACCTCGGTGGAGGAGCCGGCCGAGCAGCCCGGGCCGGCCGACCAGCCGGACCCGGACACTGACGCGGCCGGCGAGCCGGCCACCGACCCGCTCGCCGAGCGCACCGCCGACCTGCAGCGGGTGCAGGCGGTGTACGCCAACTACCGGCGCCGGGTCGAGCGCGACCGGGAGGCCGTCCGGGTGATGGCGGTCGCCTCGGTGCTGAACGCGCTGCTGCCCGTGCTCGACGACATCGGCCGGGCCCGCGAGCACGGCGAGCTCGAAGGCGCCTTCAAGTCCGTCGGCGAGGCCCTCGAGGGCATCGTCGAGAAGCTCGGCCTGAGCCGTTACGGCGAGCCCGGCGACCCGTTCGACCCGGCCGTGCACGAGGCGCTGACCCACACGCACTCGGCCGAGGTCACCGAACCGACCGCCGTGCAGGTGTTCCAGCCCGGATACCGCATCGGCGAGCGCGTCATCCGGCCGGCCCGGGTCGCGGTCGCCGATCCCGAGTAGGGAGCTGCACGACGTACCGCGATAACCGCGACAGAGAGGAGGGGACGCCGTGAGCGCCAGGGACTTCCTGGAGAAGGACTACTACAAGACGCTGGGCGTCCCCAAGGACGCCAAGGCCGACGAGATCAAGAAGTCCTACCGCAAGCTGGCGCGGAAGTTCCACCCCGACGCCAACAAGGGCGACGCCACCGCCGAGGAACGCTTCAAGGAGGTGTCCGAGGCCTACGACGTGCTCTCCGACGACAAGCGTCGCAAGGAGTACGACGAGGCGCGGGCCCTTTTCGGCACCGGTGGCTTCCGTCGGGGCGGACCGGCCGGCGCCGGTGCTCCCGGTGGCGGCGGTTTCGCGTTCGACCTCGGCGACCTGTTCGGCCAGCAGGGCGGACAGGGAGCGGGCGGACTCGGTGACGTCCTCGGCGGGCTCTTCGGTGGCCGCGCGGGTGGTCGCACCGCCGCGCCCCGGCGGGGTGCGGACATGGAGTCCGAGATCACGCTGTCCTTCGACGACGCGATCGACGGCGCCACCGTCCAGCTGCGGCTCCCCAGCGACAAGCCGTGCCCCAGCTGCCACGGCACGGGCGGCAAGGACGGGGCGCTGCCCACGCAGTGCCCGATCTGCCTCGGCACCGGGCAGACCACCCGCAACCAGGGCGGCTTCGCGTTCGCCGAGCCGTGCCGCAACTGCCGGGGCCGCGGCCTGGTCGTCGAGGACCCGTGCCCGACCTGCCACGGCAGCGGCCGCGCGCTGGGCACCCGCACCATCAACGTGCGGATCCCCGCCGGGGTGCGGGAGGGCCAGCGGATCCGGCTGAAGGGCAAGGGCGCTCCGGGGGAGCGCGGCGGCCCCGCTGGTGACCTGCTTGTCAATGTGCACGTCCGCCCGCACCGCCTCTTCGGCCGCAAGGGCGACAACCTCACGCTGACCGTGCCGGTCACGTTCACCGAGGCTGCGCTGGGCAGCGAGCTCAAGGTGCCGACGCTGGGCGGCCCGCCGGTGACGTTGAAACTGCCCGCCGGAACGTCCAACGGCCGGACCTTCCGGGTGCGCGGGCGCGGCGCGACCCGCAAGGACGGCACCCGCGGCGACCTGCTGGTCACCGTCGACGTCGTCGTCCCGGCGCGGCTGGGCGGCAAGGCCCGCGAGGCCGTCGAGGCGCTCCGCGACGCGACCGCCGCCGACGACCCGCGGGTCGGATTGTTCGAGCCGGGAGAGGGAGCCTGACCATGACCACCTACGAGCCGGACGGCCACGTCCAGGTCACCTACGAGTCCGACGAGACGTCGCCGGTCTTCGTCATCTCCGTCGCCGCGCAGCTCACCGGCCTGCATGCCCAGACGCTGCGCCAGTACGACCGGATCGGACTGGTCTCGCCCGGGCGCACCCCGGCGGGCGGGCGCCGCTACTCGGTGCGTGACATCGCGGCCCTGCGCGAGGTGCAGGAGCTGTCCGCTGCCGGTATCGGGCTGGAGGGCGTCCGCCGGATCCTCGCGCTGGAGAACCAGGTCACCGCACTGCAGCAGCGGGTGCACGAGCTGTCCACCGAGGTGGCCGAGCGGCGCGCGGCGGAACGGCGTACCTCGCTCGTCGTGTGGCGCCCGCCCCGCCGACCCTGACCCTCCCCCACCTCCCATGATCGTGAAAGTTCTCTGCTGCAAGAAGCTCAAGGAACCTTCACGATCACCCGGGATTTGAGCAGACAGGACGTCCGATGGAACCCAACAAGCTGACCACCAAGAGCCAGGAGGCGCTGGCCGACGCGATCCGGCGGGCCGTCACCGCCGGCAGCCCGCACCTCGAGCCTGCGCACCTGCTCGTCGCGCTGCTCGAGCAGCCGGGCAGTGTCGTGCCGCCGCTGCTGGCCGCGGTCGGCGCCGATCCCGCTGACGTCGCCGCGAAGGGGCAGGCCCTGCTCGCCCAGCTGCCCAGCGCCAGCGGCAGCACCGTCTCCTCGCCCGAGGCCTCGCGGGCGACGATCGCGGTCCTCGCCGCGGCAGGCCAGCGGGCGCGCGACATGGGCGATGAGTACGTCGCAACCGAGCACCTCCTGGTCGGACTCGCCCAGAGCGGCGGCCCGGTCGCCGAGCTGCTCGCGGCCGTCGGCGCGACCCCTGACGTGCTGCTCGCGGCGTTCGCCACCGTGCGCGGCTCGGCGCGCGTCACCACGCCCGACCCCGAGGGCACCTACCAGGCGCTGCAGAAGTACGGCGTGGACCTCACCGAGCGGGCCCGCGACGGGAAGCTGGACCCGGTCATCGGCCGGGACGCCGAGATCCGACGGGTCGTGCAGGTGCTTTCTCGGCGTACCAAGAACAACCCGGTCCTGATCGGCGAGCCCGGCGTCGGCAAGACCGCCGTCGTTGAGGGACTGGCCCAGCGAATCGTCGCGGGCGACGTACCGGACTCGTTGAAGGACAAGCGGCTGGTCGCGCTGGACCTCGGGGCGATGGTCGCGGGCGCGAAGTACCGCGGCGAGTTCGAGGAGCGGCTGCGCGCCGTGCTCGACGAGATCAAGTCCAGCGCCGGGCAGATCGTCACGTTCATCGACGAGATGCACACGGTCGTCGGCGCGGGCGCCACGGGTGAGGGCGCGATGGACGCGTCGAACATGCTCAAGCCGATGCTGGCCCGCGGCGAGCTGCGGATGGTCGGGGCGACGACCCTCGACGAGTTCCGCGAGCACGTCGAGAAGGACCCGGCGCTGGAGCGGCGGTTCCAGCCGGTGCTGGTCGGAGAGCCGACCGTCGAGGACACCATCGCGATCCTGCGCGGCCTCAAGGACCGCTACCAGGCGCACCACAAGGTCGACATCAGCGACGCGGCTCTCGTCGCGGCCGCCACGTTGTCCGACCGCTACATCACGTCGCGGTTCCTGCCCGACAAGGCGATCGACCTCATCGACGAGGCGGCGTCCCGGCTGCGGATGGAGCACGACTCGCGACCCGTCGAGATCGACGTCCTGCAGCGCCAGGTCGACCGGCTGCTGATGGAGCAGATGGCCCTGGAGAAGGAGGACGACGCCGCGTCGCGCGAGCGGTTGTCGCGGCTGCGCGCCGACCTCGCCGACAAGCAGGAGTCGCTGGCCGCGTTGAACGCGCGCTGGGAGCAGGAGAAGGCCGGCCTGCAGCGGGTCGGCGAGCTGATCTCGCGGCTGGAGGACCTGCGCGGGCAGGCCGAGCGAGCCCAGCGCGACGGCAGCTTCGAGACGGCGAGCCGGCTGCTGTACGCCGAGATCCCGGCCGCCGAGCGGGAGCTTGCGGAGGCCCGGGCCGCGATCGAGGGCACCGAAGCGATGGTGAAGGACGAGGTGGGCCCGGACGACGTCGCCGAGGTCGTCGCGTCCTGGACCGGGATCCCGGCGGGGCGCCTGCT
>JAVEDB010000225.1 GCA_030841185.1 Actinomycetota bacterium
ACCTCGTCGGCCGCGAACTCACTGACCATCTCGTGCAGCGACCGGCCACTGTCGGACTCCGAGGGCGGCGCTCCGTCCGGCGTCTCATGCATATCACCGACCCATGCCGACCCGTCCGCGGGCGGCCGGCGTCGCGCCAGCTCCGACAGTGCGTGCAGCTCCATCGACTCGGCCCACGAAACGAGGCGGCGCGCGGCGCCGAGATAGTCGATCAGGTCGAAGCCCGACAGGCTGCGCGGCGCCCGGTAGTCCAGCAACAGGGCCAGATCGGGTCCCGCCGGCAGCGTCGCCAGCTGGCTGGGTTCGTCCTCCGGCAGGCCGTCCTCCGGCATCACGATCCACTCGAACATGTGTTCGATTCTACGTCGAGGCTCCGACAGTCCTGGCCGAGCCGGTGGACGGGGCGACGGTGAGGGTGACGGTCAGGAGACGGTCGGTCCCAGTCCGGGGAACGGCACACTGCCGCCGCGCCAGGTCGCGGCCCGGACCGCGGCATCCTGCACCGTGCGCGCCGCGAACAGCCGCAGCTCTCCCCTGAGCAGCCCGACCGCATCCACCCACACCGCGGCGAGCCGCTCCTCCAGGTCGATCGCCAGGACGGCGGCGTCCTCCGCGGTTACCACCGGACGTGGCAGCGCGTACGCCGCGGCGGCGGGCACCGGGGTCGCGTTCCGCTGGGCCAGCAGAGCGGTGAGCCGCTCCCGTCGGGCCCGGTGCACGTCGTACGCCGCCCGCGCGCGAGCCCGCGCTTGTCCGGACAGATGCGCTCCCACCACGCCGTAGCCGTAGATCGCAGCGTGCTCGCCGGCCAGCGCCGTCTGCAGGACGTCGACCTCGGTCATGCCCGCTCGCTCAGCAGCATCGCGTGGGTCGCCTCGCTGGCACCGACCGCGGCAAGCAGTCGGGCCAGCGCGGGAGATGCCGCGGTCAGCTGCGCCGCGCGTCGCGCGGCGGCCTGCCGCTCAGCCGCCGCAAGCGTCGTCAGCGCCTCGGTGACGGTCGGCGCGGGCGGTGGAGAGGAGACCGACGCTGAACCGGTCGCCGTTGGGGTCGCGGGAGTCGCGGTCGACGTCGCTGCCGGCGGCCGGACCGCCGCGAGATGGGCGGTGGTCTCGGCGGCGAGCGGGGCCAGCCGGGACGCAAGGCCGGGATGGGCCTGGCTGTTCACGGCGTACAACGCGAGCAGGGCGGAGACATCCGCGGCGGCCGCGCGCCGGATCGCGACGTCCGGGTCGAGGCGTGGCGCCGGCGTCGGCCGACCGCCCCGGGTGCACGCACTTGCCGCCAGCAACCCGCCGGCCGTGAGCACCCAGCGCCGCGACAGTCCGGCGTCCTTCATGCGGCGGCGGTCCTTCCGGTGCAGGGCTGGCAGCGCTGACAAGCGCGCCATCGTCCCATGCACCTTGGCGCTAAGATCACCGGCGAGTGACAACAGCAGACAGGAGGTCCCGATGGCTACGGCCTCGAACCGTGACGCCCTCCTGCGCCTCCTCACCCCAGTCGTGTCCGGGACCGGGCTCGATCTCGAGGACGTCCAGGTCACTCCCGCCGGGAAGCGCCGCCTGCTGCGGGTGGTCGTCGACCAGGACGGCGGGGTCGAGCTCGACGGCGTCGCGTCCGTGAGTACGGCGGTCTCGGCCGCCCTCGATGCCAGCGACGTCATGGGGGGTGCGCCGTACGTCCTCGAGGTGACCTCCCCGGGGGTCGACCGGCCCCTGACCGAGCCGCGGCACTGGCGGCGCGCTCGCTCCCGGCTGGTCGAGGCGCGGCTCGCGGACGAGACCGCGGTGACCGGGCGGCTGGTCGAGGCCGACGACCAGGGCGTGCTGCTCGACGTCGATGGCGCCCAGCGCCGCATCCCCTGGCCCGAGCTGGCCACGGGACGCGTGCAAGTCGAGTTCAACCGGCCGACGCCGGCCGACGAGGACGAGGGGGAGTAGCCGTGGACATCGACATGACAGCGCTGCGTGCCCTCGAGCGGGAGAAGGAGATCTCCTTCAGCACCCTCGTCGAGGCCATCGAGCAGGCCCTGCTCATCGCCTACCAGCGCACCGACGGGCACCAGCCGGTGGCCCGGGTCGAGCTCGAGCGCAAGTCCGGCCACGTGACGGTGTGGGCGGCGGAGACCGACGACGAGGGCACGGTGCTCCGGGAGTACGACGACACCCCCTCGGGGTTCGGCCGGATCGCCGCGACGACGGCCAAGCAGGTCATCCTCCAGCGGCTGCGCGACGCCGAGGACGAGCAGACGTTCGGGGAGTTCGCGGGCCGAGAGGGCGACATCGTGTCCGGTGTCATCCAGCAGGGGAAGGACCCGCGCAACGTCTTCGTCGACCTCGGGAAGATCGAGGCCGTCCTGCCGCCACCCGAGCAGGTGCCCGGCGAGACCTACGAGCACGGCGCCCGGCTGCGCTGCTACGTCGTCCAGGTTCGCAAGGGGATCCGCGGGCCCTCGATCATGCTGTCGCGGACCCACCCCAACCTGGTGCGCAAGCTGTTCGCGCTCGAGGTGCCGGAGATCGCCGACGGTACGGTGGAGATCGCGGCCGTCGCGCGCGAGGCCGGCCACCGCACCAAGATCGCGGTCAAGTCCAACCGGCAGGGCGTCAACGCCAAGGGCGCGTGCATCGGACCGATGGGGTCGCGGGCCCGCGCCGTGATGGCCGAGCTGCACGGCGAGAAGATCGACATCGTCGACTGGTCGGAGGACCCGGCGACGTTCCTCGCCCAGGCGCTGCAGCCGGCCCGGGTGTCGCATGTCGAGATCGTCGACCTGGAGGCGCGGGCGGCGCGGATCACCGTTCCCGACTACCAGCTCTCGCTCGCCATCGGCAAGGAGGGCCAGAACGCCCGCCTCGCCGCGCGGCTCACCGGCTGGCGCATCGACATCCGGCCGGACGTCCAGGCCGAGCCGGCGGCCGTGCCCGCGCCGGCGACCGCGCTGCCCGAGCCCGACGCCGAGGCTCGAGCCTGAGCCGGTGAGCGGTCCGGTCCGGACCTGCGTCGGCTGCCGGACGCGGGCGCCGGCGGCCGAGCTGCTGCGCGTCGTCGCTCGTGACGGCATCGCGGTGCCGGACGACGCGCGCCGTGAGCCGGGTCGTGGGGCGCACCTGCACCGGAGCGTGGAATGCCTCGACCAGGCCGAGCGGCGCCGCGCCCTGCCGCGCGCGCTGCGGGTCGAGGGGCCGCTCGACCTCACCCGGGTGCGCGCGCTGCTCAGCCCGTCCAGCGGGCACGCGGAGCACGCTGAGCGCGAGACGCGTTAGACTCGTCCGGACGGCTGCGGCTGGTCGCGCCTCTGTGCGCCCGGTGTGCCGCCTCCGCCAAGCACCATCACCTCGTTCCGGCCCCCGCCGGAGCGGGAGCCAGTCCGTCCACGCGAAAGCGGGTTGAAGTGTCATGAGCGCCCGATGAGCCTGCACCCATGAGTGCATTCATGAAGTAACGACGGTCTGTGCCGGAAGTACCCGGCCCGGACCAAGACAGGAGAGTTGTGGCAAAGGTCCGGGTCTACGAGCTCGCCAAGGAGCTCGGTCTAGAGAGCAAGGTCGTCATGACCAAGCTCCAGGAGTTGGGAGAGTTCGTCCGGTCGGCGTCGTCCACCGTCGAGCCCCCCGTCGTACGCAAGCTCAGGGAGTCTTTCCCCGCCGGAGAGGCACCCGCCGCCAAGGCGCCCGCCAAGAAGGCCGCCGCCAAGAAGACTGCGGCCCCCGCCCCGTCCGTGACTGAGGTCACGGCCGAGCAGCCGGTGGCCCCGACTCCGACTCCGGCACCGGTCCCGCTCGCCGAGCAGCCCACTCCCGCGCCGGTGCCCGAGCCGTCCTTCCCGACGCCGGAGCAGCCAGCCGCTGCGGCCGCCCACTCGATCGACGCGCCCGAGCGCCCGGCGGCACCCCGCCCAGCAGGTCCGCGCCCGGGCAACAACCCGTTCACCTCGGGTGGTGGCAGCGGCATGGGCCGCCCGGTCGCCCCCCGTCCCGGCAACAACCCCTACTCGACCGGCGGCGCGACCGGCATGCCGCGTCCCGGCGCTCCGCGTGCCGATGCCCCCGGCGGCCCGCGTCCGCCGGCCGGGATGCCCCGTCCCGGTGGTCCCCGGCCGAACCCGGGCATGATGCCCGCGCGTCCCGGCCCGGGTGGGAGCACCGGCGGCCCCGGCATGGGTCGCTCAGCCCCGGGCCGTCCCGGCGCAGCCCCCAGCGGGCGTCCCGGCAGTGGCGGTGGCGGTCGTCCCGGCGCGCCCGGTTCGGGCCGTCCCGGTGGCGCACCCGGAGGCGGTGGCGCCGGCGGCTTCGGCCCCAGCGCCGGGCGCCCCGGTGGCGGTGGCCGCGGTGGTGGCCCGCGCCGCGGCGGCACCGCTGGTGCCTTCGGCCGCCCCGGCGGCCCCCCGCGTCGTGGCCGGAAGTCCAAGAAGCAGCGCCGCCAGGAGTTCGACAACATGGACGCGCCGTCGATCGGTGGCGTCCAGGTCCCGCGCGGCGACGGCACCACCGTGGTCCGGCTCGCGCGTGGCTCCTCGCTAACCGACTTCGCCGACAAGATCGAGGCCGATCCCGCCTCGCTGGTGACGGTGCTCTTCCACCTCGGTGAGATGGCAACCGCCACGCAGTCGCTCGACGAGGACACCTTCGCGCTGCTCGGCGCCGAGCTCGGCTACGCCGTGCAGATCGTCAGCCCCGAGGAGGAGGACCGCGAGCTGCTTGAGTCCTTCGACATCGACTTCGATAACGCCGACTACGACGACGAGGATCTCGTCGCCCGGCCGCCCGTCGTCACCGTCATGGGCCACGTCGACCACGGAAAGACCCGCCTGCTGGACGCCATCCGGCAGACCGACGTGCTCTCGGGCGAGGCCGGCGGCATCACCCAGCACATCGGCGCCTACCAGGTCCACTTCGGCGAGCGCGCGATCACGTTCATCGACACCCCCGGTCACGAGGCGTTCACCGCCATGCGTGCCCGCGGGGCGATGGTCACCGACATCGCCGTGCTCGTGGTGGCGGCCGACGACGGCGTCATGCCGCAGACCATCGAGGCGCTCAACCACGCGCAGGCCGCGGACGTGCCGATCGTGGTGGCGATCAACAAGGTCGACAAGGAAGGCTCGAACCCCGAGAAGGTCAAGCAGCAGCTGACCGAGTACAACCTCGTCGCCGAGGAGTACGGCGGCCAGACGATCTTCGTCGAGGTCTCGGCCAAGCAGGGCAAGAACATCGACCAGCTGCTCGAGTCGATCCTCCTCACCGCCGACGCGGCGCTCGACCTGCGCGCCGTCGCGGACCAGCAGGCACGCGGTGTCGCCATCGAGGCGCACCTCGACCGCGGCCGTGGCCCCGTCGCCACGGTGCTGGTGCAGCGCGGAACGTTGCACGTCGGCGACTCCATCGTCGCGGGCGACGCCTTCGGACGCGTCCGGGCCATGCTCGACGAGCACGGTGGCTCGCTCGAGGAAGCCGGCCCGTCCCGTCCGGTGCAGGTCCTCGGGTTCACCTCGGTGCCCGGCGCCGGCGACAAGTTCCTCGTCGCCGACGAGGACCGGATCGCCCGGCAGATCGCCGAGAAGCGGCAGGCGGCGGAGCGCAACGCTGCGCTCGCCAAGTCCCGCAAGCGGGTCTCGCTCGAGGACTGGCTGGAGAAGAGCAAGGTCGACACGCTCAACCTCATCCTCAAGGGTGACGGCTCCGGCTCGGTCGAGGCACTCGAGGACGCCCTGCTCAAGCTCGACGTGGGCGAGGAGGTCGACCTGCGGATCATCCATCGTGGCGTCGGCGCCATCAGCCAGCACGACATCACGCTGGCCGCCGCATCGGACGCGGTCGTCATCGGCTTCAACGTCCGGCCCGAAGCGCGAGCGCGCGACCTGGCGGACCAAGAGGGCATCGACGTCCGCTACTACTCGGTCATCTACCAGGCGATCGACGAGGTGGAGGCCGCCCTCAAGGGGATGCTCAAGCCCGAGTTCGAGGAGGCCCAGCTCGGCACCGCCGAGGTTCGCGAGGTCTTCCGGTCGAGCAAGTTCGGCAACATCGCCGGGTGCCTGGTCCGCAGCGGGGAGATCCGCCGCAACGCCAAGGCGCGACTCATCCGCGACGGCGTCGTCGTGGCGGACAACCTCACCGTCGAGTCGCTCAAGCGGTTCAAGGACGACGCGACCGAGGTGCGCGAGGGCTTCGAGTGCGGCATCGGCCTCGGGTCGTTCAACGACATCAAGGTCGAGGACACGATCGAGACCTTCGAGCTGCGCGAGAAGACCCGGGCCTGACAGCAGTGTTCACGGGCACCCTCGCCCTCGACCTGCTGCTGGGTGACGTCCGCTCACTGAAGGAGAAGCGCTCAGTGGTCCGGCCGATCGTGGCCGAACTGCACAAGAAGTACGCCGTGTCCGCTGCGGAGGCAGGTCATCTCGACCTGCACCGCCGGGCACTGGTCGGTGTCTCGGTCGTGGCGGCCGACCGGAGACACTGCGCCGAGGTGCTCGACGCCTGCGAGCGTCTGGTCGCAGGCCGGCCGGAGGTCGAGCTGCTCTCGGTACGACAGCAGTTCCTGAGCCTTACCGACGAACTGGAGGACCACTAGCCATGGGAGACGCACCTCGCGCCCGCAAGATGGCCGACCGCATCAAGGTCGTCGTCGCCGAGATGCTGGAGCTGCGCGTGAAGGATCCCCGGCTCGGGTTCATCACGGTCACCGATGCGCGCGTCACCAACGACCTGCAGGAGGCAACCGTCTTCTACACCGTCCTCGGCGACGAGAGTCAGCGCGCCGACACGGCCGCCGCCCTGGAGAGCGCCCGCGGCGTGCTCCGGGCCGAGGTCGGCCGGCAGACCGGCGTACGCCGCACCCCCTCGCTGACGTTCATCGAGGACGCCGTGCCCGACACCGCCAAGCACATCGAGGAGCTCCTGCAGAAGGTCGCTGCTGCGGACGCCGAGGTGCTGCGGGCCGCCGCGGAGGCAACATATGCGGGCGAGGCGGACCCCTACCGCGCGGCGCGCGACGACGAGCCCGAGGCCCTGTGAGTGCTCCGGAGGCAGCCGCGGCGCAGGTCGTCGCCTGGCTGCGCGACTGCGAGCGCCCGGTCCTGTGCTGTCACGTCCGCCCCGACGGTGACGCGCTCGGCTCCGCGCTGGCGATGGGGCTGGCCCTGCGCCGGCTCGGCCACCAGCCGCTGGTGACGTTCGGCGACGAGCCGATGGTGGTGCCGGCCACTCTCTCGTTCCTGCCCGGGCAGGACCTGCTCGTCCCGCCGGCCGAGGTGCCAGCGCGGCCCGATCTCGCGATCGCCTTCGACACGTCCTCGCCCGACCGGTTGGGCCTGCTGGCCGACCCGTTCTCCCGGGCCTCGTGCAACGCCGCGGTCGACCACCACCCGTCGTACACCGGCTTTGCGCAGGTCGGCGTCGTCGACGTGACAGCGCCCGCGACCGCCGTCCTGGTCGCCGACCTCATCGACCGGCTCGGGGTCGACCTCGACGTCGAGATCGCCACGTGCCTCTACACCGGTCTGACGACCGACACCGGCTCGTTCCGCTACGCGTCGACGACGGCCAGCACGCACGAGCTGGCCGCGCGTCTCCTCGCGACCGGCATCGCTCACGACCGCATCGCCCGCGACCTGTGGGACACCTCCTCGTTCGGCTTCCTCAAGGTGCTCGCCGCGGCACTGGAACGCGCCGAGCTCGAACCCATGGCCGTGGCCGGGCTCGGCCTCACCTGGACTGTCATCCCCGCGGCAGAACGGTCCCGTCACGGCGTCGCGATGGAGGACATCGAGGGCGTCATCGACGTCGTGCGCAAGGCCGCCGAGGCCGAGGTGGCGGTGGTCTGCAAGGAGGACGCGCCGGGGGAGTACATGGTCTCGATGCGCTCGAAGGGACGGGTCGACGTCAGCGTGGTCGCGACGGCGCTCGGCGGCGGCGGTCACCGGTTCGCCGCGGGCTACACGTCGTACGACGACATCGGCACCCTCGTCGAGAAGCTCCGCACCGAGCTGGCCGTGACCGCGCACCTGGACCTCTGAGATGACCGAGGGGTCATCCGGCCGGGGCGGCCTGGTGGTCGTGGACAAACCCCGGGGCTGCACGTCGCACGATGTCGTGGCCCGGGTGCGCCGGCTCGCCGGCACCCGCCGCGTCGGGCACGCCGGGACGCTCGACCCGATGGCGACCGGTGTGCTGGTCCTCGGCGTGGACCGGGCGACCCGGCTGCTCGGCCATCTCACCGCGACCGAGAAGGCCTACGACGCCACGATCCGGCTCGGCGTCAGCACGGTCACCGACGATGCCGAAGGCGACGTGATCGCGACCATGCCGGCCGCCGGTGTGGCCGACGACGCGATCGCGAACGGCGTGGCGGCGCTGACCGGGACGATCGAGCAGGTCCCGGCCTCGGTCAGCGCGGTGAAGGTCGACGGCAAGCGCGCCTATGCGCGGGTGCGGACCGGGGAGGAGGTGCGCCTCGCGGCCAGGGCAGTCACGGTGAGCGCCTTCGACGTGCGCGCGCTCCGGCGTACCGGCGACGTCGTCGATGTCGACGTGTCGGTGGTGTGCTCGAGCGGCACCTACGTGCGGGCGCTGGCCCGGGACCTCGGCGCCGGTCTCGGGGTGGGCGGTCACCTGACGGCTCTGCGGCGCACCCGGGTCGGCGGTTACGACCTCACGATCGCGCACACCCTCGAGGAACTCGAGACGTCCTTCACCATGCTCCCGATCGACGACGCCGCTCGCTCGGCGTTCGCCGCGCGCGACGTGGATGCCGAGGGCGCGCGAGTGGTCTCGCACGGAGGGCTGCTGCCGTGGGAGGGCACGACCGAGGGCCCGGTTGCGGTGTTCGGGCCGGACGGCAGCTTCCTCGCGCTGGTTGAGGAGCGGGCCGGGATGGCCAAGCCGCTCGCCGTCTTCGTGTGAGGCCGGCGCCGGGGCCTGAATAGGCTGCGGCCGTGGACCTGACCGAGGCGCGGGAGCGGGCCGGTGCCCTCGACGCGGCGGACGATCTGGCGCCGATCAGGGACCGCTTCCAGCTGCCCGACGGTCTGGTCTACCTCGACGGGAACTCCCTCGGTGCCCTCCCGGCCGCCGTGCCCGCTGCCGTGGACGACGCGGTCACCCGGCAGTGGGGTCGTGACCTCATCGGCTCCTGGAACACCAACGGCTGGTGGTCGGCGCCCGCCCGCGTGGGCGCGGCCCTCGCGCGGCTTGTCGGTGCCGAGGCCGACGAGGTGCTGGTCGCCGACTCGACCTCGGTGAACCTGTTCAAGGCGCTGGTCGCGGCGGCCCGGCTCCGACCGGGGCGGAACACCCTGGTCATCGAGCCGGGAAACTTCCCGGCGGACCTGTACATCGCCGGCTCGGTCGCCGAGCTGCTGGGCCTGCAGGTCCGTCGGGTCGACCCACGAGAGGTCGCGGGTGTCCTCGACGACGATGTCGCCCTCGTGAGCTTCTCCCAGGTGGACTACCGCACCGGGCGCGCCTACGACATGGCTGCGACGACGGCGGTCGTACAGGCGGCGGGTGCGCTGATGGTGTGGGACCTGTCCCACTCGGCCGGGGCGATGCCGGTCGACCTGACCGGCTGCGGCGCGGACTTCGCGGTGGGCTGCGGCTACAAGTACCTCAACGGCGGCCCCGGCGCCCCGGCGTACGTGATGGCCGCCCGTCGCCACCACGCGACGATGAGCCAGCCGCTCACCGGGTGGACCGGCCACGCCCGCCCGTTCGAGATGGAAGGGGACTACGAGCCCGCGCCGGGCATCGACCGGATGCGCTGCGGGACGCCGCCGATGCTCTCGTTGCTCGCGCTCGAGGCGGCCCTGTCCGCTTTCGACGGGCTGTCGATGCTGCAGGTGCGGGGCAAGAGCCTGTCGCTCACGCGCCTTTTCCTCGAGCTCGCCGACGAGTTCCTCGCCCCAGTCGGCTTCACGCCCGTGACCCCGCGGCCCGACGAGGAGCGCGGCAGCCAGGTGTCACTGCGGCACGCGGAGGCCTACGGCGTCGTCCAGGCACTCATCGCGCGGGGCGTTGTCGGCGACTTCCGCGCACCGGACCTCGTGCGGCTCGGCTTCGCCCCGCTGTACGTGAGGCACGTGGACGTCGTCGAGGCGGTCGTGCGCACGCTCGCGGTCATCGAGGCCGGTGAGCACAAGGATCCCCGGTACGCCGTGCGCGCACCGGTGACCTAGCAGCCTCCCGGCGCCGACCCCCTACGCTGATCGCCGGTTGCGACAGGAAGGGTGGACGTGCAGGTCTGGCGGTCGCTGGACGACGTCGACGGCGTGCCGGGCTCGGTCGCGACCGTCGGGGTCTTCGACGGCGTGCACCGGGGTCATCGCACCGTCATCTCCGGGGTCGTCTCCGATGCGCAGGCTGGTGGCGTCCTGGGGGCGGTCGTGACGTTCGACCCGCATCCGCTCGCCGTCGTCCGGCCGGAGCTCACGCCGCCCGCGCTCGCGACGCTCGATCACCGGCTGGCCCTGCTCGAGGAGCTCGGCGTCGGCGGGGTGCTCGTGCTGCCCTTCACCAACGAGCGTGCGGACCAGGGCCCGGAGGACTTCGTCCGGGAGGTGCTTGTCGAGCGGCTGCGCGTCGTGGCCGTCCACGTCGGGGAGAACTTCCGGTTCGGTCGCAAGGCCGCCGGCGACGTCGCGCTGCTCCGGGAGCTCGGCCAGCAGCACGGGTTCGAGGTCGTCGCGGTCCCCCTGGCCGGTCCGGCCGCGTCCGGCGCGCAGGACGGCTGGTCGTCGACGGCCATCCGCGGGCTCCTTGCCGACGGTGATGTCGACGGAGCCGCTCAAGCGCTGGGCCGCCTGCACCGCGTCGAGGGCGAGGTCGTGCACGGCGACCACCGGGGCCGCGAGCTGGGTTACCCGACCGCCAACCTGGCTCCGGACGACGTGAGCGCGGTCCCGCGGGACGGCGTGTACGCCGGGTGGCTGACGCGGGCCTCCGGCGACCGGCTGCCCGCCGCCATCTCGATCGGCACCAACCCCACCTTCGGGGGAACCGTGCGGCGGGTCGAGGCCTACGTGCTGGACCGGGACGATCTCGAGCTCTACGGCGAGCACGTGGCGCTGGACTTCCTCGGCCGGCTCCGGGACACCGTCCGCTTCGACGGGGTGGAGCCCCTTCTCGAGCAGATGGCCGACGATGTGCGGCGGGCCCGTACGCTCACCTCCTGAGCCCGGCTGGCGCGCTCGGCTCCCGCCTGGGATTGGGGCCGGGCCGCGCCCGACTGCTAACCTGGGCTGCTGCCGCACCGTCGGCGTGAGTCGCAGATCCCGTCCGTGATCCAGACCGGGCGGAGCTCACCGAAATACCCAAGGGAGTGACGTGTCGCTCGACACCGCAACAAAGAAGAAGATCATCACCGAGCACGGCAGTGCCGAGACCGACACCGGGTCTCCCGAGGTCCAGGTCGCCATGCTGTCCCGCCGCATCAGCGACCTCACCGAGCACCTCAAGGAGCACAAGCACGACCACCACTCGCGTCGTGGCCTGCTGCTGCTCGTCGGACGCCGTCGCCGGTTGCTCAACTACCTGGCCCGGACCGACATCACCCGCTACCGCCAGCTGATCGAGAAGCTCGGCCTGCGCCGCTAGCGCCCCTGCCTTTCCGCACCACCCCGTACTTCCACAACTGCACACCGTGCACCAACAGGAGCGGCTCGCCTCGACGTACCGGTCCTCGGTAGTGGCCTCCAAGACCGTCCGCAGGACGGGCTCGTGGGCTTCCATCGAAGACCGGTTTCCGGGACAAACGAGATCCCGATGCGCCGTCGCCAGTCCTCCTCGGACTCAAAAGAGGAGAGTGACCCATGGAGGGTCAGCAGATCCACACGACCGAGGCTGTCATCGACAACGGCAGCTTCGGATCCCGCACCATCCGGTTCGAGACCGGCCGGCTCGCCCTGCAGGCCGCCGGTTCCGTCGCCGCCTATCTCGACGACGACACCATGCTGTTGTCGGCCACCACGGCCGGCAAGCACCCCAAGGACAACCTCGACTTCTTCCCCCTGACGGTGGACGTCGAGGAGCGCATGTACGCCGCGGGCAAGATCCCCGGCTCGTTCTTCCGTCGCGAGGGACGTCCCAGCGAGGACGCGATCCTCACCTGCCGGCTCATCGACCGGCCGCTGCGCCCGACGTTCGTCAAGGGCCTGCGCAACGAGGTGCAGGTCGTCGTCACCGTGATGGCCCTGGACCCCAAGGACATGTACGACGTCCTCGCGATCAACGCCGCCTCGATCTCGACCCAGCTCTCGGGCCTGCCGTTCAGCGGCCCGATCGGCGCCACCCGCGTCGCGCTGATCGACGACCAGTGGGTCGCCTTCCCGACCCACGAGGACCTCGAGAAGGCCGTCTTCGACATGGTCGTCGCCGGCCGCGTGGTGGGTGACGACGTCGCGATCATGATGGTCGAGGCCGAGGCCACGACCGCCGCCTGGAACCTCGTCACCAACGAGGGCAAGACCGCCCCGACCGAGGAGATCGTCGCCGCGGGCCTGGAGGCGGCGAAGCCGTTCATCCGCGTCCTGTGCGACGCCCAGTCCCGGCTCGCTGCCGACGCGGCGAAGCCGACCCGCGAGTTCCCGACGTTCCTCGACTACCAGGACGACGTCTACGACGCCGTCGCCAGCGAGGTCGAGGGCGAGCTCGCCACCGCGTTGCGCATCGCCGACAAGCAGGAGCGGGAGACCGAGCTCGACCGCGTCAAGGCGGTCGCCCACGAGCGGCTCGACGGCAAGTTCGAGGGCCGCGAGAAGGAGATCAGCGGTGCCTACAAGGCGCTGACCAAGAAGGTCATGCGCCAGCGCATCCTGCGCGACAAGGTGCGCATCGACGGGCGCGGCCTCACCGACATCCGCACCCTCTCGGCCGAGGTCGAGGTGCTGCCGCGGGTGCACGGCTCGGCGCTGTTCGAGCGCGGCGAGACGCAGATCCTCGGCGTCACGACGCTGAACATGCTCCGCATGGAGCAGATGATCGACACGCTCAACCCCGAGAACCGCAAGCGCTACATGCACAACTACAACTTCCCGCCCTACTCCACCGGTGAGACCGGCCGCGTCGGTTCACCCAAGCGCCGCGAGATCGGTCACGGCGCCCTCGCCGAGCGGGCGATCCTGCCGGTGCTGCCGGCGCGTGAGGAGTTCCCCTACGCGATCCGGCAGGTCTCCGAGGCCCTCGGGTCCAACGGCTC
>JAVEDB010000259.1 GCA_030841185.1 Actinomycetota bacterium
GCAATCCCGGAGCTGGTCGTCGACTGCCTCCGCGGATACCAGCGCTAGACGCCCGGCCGCCGCAGCAAGGGCGAATCCGGGCTTTCAGCGGATCTTCAGGAACGGCGTGGGACCGTGTCGGGATGCGGCTGCTGCTGGTCGAGGACGACAAGCGCGTCGCGGGGGCGGTGAAGCGCGGTTTGGAGATCGAGGGGTACGCCGTGGATGTCGCCCTCGACGGGACCGACGGGCACTGGCTCGCCACGGAGAACAGCTACGACGCGATCGTTCTCGACGCGATGCTGCCCGGGATGAGCGGCAGCGACCTCTGCTGCGCCCTGCGCGAGGCCGGAGACTGGACTCCGATCCTGATGTTGACGGCGATGACCGGCGAGGACGACGAGGCCCGCGCCCTGGACGCGGGCGCCGACGACTTCCTGTCCAAGCCGTTCTCCTACGTCGTGCTGGTGGCCCGGCTGCGCGCGCTGCTCCGTCGTGGCAAGAAGGATCGGCCGAGCGTCCTCCGTGCGGGCGACCTGCATCTGGATCCGGCAGCTCACCTGGTGTGGCGCGGCGAGACACCCATCGCGTTGACGCCGCGCCAGTTCTCGCTGCTGGAGTTCTTGCTCCGGCGCGCCGGCGAGGTCCTCCCGAAGACGATGATCCTCGAGCACGTCTGGGACTTCGCGTTCGAGGGCGACGCCAACATCGTCGAGGTCTACGTCGGCCAGCTTCGGCGCCACATCGATGAGCCGTTCGGGCGCGCCAGCATCCAGACCATCCGGATGGTCGGCTACCGGCTCGACCCCGACGGAGGATGACGTGCGTCACCGGGGGTCGATACGGACGCGCACCACCGTGCTTGCGTCGGCCGTCGTCGCGCTGACCTTCATCACCGGCGCGGTCATCCTGGTCCTGAGCCTGCAACGTTCACTGACCCGAAGCGACGACGAGCTCGCGAAGGCCCGCAGCCACGACCTTGCCGCCATGGCGGCCGACGGCATCCTGCCGCGCGTCCTGACCGACTCCAGCGAGAACGGCGTGGCACAGGTCGTCGACGCATCGGGGCACGTACTGGCCGCCTCGCCCAACATCCTCGGCAAGGGACCCATCTCCTCGTTCCGTCCGGCGGGTCCGACCCCCGTCGTCCGGACCGTAGACAACGCCCCCGACGACAACGAGAGGGAGAACTACCGGGTGTGGGCGTTGCGGGCCACGGCGGCCCATGGGCCAGTCACCGTCTATGTCGGGAACAGCCTGGAGTCGGTGAACGAGGCCTCGCGAACGCTTCGGCGCTCGCTCCTCCTCGGCGTACCCGTCATGCTCGCGCTGCTGGCCTTCGCCACCTGGCTCGTCATCGGGCGCGCACTGCGCCCTGTGGAGGACATCCGCGCGGAGGTGGCCTCGATATCCGAGAAGGGCTTGTCGCGCCGGGTGCCCGTGCCTGACGTCGACGACGAGGTGAGCCGCCTCGCCACCACCATGAACCAGATGCTTGCGCGGCTGGAGTCGTCGAGCCGACAGCAGCGGGCCTTCGTGGCCGATGCCTCCCACGAGCTGCAAAGTCCGCTGGCGGCCTTCCGCGCCCAGCTCGAGGTCGCCCTCGCCGATCCGTCCCGACCCGACCTGAGAGCGGTCATGACCGACGTGCTGGCGGAGAGCGACCAGATGGAGCGCATCGTCCGCGACCTGCTCTTCCTCGCCCGCGCCGACAGCAGCGCCGAACCGCGCGAGCACGAGCCACTCGACCTGGACGACATCGTGCTCCAGGAGGCAGTCCGCGCCCGGGCACTGGGCACGATCGCCCTCGACACGTCCGACGTGTCTGGCGCGCCCGTGCGGGGCAGCCGGGACGAGCTCCGGCGGCTCGTCCGCAACCTGGTGGAGAACGCGACCCGGCACGCCCGCACCTCGGTGCGGCTCGCCGTGTCGACGGACGAGTCGTTCTCCCGACTGGACGTCTGCGACGACGGCCCTGGGGTGCCACCCGACCAACGCAGCCGGGTGTTCGACCGCTTCCACCGGGTGGACCCTGCTCGGTCGAGGGACGGCGGCGGTACCGGGCTGGGTCTCGCGATCGCCCGGGCGATCACCGAGCGCCACGGCGGCAGCCTGGACATCGCCGACAGCGAGACCGGGGCGCACTTCGTCCTCCTGCTGCCCACAACGGAGCCGGCACGGGGCGCTGACGCGCACCGCTCGACGTAGATTCTTCTTCAACCGATCGGTTGACAATGGCACTGACGGCCTCTAGGTTGTATTCAACCAGGTAGTTGAACGAGGGAGGACGAGATGGCGGCTGACTCGCTCTCCCGGGTGTTCTCGGCACTGGCCGACCCCACCCGCCGCGACATGGTCGCGCGGCTCGCGGCCGGCGATGCCACCGTCAATGAGCTCGCCGACCCGTACGACGTGACCGTGCAGGCCGTCTCCAAGCACCTCAAGGTGCTGGAGGACGCCGGCCTGGTGAGCCGCAGCCGGGAGGCACAGCGCCGCCCGGTGCACCTGGAAGCGGAGGTCTTCGACCTCATGACCAGATGGATCGAGCGCTACCGCCGCGAGGCGGAGGAGCGCTACCGCCGACTCGACGACGTCCTGCGCTCGATGCCCGACGACGTCGAACCAACCCCACCAACCGAAAGCGGAGCATCGACATGACCAGCACCAGCACCCACGAGACCGAGATCCTCTCCGACCCGGACGTGCCGCTCGTCCGCATCATCCGCGAGTTCGATGCACCGCCGGAGAAGGTCTTCCGGGCGCACACCGACGCCGACCTGCTGGTGCAGTGGCTCGGGCCGCGCCGCCACCAGATGAAGATCGACCACTTCGACTGCCGGACCGGCGGGTCGTACCGCTACATCCACAGCAGCGACGGCAACGAGTACGGCTTCCACGGCTCCTTCCACGAGGTGCGCCCGAACGAGCTCATCGTGCAGACGTTCACCTTCGAAGGCGTCCCCGACTCAGTGGCCTTGGAGAAGCTCGAGCTGCATGACCTCGGTGATGGCCGGACACGTCTCGTCGCCACGTCGTTGGTGGACAGCTTCGCGGACCGCGACGCCATGATCGCCAGCGGCATGGAGAGCGGCATCCGCGAGGGCTACGAGCGGCTCGACGAGGTGCTCGCGGGCTGACGCACCCGGCCTGCTGGCGCCTGATCGGGACCTTTGGCCCCCCCGCCGGGGCACGTCGGCTCGTGTGCTCGCCGCCGCGCACGCGGATAGTCGGTCCCATGACTGACATGCGCACCCCCGATCTGACGGCCGCGGTCGAGCTGGCCCGGCTGGCACCATCCGTGCACAACACCCAGCCGTGGCGGTTCCGGGTGACCAACGGAGCCCTGGAGCTGTACGCCGACCGAGACCGCCAGCTCCAGGTGCTCGACCCCGAAGGCCGCCAGCTCGTGATGAGCTGCGGGACGGCCCTCTTCCACGCGCGTCTCGCGTTGCGGCTCCAGGGCTTCGACGCCGACGTGACCGCCGGGGACGAGATCTACGGGGACTTCCTCGCCCGGCTGCAGCCACGAGCGGGGGCGCCGGCGACGCCCGAGGAGCGGTCTCTGGGCGCCGCGGCCACGAACCGGCACACGCAGCGTGAGCCGTTCACCGACAAGCAGGTAGCCGACGACACCCTCAAGGCGATCTCGCTCGCGGTGGAAGGGGAGGGAGCGTGGGTGCGCCTCCTGTCCGGACCCAACGAGCAGCTGCCGGTCATTGTGCTGCTGAGC
Source organism: Actinomycetota bacterium (assembly GCA_030841185.1). Classification (GTDB taxonomy): domain Bacteria; phylum Actinomycetota; class Actinomycetes; order JACCUZ01; family JACCUZ01; genus JAVEDB01. The sequence goes on from JAVEDB010000259.1 coordinate 3,710, forward strand.
CACGCCGACGAGCTCGAGGACCGTGACGAGGCCTACCGCGAGGAGGTCTCCGAATGGACCAAACGGCCGGAGTCGGCACGCGACGGCATCCCGGCTGGCGTCATCCCGCGCGGGGTCAGGAGCCGGATGTCCAACCTGCCGGTCCGCGACTTCGCCCTGGAGGGCACGTCCCCCGAGGGGATCGCGGATCAGGGAGTCGTGGAGCGCCCGCTCGTCACGGTCATCGGGACCGGCGGGGACGCCCTCGATGACTGGCTGACGGCCGGCCAGGCGCTCGCGCACCTGTTGCTGCGCGCGGTCGTCGACGGCGTGCAGGCCTCGCCGCTGGGCCAGGTGGTGGACCTGCCGGCGACCCGGGAGCGGCTGGGCCGCGAGCTCGGCACGATCGGCTTCCCGCAGATGGTCCTGCGGATGGGGTACGCCGAGCCTGGGCAGGTCACGCCGCGCCGCGAGCTGGACGAGGTACTCGCCTGACCGAACGGGCTGGCTACGGACGGTCCGCGAGCTTCGCGGCGAAGACCGCGGCCTGGGTACGCGACTGCATCCCGAGCTTTGCGAGCAGGCTGGACACGTAGTTCTTGACCGTCTTCTCGGCCAGGAACATCGCCTCCGCGATCTGGCGGTTCGTCATGCCCTCGGCGATGTGGTCGAGGATCTTTCGCTCCTGGTCGGTGAGCGGAGCGAGAGCCTTGTCCTCCTTGCTGCCCTCACGCAGCCGCGTGAGCACCCGCTGGGTGACCGCGGGGTCGAGCATCGACTGGCCGGCCGCCACCCGGCGTACCGCGTCGACGAGGTCGTTGCCGCGGATCTGCTTGAGCAGGTATCCGGCGGCGCCGGCCATGATCGCCGCGAACAGCGCCTCCTCGTCGTCGTACGACGTGAGGATGAGCACCGCGATGTTGGGGTCCCGCGACCGGATCTCCCGGCAGACGTCGACGCCGCTGCCATCGGGCAGCCGAGCGTCGAGCACCGCCACATGGGGCCGCAGGGCCGGGATGCGCCGTTCCGCCTCCTCGGCGAGGGCGGACTCCCCCACGACCTGGATGTCGCCCTCCAGCTCGAGCAGGTCCTTGAGCCCTCGTCGGACGATTTCATGGTCGTCGAGCAGGAAGACCCTGATCACTTCGCCGGGACTCGCCACTCCACCAGTGTGCCCCCTCCGGGCCGCGAGCTGACCCGACACGAGCCGCCGAGGTCCGTGGCGCGCTCGCGCATGTTGCGAAGACCGCTCAAGTGCGCACCGTCCGGGATGCCCCGGCCGTCGTCGCTCACCGTGAGGACCACGTCGTCGCCGACGACGAGGGTGACCTCAGCAGAACCCGCGCCGGCATGGCGGGCAACGTTCGACAGCGCCTCGAGCAGCACCGCGAGCAGGTCGTCGCGAGCGTCATCGGGCACCGCGCTGTCGATAGGACCATCGGTGCGCAGCGTGGGCTGGAAGCCGAGCGCAGGGACCACGAGATCGATGCTGGAGCGGATCTCGGCGCGAAGGTCCGTCGAGGTGGGGGCGACGCTGATATCGAAGATGGTCCGGCGGATGTCCTTGATCGTCGTGTCGATGTCGTCGACAGCCGTCGTGATGCGACGGGACACCTCCGGCATCACGGCCAGCCGCGAGGCGTTCTGCAAGGTGAGCCCGACCGCGAACAACCGTTGGATCACGAGGTCATGCAGGTCGCGACCGATCCGGTCGCGGTCCTCGAACACCGCGAGCTGCGCCCTGTCCAGCTGGGACTGGGTCACCTGCAGCGCGAGCGCCGCCTGCTTCGCGAACGCAGCGGGCAGGTTGACGTCGACCTCTCCCCGGGCGTCCTCGGCCTCCACCGACCAGGAGATGGCGAGCATCCCGTGCGTGTCCTCGCGGGTCCGCAACGGGACGGCGATCGTGCGTCCCTCGGGCCAGCCGGGAACCACCGCCAGCGCATGCGAGACCGCGTGAGTGTCGGCGACCGGAACGCGCACCAAGGTCCCGACGGCTACGTCGTCGACGCCGGACAGGACCTGGACGACGAGGCCGTCACCACCAGGATCCGCCAGCAGCACCGCCGAAGCCGTTGCATCGCCGACCTCGCGCGACCGGTCCGCGATGAGCTGGAGCGCGCTGTTGAGCGTCACCGGACCGAGCAGGGCGGTAGTGATCTCGGCCGCGGCCTCCAGCCACCGCTGCCGCCGGTTCGTCTGCTCGAAGAGCCGCGCGTTCTCGACCGCGACCCCGGCGGCGGCGGCGAGCGCGACGACGACCATCTCGTCGTCCGCGGTGAACGCCGCACCGCGGGCCTTCTCGGTCAGGTAGAGGTTGCCGAAGACCTTCCCCCGCGTACGGATGGGCACGCCCAAGAACGAGTTCATCGGAGGGTGGTTCGGCGGGAACCCCGAGGACAGCTCATGGGCGGCGATGCGGTCCAGGCGCAGCGGCTCCGGTCGGTCGATGATCAGCCCGAGCAGCCCGTGCCCTCTCGGCAGCGGACCGATGGCCGCACGTTGCTCGGGCGACATGCCGAACGTGACGAACTCGCTCAGGCGGCGTTCCTTGGTGTTGCCGAGCACGCCCAGCGCGCCGTACTGGGCACCCGAGACGGAGCAGGCGACCGCGATGATCCGCTCCAGCATCCCTGCGAGCGACAGGTCGGAGCCGATCGCCGCGACCGCGTCGAGGAGTCCGGACAGGCCGGGCGTCGAAGCGGGATGCTGCTCCTGCATGAGTCGAGACTAGGTGACCGTCAAGTCAGGACCTTCGACACTGGCCGGCGCCCTCAAGGACGCCGATGGTTGCAGCATGTATGACGAGGACAGGCTGTTCATCCCGCTGCCGCGGGCTGACTGCATGCGCCTGCTCTCCACGGTCCGACTGGGGCGCGTCGTCTACACCGACGGCGCGCTGCCCGCGATCACGCCGGTGAACTTCGCCGTCGACGACGGCGCCATCGTCTTCCGCACGGCACCGGGGTCCACGCTCGCCCTGGCCACGCAGAACACGGTGGTCGCCTTCGAGGCCGACGACATCGACCCGGCCGACCACGACGGCTGGAGCGTCGTCGTGACGGGGGTGGCCGACGGCGTACCCGAGCCATCCCTCCTGGCGCGCCGAACGCAGCGCCTGAACCCCTGGGCCCCGGGTCCGCGCAGCCACTTCGTGCGCATCGTGCCGGCGACTGTCACGGGTCGTCGGCTCGTCAGGACGGGACCAATCGAGAGCCACAGCGGGACCTTCGGCCCTTAGCCGCCGTGCGCCCCATCATCGAGGCTCGAGGTGAGGACGAGAGCCGCCTTCCGAGGTCGACAAGCGATGCGACCGGGCTGCTCTCGACGGAGGTAAGGGTCATGACCCGCAAGTCACTCGACGCACTACTCACCACGGGCGGGCTGGTCGTCGCAGCGATCCTGCTCGTGTCCGGCGGCCTGCTCACCTGGGCGCACACGTTCGTCAACGACCAGGTCACCACCCAGCTCACTGCACAGCAGATCCACTTCCCGCCCGCAGGCAAGGCGACCGCCGACCCGGCGATCGGGCCGTTCATCAACAAGTACGCCGACCAGCAGCTCGTGAACGGCGAGCAGGCACGTGCGTACGCGGACCACTTCATCGCCGTGCACCTCAAGGAGATGGCGGGCGGCCAGACCTACGCGCAGCTCAGCGCGAAGTCACAGGCCAGCCCGAATGACGAGGCGCTCAAGGGTCAGGTGCAGACCATGTTCCGCGGCGAGACGCTGCGCGGCCTGCTGCTGAACGCCTACGCGTTCTGGAAGATGGGGCAGATCGCGCTCTACGGAGCGATCGTCGCCTTCATCGGCGCCGGGTTCATGCTCATCCTGTCGCTGCTCGGATTCGCGCACCTGCGTCGGACGTCACCGGAAGCAGTCGTGCTTACCCACACGACCCGCGAGCCGGTACCTGCCAACGCCTGACAGTTCGGACATGCGGAACCCCGGAGCCGGGGGGTTGGCTCCGGGGTTCCTGTGTGGGCTGACGGGGGGATATCAGCCCACACGCTGGAGGTGTCCTGCGGTCAGAGCACCCGACCGTAGGACACGTTGGAGGACCAGGCCCGGTGCTTGCCGACGCCGGTGCTGGGGTTGGACGCCTCATACCACCAGCCGTTGCCCGCGTAGATCGCGACGTGCCCGATGCTGCCGCCACCGCCGTTGTGGACGAAGACCAGGTCGCCCGGCCGGACCTGCGACGCCGAGATGTGCCGCGCCACCGAGTACTGCGCCGACGACGAGTGAGGCAGCGAGATGCCCACCTTGCCGAAGACGTACTGGGTGAAGCCGGAGCAGTCGAAGGCGTCGGGACCGTTGCCCCCGTACGAGTAACGGTCGCCCGACTGCGCCGCAGCGATGGACAGCACATGGGCGGCGCTCGCCGACATGCGCTCGTCGGAGGCCCGCGTCGACCGGGCGGCTGTCCGTTTCTTGCGCGCCTCAGCGGCACGTCTCTTCGCCGCGGCCTGCAGCGCCGCCCGCTTGGCGGCAGCAATCTTGGCGGCCCTGACCCGGGCCGCGGCTGCGGCTCGCTGCCGGCGGACCAGGTCACCGGCCTGGTCGGCGGCCCGCTGCGACGAGCGCTCGTCGGTGACGGTCAACGTATCGATAAAAGCTGCGGGGGATGTCTTGATCGAGTTCCTGGCCGGGGCGGTTGGTGCCGCCGAGGCGACGAGCGTGCCGGTCATGGCCACGGTGCCGGCGACACCGGCGGCGACACCGAGATGAAGCGGGCGGCGACCGATCCGCGAGATGGCACTGGGGCGACGATGCTTGTGCGACAAGCCAGCGTTCTTTCTCCCACGCCTACGAGGTGAGCTGTCGGGTTCGGGCGGGAGATGCCCGGCCGCACGGTCGAACCGTGTCGGCTTCACCCCAAAGGACCCCTGAG